>NZ_JAQYWT010000275.1:0-82749 GCF_036322545.1 Streptomyces sp. SP18BB07
ACCGGTCGCGGTGTCCACGTGGTAGGCGACGACCTCGAACTGCTTGCCCGAGAAGTTCAGCCGCATCCCGTGGGTGAGGTGACCGCCGTGCGCCAGGTCCAGGCCGAGGATGGTGTCGCCGGGCTGGGCCAGGGCGAAGAGGGCGGCCTGGTTGGCGGAGGCGCCGGAGTGCGGCTGCACGTTGGCGTACTCGGCGCCGAACAGGTCCTTCACCCGGTCGATGGCGATCTGCTCGGCGACGTCGACGTGCTCGCAGCCGCCGTAGTAGCGGCGGCCCGGGTAGCCCTCGGCGTACTTGTTGGTGAGGACCGAGCCCTGCGCCTCCATGACGGCGGTCGGAGCGAAGTTCTCCGAGGCGATCATCTCCAGGGTGGACTGCTGGCGGTGCAGCTCGGCGTCGACGGCGGCGGCGACGTCCGGGTCCAGCTCGTGCAGGGGCGTGTTCAGAAGCGACATGCGTACGACCTCGTCTTCTCAGCCGGCGGTGTGGGCGACGTACTCGTCGGCGGAGAGCAGATCGTCCGGCTCCTCCGCGACGCGTACCTTGAACAGCCACCCGCCCTCGAACGGGGCGGTGTTCACCAGCGACGGGTCGCTCACGACGTCCTCGTTGATCTCGGTGATCTCACCGGAGACCGGCGAGTACAGGTCGCTGACCGACTTCGTGGACTCCAGTTCGCCACAGGTCTCGCCCGCGGTCACCGTGGAGCCCACCTCGGGGAGCTGGGCGTAGACGACATCGCCGAGCGCGTTCGCCGCGAACTCCGTGATGCCGACCGTCGAGACGCCGTCCTCGGCGACCGACAGCCACTCGTGCTCCTTGCTGTAGCGCAGCTGCTGGGGGTTGCTCATGGCCTGAATTCTCCTGTACGCGAGGGAGTGGTGATGAAGGGGGGACTGCTGAAACCGCTGTTGAGCAGCGCGAATGTGCCCAGTGTCACGCTCGGGGGCGGGCGACATCGCGCCCAGTGTCTACTTCTGCCGCTTGTAGAACGGCAGCGCCACGACCTCGTACGGCTCGTGGCTGCCCCGGATGTCCACGCCCACACCGGCCGTGCCCGGCGCGGAGTGCGCGGCGTCGACGTAGGCCATGGCGATCGGCTTGCCCAGGGTGGGGGAGGGGGCGCCGGAGGTGACCTCGCCGATCACCTCGCCGCCGGCGACCACCGGGTACCCGGCGCGCGGCACCCGGCGGCCCTCGGCGACCAGACCGACGAGGACGCGCGGCTCGTCGTGGTGGAGGTTCTCGAGGGCCTCGCGCAGAGCCTGGCGGCCCACGAAGTCGCCCTCCTTCTCGAACTTCACGACCCGGCCGAGACCGGCGTCGAACGGCGTCAGCTCCTCGGTCAGCTCATGCCCGTACAGCGGCATGCCCGCCTCCAGGCGGAGGGTGTCCCGGCAGGACAGTCCGCAGGGGACCAGGCCGACGCCCTCGCCCGCCTTGGTCAGCGCCTGCCACAGCTCGACCGCGTGCTCCGGCTTCACGAACAGCTCGAAGCCGTCCTCGCCGGTGTACCCGGTGCGCGCGATCAGCGCGGGGACCCCGGCGACCGTGCCCGGCAGCCCCGCGTAGTACTTCAGCCCGTCGAGGTCGGCGTCGGTGAGGGAGGCCAGGATCCCGGGCGACTCGGGGCCCTGCACGGCCAGCAGCGCGTACGCGTCCCGGTCGTCGCGCACCTCGGCGTCGAACCCGGCGGAACGTTCGACGAGCGCGTCCAGCACCACCTGGGCGTTGGAGGCGTTCGCGACGACCAGGTACTCGGTCTCGGCCAGCCGGTAGACGATCAGGTCGTCGAGGATGCCGCCGTCCTCGCGGCAGATCATGGTGTAGCGGGCACGGCCGACGCCGACGCTCCCGATGTTGCCCACGAGGGCGTAGTCCAACAGGGCGGCGGCCCGCGGTCCGGTGACGGTGATCTCGCCCATGTGGGACAGGTCGAAGAGTCCGGCCTTCGTGCGGACGGCGAGGTGCTCGTCCCGCTCGGAGCCGTAGCGCAGCGGCATGTCCCAGCCCGCGAAGTCGGTCATCGTCGCACCGAGCGAGCGGTGCAGGGCATCGAGCGCGGTACGGCGCGGTCCAGTGGTGGGGCTGCTGCTCATCGGTTTCCGCTCCCAGGGCATGACAGGCGACAGGTGAGGACATTCCTCCCCATCTGTCATCGGAACCTGAGAGGTTCACCACGACCGTACGTACCGGTGGTCGTGACTTGCACCGTGGGTGGAGCCGCCCCCCGCGGAAGGGAGGTACGGCCCGCTTTTCAGATGTGCCTCGCCCGCGCGGTATCTGGGCCTGAGAGATTCAAGGGAGGGACTTGCTCCTTCGGCGCCCCAGCGATGTGCTGCCGGGGACTCTCCCGCGCGGATTCAAGCGGCCGGTATGCAGTTGGCGCGGACATCATCGCACGCATCGACGTGGTGCGGCAGGGGGAGCTTTCAAGGCAGACACAGCGGCCCGTAGCACTCTTGTGGCAATACGAGGACTGAACCAGGAGGGATCGGGCATTACCTTCTCTTTACAGTCTGTGGGGATGGGACCTCCATACCCCCGGAGAGGACGATCACGGTGAACAGGACCACGGCGTACGCGACGACGTCGGGCATCGCGATGCCCAAGCAGCCCGTCGCACCGTCCGGCGCGGCGTGCGGCCCGTTCCCGAGGGCGGTCGTCCGCGACCTCCGGGCGCGTTCCGGGCGCAGCCCCCACGAGCTGACCTTCGGCCCTGACGACCTGGTGGTGGTCACCGGGCTCCCCGGCAGCGGCAAGTCGACCCTGATGCGGCGGGCGGTGCCCGGCGTCCGCATCGACTCCCAGGACACCCGCGACCGCTTCGACGCCCGCTTCGGCCGTCATCTGCCGTACGCGGTCTACCGCCCCTTCGTGCGCCTCGCGCACTACGCCGCGCTGCGACGCGCCCTCCGCTCGGGGGAGGGCGTCGTCGTGCACGACTGCGGGGCGCAGGCGTGGGTGCGCAGTTGGCTCGCGCGCGAGGCCCGCCGCCGGGGCGGCACGCTTCACCTGCTGTTGCTGGACGTCACTCCCGGTGAGGCCCGGGACGGACAGCGGGAGCGGGGACGGGGCGTCTCCCGGTACGCCTTCGCGCGGCACAGGGGGGCGATGACCCGGCTGCTGCGGGCGGTGGAGAAGGGGAGGCTGCCGGAGGGCTGCGGGGCGGCCGTCCTCATCGACCGGGCCGCCGCCGATGTCCTGAAGCGGATCCACTTCCCGCGCTCCTGAAGGGCGCGCCCCCGCCCCGGAAGCAATTAAGGTGCAGGGACAACAGCATCACGGAGCAAAGCGGTAGGCAGCAGATGGACTTCCCGGCGGACTTTCCGGCACAGGCGTATCCCCATGGGCACGGCGGATGGCCCGGCAACGAGCTGGAGGAGGTGCTGTCCGCCTCGCTCGGGGTGCCCCAGGCCGGGGCGCGGATCGTGGAGGTGCTGGCCCGCAGCTTCGTCTGGGTGCCGCTGCCGGAGGGCGGCGGCCCGCAGAGCGGTCAGCTCGACCTGCCGACGATGGAGTTCGACGGGCAGGCGTACGTGCCGGTCTTCAGCTCCGAGGAGCAGTTCCGCCAGGTCGTCGGCAACCACATGTCGTACACGATCGCCCCGGCCGTCGAGTTCGCGCGGGGCCTGCCCCCGCAGATCGGGCTCGCCCTCAACCCCGACGGCGTCGTGGGCATCCCGCTGCCGCCGCCCGCCGTGGCCGAGCTGTGCCGGGCCGGGCGGACCCCGCTGGACGGATCGGCGAGCGGCGCCCGCGTCCGCCTCTACGAACCGGACTGGCAGGACGACCCGGTGGACTTCCTGGCCGCGGCCTCCGCCGAGTTCGCCGGCACCGGGGTCGTCCTCTCCGCCCGCCGCTGCCTCGCCACCATCGAGACCGCCGACCCCGTGATGTTCATCGGCGTCGAACTGGCCTCCTGGGAGGCCGACCGCTCCCTCCCCCTCGCCGCCCTCGGCCGGGCCCTCGCCAAGACCCCCGTCCCCTGGCCGGTCAACATGGTCTTCCTGGACGTGGCGCAGGACCCGGTCGGCGACTGGCTCCGCGAAAAGGTACGGCCGTTCTTCCAGCAGGGGTACTGATCGGCGCCCCGTCAGGGGCGCGGGGCTGTGTTCCCATGCGGCTCCGCCGCGATGGGGGTCCCTCCCGCTCGAGCGCAGTCGAGCGTGGGGGAGCGATCAACCACACACGACCCGTAGTCCGCAGATCACCGCACCCCCCGAGCCCTCACCGGCTCAACCAGCGCACCACCTAAGCTGTCTCCTATAACCAGGGTCCAACACGAAGGACGGCCAACGTGAGCGGCAGCATCGCCACCGGGCAGGTCGAGCACATGCTGCGGCAGGTGACGCCCGGGCGTTACGACGCCTACGAGGCGCTGCTGCGTGCCCTCGCCACCCCGTCCTCCGGCCAGATCTGGATGCTGCTCTGGCACGGCCAGGCCGGCTCCCCGGACGCCCAGTACGGGAACATGGAGGTCGACGGGTTCAACTACGCCCCCTGCGTGACCTCCGCCCAGGAGCTCTCCGCCAGTGGCTGGAACCGCAGTTACGAGGTGGTCGACGGCCTCGACGTGGCCCGCACCCTCTACCCCGACCACTACGGCCTCTGGCTCAACCCGCACGCGCCCGGCGGCGGCGTCGGCATCCCCTGGCTCGACCTGCGCCGGATCGCCACGGGCCTGGAGCGACAGCCGGCCGGCCCGCTCAGGCTGTCCGAGCCTGCCATCGAGATCCCGCAGTTCTACGCCCTGTTGACGCAGAACGCCCACCGCACGCCCGCCGTGCGCTCCCTGCGCCGCGCCTGGGTGCAGCCCGCGCTCGGCGCGCCGTACCTCGCCATCGGCCTCGACGTGTACGACACCTCGCCGCCGGCCGTCGACTCGGTGCGGGCCATGATGCAGCAGTCCATCGGCGCGGTCCCGGACGGGCTGCCCGTCTCCACCGTCGCCATGTCCGACGAGTACGACCCGGTCGCCATGTGGCTGCGCGCGGGCGCCCGCCCCTTCTACGACCGAGAGGCCCACGCGGCGCCCGCTCAGGCCCCGGCGGCGGGCGGATACGGCTACCCGAGCGGCTACTGAGCCGGGGTGAGCGTGGTGTCCACCGCTCAACAGAGCGTCACGTCCGCATAGCGGAACCCTGCTGGCCACATCACGGTTGCGCATACATTCGCCGCCAAGTCTGGTGCCTGATCGCGCGGCCGTTGAAGACTCCCCCAGAGCGATGGGGGGATCCGGCGAACACGCTGTTCATGCGGTGAAGTTCGGTGCCGTACCTCCCTCTCGTACCCATCAGTAGTCACAGAGCAAGAGAAGCAGTGGTGACGGACCGCACCGCAGACCCGGGCGGCCGCCAGGCACAGTCGGCAACCACCGGCACGGGCAAGCACGAGGGACGATGACCGCACCCATTGAGACGACCGGATCGCAGGCCGAGGCACAGCCCGAGGCCGTGCTGGCAGGTGTCGAGGCCAAGAAGATCGAGGGCCGTTCGCTCGGCCAGATCGCCTGGACCCGCTTCAAGCGCGACAAGGTGGCGGTCGCCGGCGGCATCATCGTCGTCCTGCTGATCCTGATCGCGGCCCTCTCCCGGCCGCTGCAGTCGATGCTGGGGCTCGACCCCAACGCCTTCAACCAGGACCTGATCGACCCCAACACCTCCCTGCCGAAGGGTGACTTCGGCGGGATGAGCTGGGACCACCCGCTCGGTGTCGAGCCGAAGTTCGGCCGCGACATCCTCGCCCGCATCCTGGAGGGCTCCTGGGTCTCCCTGGTGGTGGCCTTCGGCGCGACGATCCTGTCCAACGCCATCGGCGTGGTGCTCGGCCTGGTCGCCGGCTACTACGGCGGCCGGGTCGACACGGTCGTGAGCCGGCTGATGGACACCTTCCTGGCGTTCCCGCTGCTGCTGTTCGCCATCGCCATCTCCGCGACGCTCCAGGGCGGCGCCTTCGGCCTCGAGGGACTGCCGCTGCACATCTCGGTGCTGATCTTCGTCATCGGCTTCTTCAACTGGCCGTACATGGGACGCATCGTGCGCGGTCAGACCCTGGCGCTGCGCGAGCGGGAGTTCATCGACGCCTCGCGCGGGATGGGCGCGGGCGGCCCGTACGTCCTGTTCAAGGAACTGCTGCCCAACCTCGTCGCGCCGATCATCGTCTACTCGACCCTGCTCATCCCGACCAACATCATCTTCGAGGCGTCGCTCAGCTTCCTCGGGGTCGGGATCCAGCCGCCGCAGGCCTCCTGGGGCGGAATGCTCAACCAGGCGGTCGACTTCTTCGAGGTCGATCCGCAGTACATGATCGTTCCCGGCCTCGCGATCTTCATCACGGTGCTGGCCTTCAACCTCCTCGGTGACGGCCTCCGGGACGCCCTCGACCCCCGCAGCCGCTGACGTCTGCGGCCGTCGTCCCACACAACTGTCCAACTACGAAGGGGAAACCGACCATCATGCGAAGGTCAGCAATGGCCGCTGTCGCGGTTGTGAGCAGCGCCGGCCTGCTCCTGTCCGCCTGCAGCAAGGCGGAAGACGGTACGGACACCCCCAAGGGCGCCGGCGCCAACGCCGCGACCAAGGGTGTCGTCAACGAGTCCACGGCGAAGGGCGGCACGGTCACCTACGCCAGCTCCGACGCCCCCGAGTCCCTCGACCCGGGCAACATGTACTACGCGTACGGCTTCAACTTCAGCCGCCTCTACGCGCGTCCGCTGATGACGTTCAAGCCGGCCGCCGGTGAGGCGGGCAACGAGATCGTCCCGGACCTCGCCGAGAGCAAGGGCACGCCCAGCGACGGCGGCAAGACCTGGACGTACAAGATCCGCCAGGGCGTCAAGTACGAGGACGGCACCGCGGTTACCTCCAAGGACGTCAAGTACGCCGTGGAGCGTTCGAACTTCGCGCGTGACGTGCTGTCCCTCGGTCCGAACTACTTCCAGCAGATGCTGGACGACCCGGACAAGTACAAGGGCCCCTACGAGGACAAGAGCGACAAGGGCATCTCGTCCATAGAGACCCCGGACGACCACACCATCGTCTTCAAGCTGAACAAGCCGTTCTCCGAGTTCGACTACCTGGCCACCATGCCGCAGACGGCTCCGGTGCCGAAGGCCAAGGACACCGGCGTCGACTACACCAAGAAGGTCGTCTCCTCCGGCTCGTACAAGTTCGAGAAGTACGAGGAGGGCAAGCAGATCGTCCTGGTGCGCAATGACCAGTGGGACGCCAAGACGGACCCGCTGCGCAAGCAGTACCCGGACAAGATCGTGGTGAACCTGAAGGTCAACAAGGCCACCATCGACAAGGACGTGATGGCCGGCGACACCATGATCGACATTCAGGGCACCGGTGTCGACCAGCAGACGCAGGCGCAGATCCTGAAGGACAAGGACCAGCTCGCCAACACGGACAACACGCCCGGCGGCCGTCTCGTCTACACGGCGATCAACACCAAGGTGGCGCCGTTCGACAACGTCGAGTGCCGCAAGGCCGTCCAGTACGCGATCGACAAGACCGCCGTGCAGACCGCGATGGGTGGTCCGTACCGCGGTGACATCGCCTCCACCGTCCTGCCCACCGATGTCTCGGGCTACGAGAAGGCCGACACGTACGCCACCCCGGACAGCAAGGGTGACGTCGCCAAGGCCAAGGAGCACCTGAAGGCCTGTGGCAAGGAGGGCGGCTTCAAGACCTCCATCTCCGCCCGCACCGACCGGCAGGGCGAGGTCGACGCGGCCACCGCGATCGTCGAGGCGCTGAAGAAGGTCGGCATCGAGGCCGACATCAAGCAGTACCCGTCGGGCAAGTACTTCTCGGACTACGCGGGCGTGCCCGCGTTCAACAAGAAGAACAACATCGGCCTGATCATGATGCAGTGGGGCGCCGACTGGCCGACCGGCTACGGCTTCCTGCAGCAGATCGTGCACGGCAAGGCCATCGGCCAGTCCGGCAACACCAACCTGTCGGAGCTGGACGACCCGGCGATCAACAAGCTGCTCGACGACGCGATCGGCAACACCGATGAGGCCGCCCGCACCGCCGCGTACACCGAGGTCGACAAGAAGGTCATGGAGCAGGCCGCCATCGTGCCGCTGACCTACTTCAAGGTCCTGCTGTACCGCTCGCCGTACGCCACCAACCTGGTGTCGTCCGCGGCCTTCAGCGGTCAGTACGACTACCTCAACATCGGTGCCAAGGAAAAGAAGTAGCCCCGGAAGGCAGGTGAAGGCATTGGCGCCCGCGGGTGAACACACCCGCGGGCGCCGGCGCCGGTCCTCGTGATCTCGTACATCATCCGCCGGACGATCGCGGCGGTGATCCTGCTGCTCGTCGTCACCGCGGTCACCTTCGGCATCTTCTTCATCCTGCCGAAGCTCGCCGGGCAGTCCGTCGACCAGCTGGCACAGCAGTACATCGGCAAGAACCCCACACCCGAGGACATCGCGGCGGTCAAGCGGAACCTCGGCCTGGACCAGCCGGTCTACGAGCAGTACTGGAACTTCCTCAAGGGGATCGTCTCCGGTGCCACGTACGACCTCGGTCCCACCACGGTCCGCTGCGACGCGCCCTGTTTCGGCTACTCCTTCAAGGACCACCTGGAGGTCTGGCCGCAGCTCACCAGCCGGCTCCCCGTGACGATCTCGCTCGCAGCCGGTGCCGCTGTGCTGTGGCTGCTGGGCGGCATCATCGCCGGTGTCATCTCGGCCCTGAAGCCCGGCTCGTTCTTCGACCGGGCCGCCATGGGCGTGGCCCTCGCCGGCGTCTCCCTGCCCATGTTCTTCACCGGTCAGCTGGCCCTGCTGTTGTTCAGCTACCAGCTGGAGATCTTCGGCAGGACGTACGTCCCCTTCACCGAGAACCCCTCGCAGTGGGCCAACACCCTCTTCCTGCCGTGGTGCTCGCTGGCGCTCCTCTACTCCGCCATCTACGCCCGGCTCACCCGCTCGGGCATGCTGGAGACGATGAACGAGGACTACATCCGCACCGCACGGGCCAAGGGCCTGCGCGAGCGCAACGTGGTCGTCAAGCACGGTCTGCGGGCCGCGCTGACCCCGCTGGTGACGGTCTTCGGCATGGACGTCGGACTGCTCCTCGGCGGTGCCCTCATCACCGAGACCGTGTTCTCCCTGCACGGCATCGGTGAGTACGCGGTCCAGTCGATCAGCGCCAACGACCTGCCCCCGATCCTCGGGGTGACCCTGCTCGCGGCGTTCTTCGTCGTCTTCATGAACCTTGTGGTGGACCTGCTGTACGCCACGATCGACCCGCGGGTGAGGCTCTCGTGACCGAACTGTCCAAGACCGGGGCCGCCGTCGGCGAGCCCGCACGCGCGGGGGACACCCCCGAGGCGTTCCTCGAAGTGCGCGACCTCAAGGTCCACTTCCCCACCGACGACGGTCTGGTCAAGTCCGTCGACGGTCTCTCCTTCCAGCTGGAGAAGGGCAAGACCCTCGGCATCGTGGGCGAGTCCGGTTCCGGCAAGTCGGTCACTTCGCTGGCGATCATGGGCCTGCACCGGCTCGGGGCACGCGGCAAGAACGTCCAGATGTCCGGCGAGATCTGGCTCGACGGCAAGGAACTCGTCGGGGCGAGCCCCGACGAGGTACGCCGGCTGCGCGGCCGCGACATGGCGATGATCTTCCAGGACCCGCTGTCCGCGATGCACCCGTACTACAAGGTCGGCAGCCAGATCGTGGAGGCCTACCGGGTCCACCACGACGTCAGCAAGAAGGTCGCCCGCAAGCGCGCGATCGAACTCCTCGACCGCGTCGGCATCCCGGAGCCCCACAAGCGGGTCGACGGCTACCCGCACGAGTTCTCCGGCGGTATGCGCCAGCGCGCCATGATCGCCATGGCCCTGGTCAACAACCCCGAACTGCTGATCGCCGACGAGCCCACCACCGCGCTCGACGTGACCGTGCAGGCGCAGATCCTCGACCTGATCCGGGACCTGCAGAAGGAGTTCGGATCGGCGGTCATCATCATCACGCACGACCTCGGTGTGGTCGCCGAGATCGCCGACGACATCCTGGTGATGTACGGCGGCCGCTGTGTGGAGCGCGGCCCGGTCGACGACATCTTCCACCAGCCGCAGCACCCCTACACCTGGGGCCTGCTCGGTTCGATGCCGCGTATCGACCGCGCCCAGACCGACCGGCTCATCCCGGTCAAGGGCCAGCCGCCGAGCCTTATCAACGTCCCCTCGGGCTGCGCCTTCAACCCGCGCTGCCCCTACGCGGACGTCCCCAAGGACAACATCACCCGCACCGAGCGCCCCGACCTGCGCGAGGTCGGCGGCCGGCACTTCACCGCCTGCCACCTGTCGCAGGAGGACCGTACGCGGATCTGGACCGAAGAGATTGCGCCGAAGCTGTGAGCGAGACTGAGACCCGGGCCGCCGTGCCGGCCCCGCGCGCCGACGCCGACGAGAAACCGCTGCTCAGGGTCGAGGGCCTGGTCAAGCACTTCCCCATCAAGAAGGGCCTGCTCCAGCGGCAGGTCGGGGCGGTCAAGGCCGTCGACGGCATCGACTTCGAGGTCCGCCGGGGCGAGACTCTCGGCGTCGTCGGCGAGTCCGGCTGCGGCAAGTCGACCATGGGCCGGCTCATCACCCGCCTCCTCGAACCCTCCGGCGGGAAGGTCGAGTTCGACGGTACGGACATCACGCACCTGAAGACCGCCGGCATGCGCCCGCTGCGCCGCGACATCCAGATGATCTTCCAGGACCCGTACGGTTCGCTGAACCCCCGGCACACCATCGGCACCATCGTCTCGGCGCCCTTCAAGCTCCAGGGCGTGGAGCCCGAGGGTGGGGTGAAGAAGGAGGTCCAGCGCCTGCTGGAGCTGGTGGGCCTGAGCCCCGAGCACTACAACCGCTACCCGCACGAATTCTCCGGCGGTCAGCGCCAGCGCATCGGCATCGCCCGCGCGCTCGCCCTCAAGCCCCGGATGGTCGTCGCGGACGAGCCGGTCTCCGCGCTCGACGTGTCGATCCAGGCCCAGGTCGTCAACCTGATGGACGACCTCCAGGACGAGCTCGGCCTGACGTACGTGATCATCGCGCACGACCTGTCCGTGGTCCGCCACGTCTCCGACCGCATCGCGGTGATGTACCTCGGCAAGATCGTCGAGCTGGCCGACCGGGACTCGCTGTACGCGGCGCCGATGCACCCGTACACCAAGGCGCTGCTGTCGGCCGTGCCGATCCCGGACCCGTCGCGCCGGGGCGCCAAGAGCGAGCGCATCCTGCTCAAGGGCGACGTGCCCTCGCCGATCGCGCCGCCGAGCGGTTGCCGCTTCCACACCCGGTGCTGGAAGGCCACCCAGGTCTGCAAGACCACCGAGCCGCCGCTCGCCGAGCTGAAGCCGGGCCAGCGGGTCGCCTGCCACCACCCGGAGAACTTCGAGGACCAGCAGCCGCAGGACGTCGTCCTGCTGACGGCCGCGAAGGAAGCGGGCGAACTGGTGCCGGACACGGTGAAGAAGGCGGCGGAGCCGGAGGCGCCTGAAGCCCCCGAGAAGCCGGGGGCCCCCGAGAAGCCCGAGGCCCCCGAGAAGCCCGAGGCGGCCGAGAAGCCCGAGGCGGCCAAGGAGCCCGAGGCGGCCAAGGAGCCCGAGGGCCCCGAGGAGCCCGGTAAAGACTGATGCCAGACGGTGTGCGCCTTGCATTGCAAGGCGCACACTTGTTTACGGGGCAGAATGTACGGGTGTCCCCCTACCCGCTCGACCTGATCGGCATCTTCGTCTTCGCCATCTCCGGTGCGCTCCTGGCCGTCCGCAAGAACTTCGACATCTTCGGCATCGCCGTCCTCGCCGAGGTCACCGCGCTCGGCGGCGGCCTGTTCCGAGACCTGATCATCGGCGCCGTACCGCCGGCCGCCTTCACCGACCTCGGCTACTTCCTCACTCCGCTGCTCGCCGCCCTCCTCGTCTTCTTCCTCCACCCGCACGTGGAGCGCATCCAGACCGGGGTGAACGTCTTCGACGCCGCCGGCCTCGGCCTCTTCTGTGTCGCGGGCACGACGAAGGCGTACGACTACGGGCTCGGCCTGACCGCCTCCGCAACTCTCGGCCTCGCCACGGCGGTCGGCGGAGGTGTGCTGCGGGACGTCCTCGCCAACGAGGTCCCCTCGCTGCTGCGCTGGGACCGCGACCTGTACGCGGTGCCCGCGATGGTCGGCGCCGGCCTGGTCGTCCTGTGCATCAGCCAGGACGCCCTGAACCCCGTCACCTCGGCCCTCGCCGCGATCACGGCCTTCGTCCTGCGGCTGCTGGCGATGCGCTACCACTGGCGGGCGCCGCGCGCGTGGAACAGGAGGTCCGCCGCCGTCGAGGAGGCGTGAGGCATAGGAGATGCGGGGCATAGGAGGTGCGGGGCATAAAGCTACCGCTTAGTAACGACCTGTTGTACGGTTCATCCATGCCCGAAGCAGCTTCCGTACAGGCCACCGTCGGCGACAGCGAGTTCGACCGGGACACCGCGCTCACCCGGCGGGCGCCCGGCGTCTACGACATCGACCTCTCCGCCGGCTGGACGATCATCGGCGCCGTCAACGGCGGCTACCTCCTGGCCGTCCTGGGCCGCGCCCTCGCCGACGCGCTCCCGCACGGCGACCCGTTCACGATCTCCGCGTACTACCTGACCGCGTCCCAGCCCGGCCCCGCGGTCGTCCGCACGGACGTCGTCCGCACCGGCCGGACCCTCTCGACCGGCCAGGCGTCCCTCTTCCAGTACGACGACGAGGGCCGCGAGATCGAGCGGATACGCGTCCTCGCCTCCTACGGCGACCTGGACTCCCTCCCGGACGACGTCCGGACGACGGCGAAGCCGCCCGCGATCCCGCCGATCGAGCAGTGCTTCGGCCCGCAGGACGCCCCCGGCCCCGTGCCCGGTGGCTCCGCCATCGCCGATCGGCTGTTCCTGAAGCTCGACCCCGCGACCCTGGGCTGGGCCCTCGGCGCGCCCTCCGGCAAGGGCGAGATGCGGTCGTGGTTCGGGCTCGCCGACGGCCGTGACGCCGACCCGTTCTCCCTGCTCCTCGCGGTGGACGCGCTGCCGCCGACCGCCTTCGAGATGGGCCTGAAGGGCTGGGTCCCGACGGTCGAGCTGACCGTGCACATCCGGTGCCGTCCGGCGCCGGGACCGCTGCGGGTCGCCATCACCACCCGCAATCTCGCCGGGGGCTTCCTGGAGGAGGACGCCGAGGTCTGGGACAGCGCCGACCGCCTGGTCGCCCAGTCGCGCCAGCTGGCGAGGGCCAGGCTGTCGGACTGAGGCGCCGGGTGCCGGGTGCCGGGTGCCGGGTGCCGGGTGCCGAGGGGACGTTGGTGATCGCTTTGCCGTTCGCACAGGGATGGCACAGCGCGAACTCAAGGGAGCCCCAAGCTGAGTTGATTCGATGCCGCTCACGAACTCCCTCATCGTTCTTGGAGTTGTCTCTCATGAAGCGTGCACGTCTCGTCCCCGCCGTCGCCCTGCTGGCGGCCGCACCCCTCTTCCTGGTGGCGTGCGGCTCCGGCGACTCGTCGTCGTCCACCTCGAACAACGGCAACTCGGGTCAGCAGCAGAGCTGTGCGCCTCCGTCGGGCGCTCCCTCGGGTGCGCCATCGGCCGACGGGCAGGAGCCGTCCGGTGCTCCCTCGGGCGCCCCTTCCGGGCAGCCGTCCGGCGCGCCCAGCGGTGCCCCGGGCGGTGGCGGCCAGAGCGGCGGCCCCGGTGGCGGTGGCGGCTGCGGCGGCCCCGGGGGCGGCCAGGGCGGCCAGCCGCCGAGCGGGGCGCCGAGCGGCGCGCCGAGCCAGGAGGCGTCGGCGTCGGCGGCCGAGGGCAGCTGACCGGCGCGGTGGATCACAGGGAGGGCGCGCCCGATGTGTTCGGGCGCGCCCTCCCTGTCGTGTGCGCGGAGGTCAGTCCAGCCAGTGGCGACAGCCGATGCTGATCAGTCGCATCCGGCGGCTCGCCAGGCGGGTCACCCGCCGGCGTTCTTCCTCCGGTTCGCGCTGGGCCTCCAGGAACAGTGAGGCGGTCATCAGCATCTGATCGACGTACAGGCCCGCGAGCATCAGCCGGTCGTCGTCGGTCCACCCCGCGGTCTCCGGCCGCTTGGCCAGCTCGCCGCGCACCTCCTCGGCGAACCGGGCCAGTTGCCCCTGGATCGCGTCCCGTACCGGCTGGACCCCGCTGTGCCGTTCCCGCGCGATGAACCGGACGTGTGCGGGGTACCCGTCGACGTGGCGGGCGATCAGATCCACGGCGCGCTCGATGAGTTCGTCACTGTCGCCCACCGCCGACATCAGATCCGCCAGCACGGGGTGCAGACTGCCGAGCGCCTCCTCGACCAGCGCGACACCGAGGTCCGCGGTCGACCGGAAGTGTCGGTAGAACGCGGTGGGGGCGACCCCCACGGCCCGGGTGACCTCGCGAAGTCCCAGGCTGCTGAGGCTCTGCTCCTCCAGCAGGGCGAGGGCGGCGTCCATGAGCGCCCGCCGCGTCTTCTGCTTCTGCACCTGCCGGACGCCGAAAGTGTGACTCATGCCATGCAGTTAACAACTGTTCTCCGTAATTGCAAAGCCGGGAGGCGCGCTAGGCTTGGCAGTCAGTGAACAAGTGTAACTACAACCGTTCACCCAACTGTAACGAGAGGCGTTCCCACGATGTTGTTCCTCGTCGCCGCACTTCTGCTGCTGGGTGTCGTCCTGGGCACCGTGGCGCATGTGCCGCCGGCCGTCTCGACCGTCCTGGCCGTCGGTATCGCCCTCTGGCTGGCGATCTTCGCGTACCGCGAGCGCCACGCCCGCCGCGGCCGCGGCACGCACTGACCGTTCACCGCGCCACCGCCACCGCCACCGCCACCGATCCCGCCACTGACTCCGACGCCATCGACTGACGACCGTCCCCCGGAAACCCGTTGGGAGCAGACCGACCATGCAGCTCACCGCCCCGCGCCAGCAGACCGGAAGCACCACCGCCCGCCCCCGAGGCCGTGACGCCGACGGCATGGCCGTCGCCTCCTTCGTCCTCGGCCTCCTGGGCCTCCTCGTCCTGAACCTCTTCCTCGGCCCGATCGCGATCGTCCTCGCGGCGGTGGCCCTCAAGCGCGGCACGACACGACGGGGCCGCGCCTTCCTGGGCCTCGGCCTGGGCATCGCCGACCTGGTCGTCCTCGCCACCCTGATGCAGACGACGAACACGGTGTCCTGGAGCATCTGAGGCCGGAAACCCCCGGTCCACCCCGGAGCACCCCGAGGTCGCCCGGACACGGCCCCGTAGAATCGGCTCACCATGGCTTACCTCGACCACGCGGCGACCACCCCGATGCTCCCCGAGGCGGCAGAGGCCCTGACCGCCCAGCTGAGCGTCACCGGCAACGCCTCCTCGCTGCACGCCTCCGGCCGCCGAGCGCGGCGCACCGTCGAGGAGGCCCGCGAAACCCTCGGCGAGGCCCTCGGGGCCCGCCCCAGCGAGGTGGTCCTCACCTCCGGCGGCACCGAGGCCGACAACCTCGCCGTGAAGGGGCTGTACTGGTCCCGCCGCGACGCGGACCCGGCCCGCACCCGGGTCCTCGCGAGCCCCGTCGAGCACCACGCGGTCCTCGACGCCGTGCACTGGCTCGGCGAACACGAGGGCGCCACCGTCGAGTACCTCCCGGTCGACCCGTACGGCCGAGTCCACCCCGAAGCCCTCCGCGAGGCCATCGCCCGCGACCCCGACGATGTCGCCCTGGCCACCGTGATGTGGGCCAACAACGAGATCGGCACGATCATGCCGGTCCGTGAACTCGCCGACGTGGCAGCCGAGTTCGACGTCCCGCTGCACGCCGACGCGGTCCAGGCCTTCGGTCAGGTTCCGGTCGACTTCGACGCCTCGGGCCTCGCCGCGATGACCGTTTCCGGCCACAAGATCGGCGGCCCCTACGGCATCGGCGCGCTGCTGCTGGGCCGCGAGTACAGCCCCGTACCCGTGCTGCACGGCGGCGGCCAGGAGCGTCATGTCCGCTCCGGCACCCTCGACGTCCCCGCCGTCGCCTCCTTCGCCGTCGCCGGCCGGCTCGCCGCCGAGCAACGCGAGTGGTTCGCCCGGGAGATCGGCGACCTGCGCGACGCCCTCGTCGAAGCGGTCCGTACGGCCGTGCCGGATGCCGTCCTCGGCGGTGACCCCTCCCCGGCGGGACGCCTCCCGGCCAACGCCCACTTCACCTTCCCCGGCTGCGAGGGCGACTCGCTGCTGCTCCTCCTCGACGCCCAGGGCATCGAGTGCTCCACGGGTTCCGCCTGCACGGCCGGCGTCGCCCAGCCCAGCCATGTCCTCCTCGCCACCGGCACCGACCCCGACCTGGCCCGCGGCACCCTCCGCTTCTCCCTCGGCCACACCTCCACGGAGGCGGACGTCGAGGCGCTCGCGAAGGCGATCGGCCCGGCGGTGGAACGCGCCCGCAACGCCGGCCTGACCTGAAGAGCGCTGCCCGTCTGGCAGTCGGGTCGACGGGCAGCGCGGTGGACGCCTCGGTCTCGTCCTCTCCCTGGCGGCGTAGGCGTTCTGCTGACCGCCGTCCATGTCCGGCGGGATGTGCGCGCCGTGGAAGTGGACGCTGGTGTCGGCGTTGAGCGTGATCGTGGTCGTGCCGTCGGAGGTGGTGCCTCCAGCAGGTCGGGGATGTTCAGCGTGGGAGGCGTTGGTCGCCGCGCCCGCCTTGTAGCCCTTGCCTTGCCCTTGCCTCGGTGGCCGGCCTTGCGCTCCGTGTTGTTCGTCATGAGCCGGGATGCTCGACCGGGGGGCTGTGGGAGCACTGGGACGAAATGAGGAGCGGGCCGAGTGCGCTGTGAGCTGCCCGTGCGCGCCGGCCCTCCTCAACTGCTGTGTGTGGAAGGGGAGTTGAGGGATTCGCAGGTCGGGTTCGGGGTGCGGGACGTATCGGACGGCCGCCGGACGGAGGGGCGGCATCGGCACGCGCGTATGTGATGCCCGTCACAGATGTGGCGGTCTGTGGCGGCGCTGTCCCCGGCCCCTCGCACCCCTGTGGCCCCGCTGTCGAGGGTCAGGCGGGAGCCGTCGTCCCGGCCTTCGCCGCCGCGCGCACCAGCTTCATGTAGCGGTCCCAGTCCCAGCCCTCGCCGGGGTCCGTGTGGTCCGTCCCCGGGACCTCGACATGGCCGAGGATGTGCTCGCGGTCGAGAGGAATGTCGTACCGCGCGCAGATCCGGGCCGTCAGCCGCGCGGAGGCCTCGTACATCTCGTCGGTGAAGTCCTCGGGCTTCTCGACGAAACCCTCATGCTCGATGCCGACACTGCGCTCGTTGTAGTCGCGGTTGCCCGCGTGGTACGCCACGTCCAACTCG
This sequence comes from Streptomyces sp. SP18BB07, assembly GCF_036322545.1. Taxonomy (NCBI): domain Bacteria; kingdom Bacillati; phylum Actinomycetota; class Actinomycetes; order Kitasatosporales; family Streptomycetaceae; genus Streptomyces; species Streptomyces sp. SP18BB07. Next base: position 17,338 of record NZ_JAQYWT010000275.1, read on the forward strand.
CGGATCATCTGCGTGACATGGCCGTCCTTGCGGACGATGTAGTGCGCCGCCGCGCCGTGCTCCGGGTCCTGGAAGACCTTCACCGCGCTGTCGAAGCTGCCCTGGGTGACATGGATGATCACCATGTCTATGCCGAAGTCGTCCGGCCGGTCCGCCAGTCGCCAGTTCGCGTCGGACGCCGCGACCCACTTCGCGCCCGTGTAGTCGACCTCGCCGTCCTTGCGCGGCTTGGTGACCCCCGGCACCCGCCACCACGCGCGCGTCAGCTCGTCCCGCGCCACCACGGCCGTACCGACGGCGGCCACGGCCGTGCCGATGAGCAGCGCGCGGCGGCCGACGCGGCGGTCGGCGTCCTTGCCGCCGGAGGCGTTCGCGCCGCCGGCCCCGGACCCGTTCCTCGAAGCCCTTCTCGTTCCCACGAGACCGTCAACGGATACTCGGGGGCTCCGGTTCCCGGCGCCCCTTACCCTTGAAGGGTTATGACTGAGATCTCGCAGCGCACCCGCCCCCTCCGTGTCCTCGCCGCCATGTCCGGCGGGGTCGACTCCGCCGTGGCCGCCGCCCGCGCGGCGGAAGCCGGGCACGACGTGACGGGCGTCCATCTGGCGCTGTCCGCGAACCCGCAGTCGTTCCGGACCGGCGCGCGCGGCTGCTGCACGATCGAGGACTCCCGGGACGCCCGCCGCGCCGCGGACGTCATCGGCATCCCCTTCTACGTCTGGGACCTCGCCGAGCGCTTCCGTGAGGACGTCGTCGAGGACTTCATCGCCGAGTACGAGGCCGGGCGCACCCCCAACCCCTGCCTCCGCTGCAACGAGAAGATCAAGTTCGCGGCCCTGCTCGACAAGGCCCTCGCCCTGGGCTTCGACGCGGTCTGCACCGGCCACTACGCCCAGGTGATCGTGCGCGAGGACGGCACCCGAGAACTGCACCGCGCCTCCGACATGGCCAAGGACCAGTCGTACGTCCTGGGCGTCCTGGACGACAGGCAGCTCGCGCACGCGATGTTCCCGCTGGGCGACACGGTGACGACGAAGGACGAGATCCGCGCGGAGGCCGAGCGCAGGGGGCTGGCCGTCGCGAAGAAGCCCGACTCCCACGACATCTGCTTCATCGCCGACGGCGACACCCAGGGCTTCCTCGCCCACCGGCTGGGCCGCTCCGAGGGCGACATCCTCGACGAGTCCGGCAACGTCCTCGGCACCCACGAGGGCGCCTACGGCTACACCATCGGCCAGCGCAAGGGCCTGCGCATCGGTACGCCCGCACCCGACGGCAAGCCGCGCTACGTCCTCGACATCTCGCCGGTGGACAACACGGTGACGGTCGGCCCGGCGGCCGCCCTCGACGTCGACGCCCTGACCGCGATCCGCCCCCGCTGGTGCGGCGCGGCGCCCACCGGCCCCGGCACCTACACGGCCCAGCTGCGCGCCCACGGCGGCGAGACCGAGGTCCGCGCGGAACTGGTCGACGACACCCTCCAGGTCCGCTTCACCGAGCCGGTCCGGGGCGTGGCCCCCGGCCAGGCGATCGTCCTGTACGACGGCTCGCGCGTCGTGGGGTCGGCGACGATCGCGTCGACCACGCGCGCGAAGGCCGGCGTGGCGTAGGCCCACGGCCACGATCGTCCCTCCCCGGGTAGCCGTCCGCGCGTGCGCGGCGCACGCTGCTTGGTGGGCTCTTTGAGCCCAGCCGGAGGCCCAGACGGGCCGCAGGGGGACGTAGGAGGCCGTGATGACAGCCATAGACCCGTCCGAGCAGCCCGGAAAGGCATCCGAGCAGGCCGCGGGCCCGCCCGCGCAGGGCGGGAGCGCGTCCGGAAAGGGCGAGAAGCGGGTCCGGAGGGAAGCCGGATTCGTGTCCAGGGATCGGCGGAGTCTCACCCATCGGGTCCGTTACGCGCTGCGCCATCCCCGGCGGGTGCCCGCGCACGCCCGGCGGGTGGCGCGGGACACCTGGCTGCAGCTCAAGCACCGTGACCACATCTCCTACTACCGCGCCGTCATGGCCGCCGACACGGCGCGCAGCCCGGAGGCCGCCGTGGGGCACAACCCGTCGGTCGAGAAGTGGGAACGCATGGGCCGGATGCAGTTCGAGTACCTCCTGCGGCACGGCCTGGAGCCACGGCACCGGATGCTGGAGATCGGCTGCGGGAACCTGCGGGCCGGGCGGCTGTTCATCGACCACCTGGACACCGGGAACTACTACGGCATCGACATCTCGCCCGCCATCCTCATGGAGGCCCAGCGCACCCTCGCCCGCGAGGGCCTGCAGGCCAAGCTCCCGCATCTGGCGCTCGTCGCCGACCTCACCTTCTCCTTCCTGCCCGCCGGGTACTTCGACGTCGTCCACGCACACAGCGTGTTCTCCCACTCGCCGCCGCACGTCATCGAGCAGTGCCTCGCCCACGTCGGCCGCGTCCTCGCCCCCGGCGGCTACTTCGACTTCACCTTCGGCCGCACCGACGGCCCCGAACACCAGGTGCTGCACGAGGACTTCTACTACCGGACCGAGACCCTGGTCGAACTCGCCCGGAAACACGGCCTGTCCGCCCGTCTCATGGACGACTGGGAGGACCTGCCGCACCGCCAGTCGAAGATCCGCGCGACGGTCGCGGAGGAAGCCGGTGGACGAGCGGCCCCCGATGTCGGTGCCGCCCCCTAACGTGGACCCATGAACATCTGTGTCTTCCTCTCCGCCGCCGACCTCGCCGACCGCTACACGGGCCCCGCGAAGGAGTTCGCCAAGCTGATCGGCAAGGGCGGGCACACCCTGGTGTGGGGAGGCTCCGACGTCGGGCTGATGAAGGTGGTCGCCGACGGTGTGCAGGAGGCGGGCGGCAGACTGCTGGGCGTCTCCGTCGAGTTCCTTTCGGCGAAGGCACGGCCGGGCACCGACGAGATGGTGGTCGCCAGGGACCTCGCCGAGCGCAAGCGGCTGCTCCTGGAGAAGGCCGACGCGGTCGTCATCATGGTCGGCGGCACCGGCACGCTCGACGAGGCGACCGAGATCCTGGAGCTGAAGAAGCACGGCCACACCGAGATGCCGGTGGTCCTGCTGAACACCGCCGGCTTCTACGACGGGCTGAAGGAACAGTTCCGGCGCATGGAGGACGAGGGCTTCCTGCCCCGCCCGCTGACCGACCTGGTCTTCTTCGCGGAGGAGCCGGTGGGGGCGATGGCGTATCTGGAGGAGAGCCGGGGCGTCGCCTGAGCCGTTCTTCGTCCCGCCCCGGTGATGCGAGCATGACCGCATGGCTACTCATGTGATCACCGGAGCGGGTTCCGGCATCGGCGCGGCCGTCGCCCGCCGGCTGCACGAGCGCGGGGACGACCTCGTGCTGCACGCGCGCGACGCGGGGCGGGCGAAGGAACTGGCGGCGGAGTTCCCGGGGGCGAGGACCCTGGTCGGCGACCTGGCGGACCCGGACAAGCTGTCCTGGGCCTTCTCCCACCAGACGCTGCCCGACCGGGTGGACTCGCTGCTGCACATCGCGGGCGTGGTGGACCTCGGCGCGGTGGGCGACCTGACACCGAAGACGTGGCGGCACCAGCTCAACGTCAACCTCGTCTCTCCCGCCGAGCTGACCCGGCACTTCCTGCCCCAACTGCGGGCCGCGCGGGGGCATGTGGTGTTCGTCAACTCCGGTGCGGGGCTCAACGCGCACGCCGACTGGTCGGCGTACGCGGCGTCGAAGCACGGGTTGAAGGCGCTGGCGGACTCCCTGCGCTGGGAGGAGCACGGCAACGGGGTCCGGGTGACCACGGTCTACCCCGGGCGCACGGCCAGTCCCATGCAGGCGAAGGTGCACCAGCAGGAGGGCAAGGAGTACGACGCGTCGCGGTGGATCGCGCCGGAGTCGGTCGCCACGACGATTGTGATGGCCCTGGACCTGCCCCGGGACGCGGAAGTGAACGACCTCACGGTCCGGCCGGGCGCCTGACAGTTCGGGGGTGCGGGTGCGTTGGCGGGTGCGGCTCCGGAGGGGCTTCTCGCGCAGTTCCCCGCGCCCCTGAAGGGCCTACGGCCCTTTCGGGCCCGAAAAGCACGGGGCGCAGCCCCTGCTTTTCAGGGGCGCGGGGAACTGCGCGACCAGCCCCCACCCACCCGCACCCGACAACGCGCCCCCAGCGGAGCCGTACGCTTCAGGTCGTGAGCGAAGACTTCAGTTTCGGCCCGGCCACCGGCGTGGGTTCCCTGCCGGGCGGAGACGCCCGAGAGGCCGCCAAGACCGTCACCGGCACCTTCGAGTGGCCGGAGACAGGCATGGCGTACCTCCCCGAACTCCCCGCCAGAGGCCCCGGCGCCGACATGATCGGCAGAACCGCGGGCATGCTCGTCGAGCTGTACGCCCGCGTGGAGCCCAGCGGCTGGCGCATCGGCGACCGCCCTGGCCGGGACACCAAGCGGGCCAGGTCGTGGCTCGGCGAGGACCTGGACGCGCTGGAGGAGTTCACCGAGGGGTACGAGGGCCCGCTGAAGGTCCAGGCCGTCGGCCCCTGGACCCTCGCGACCGCGCTGGAGCTGAAGAACGGCGAGGCCGTCCTCTCCGACCCCGGAGCCTGCCGCGACCTCGCCGGCTCGCTCGCCGAGGGCCTGCGCCAGCACCTCGCCGAGGTCCAGCGGCGCGTCCCGGGCGCCACGATCGTGCTCCAGCTGGACGAGCCGTCCCTGATCGCCGTCCTGCGCGGCCAGGTCAAGAGCGCCAGCGGCTACCGCACCCACCGCGCCGTGGACCGCCAGCTCGTCGAGGCCACCCTCAGGGACGTCATCGGCGTGCACGCGGAGCAGGGGGCGGTCGTCGTGCACTCCTGCGCCCCCGACGTACCTTTCGCGCTCCTGCGCCGCGCCGGTGCCACCGGTATCTCGTTCGACTTCACCTTGCTCACTGAGCGTGACGACGACATGATCGGGGAAGCGGTGGAAGGGGGCACGAAGCTACTCGTCGGTGTCGTGCCGACCACCGAGGGGGCGTTGTCAGACCCTGCCGGTAGCGTCATGGGGGTCAGGTCGCTGTGGCGCAGGCTGGGGCTGCATCCGGGGCTGCTCGCGGAGGCGGTCACGGTCACGCCGACGTGCGGGCTCGCGGGGGTCTCCCCGGCGTACGCACGCCGGGCGCTCGCCCACTGCGTCAAGGCGGCGAGATCCCTCGCGGACAACCCAGAGTGACGGAGGACAACACGGTGGCCGGCGACAAGGACGCACAGCCCACAGCGGTACCCGCCGAGGCAGCGGTGCCCGCCGAGGCCCGGGAGCAGCACGCGCGGCTCGCCGAACAGATCGAGGAGCACCGCTTCCGGTACTACGTGAAGGACGACCCGATCGTCAGCGACGCGGAGTTCGACGAACTCCTGCGCACGCTGGAGGCGTTGGAGGACGAGTACAGCGAGCTGCGCACGCCGGACTCGCCGACGCAGAAGGTCGCCGTCGAGTACGAGACCGACCTCGCCGAGGTGGAGCACCGCGAGCGCATGCTCTCCCTCGACAACGTCTTCGACGACGAGGGCCTCGCCGCCTGGGCCGAGCGCGTCGCCAAGGACGTCGGCACCTCCGACTACCACCTGCTGTGTGAGCTCAAGATCGACGGCCTCGCGGTCAACCTGACGTACGAGGACGGCAGGCTCACCCGGGCCGCCACCCGCGGCACCGGGCGGACCGGCGAGGACATCACGCCCAACGTCATGACGATCGCCGAGATCCCGCACCGGCTGAAGGGCGACCGCGTCCCCCGGCTCGTCGAGATCCGGGGCGAGGTCTACTTCCCGATGGAGGCCTTCCAGGGCCTCAACGAACGCCGGGTGGCGGCCGGCGAGAAGCCGTACGCCAACCCCCGCAACTCCGCCTCGGGTTCACTGCGCCAGAAGGACCCCAAGGTCACCGCCACCCTGCCGCTGCACATGGTCGTCCACGGCATCGGCGCCCTGGAGGGCTTCGACGGCGGCTTCACCCGCCTCTCCGAGGCCTACGACCTCCTCAAGTCGTGGGGCCTGCCCACCGCCGAGCACAACAGGGTGGTCGACGACCTCGACGGCGTACGGGAGTTCATCGCCTACTACGGCGAGCACCGCCACTCCGTGGCGCACGAGATCGACGGCGCCGTCGTCAAGCTCGACGAGATCCGGCTGCAGGGCCGCCTCGGATCGACGGCCCGCGCACCCCGCTGGGCGATCGCCTACAAGTACGCGCCGGAAGAAGTCAACACCAAGCTCATCGACATCAAGGTGGGCGTCGGCCGCACCGGCCGCGTCACCCCGTACGCCCAGGTCGAACCGGTCACGGTGGCGGGCTCCGAGGTCGAGTTCGCCACCCTGCACAACCAGGAGGTCGTCAAGGCCAAGAACGTCCTCATCGGCGACACGGTCGTCATCCGCAAGGCCGGTGACGTCATCCCCGAGATCCTCGGACCGGTCGTGGCGCTGCGAGACGAGAAGAAGACGCGCGCGTTCGAGATGCCGACCGAGTGCCCGGAGTGCGGCGAGCCCCTGGCACCGGCCAAGGAGGGCGACATCGACGTGCGGTGCCTCAACTCCCGTAGCTGCCCCGCCCAGTTGCGCGAGCGTCTCTTCTACCTCGCCGGCCGCAAGTGCCTCGACATCGAGCACTTCGGCTACGTCGCGGCCGCCGCGCTCACCAAGCCGCTGGAGCCGTCCGAGCCGCCGCTCCTCGACGAGGGCGACCTGTTCGACCTCACCATCGAGCAGTTGCTGCCCATCAAGGCGTACGTCCTCGACCAGGACAGCGGCCTGCCCAAGCGGGACCCGGAGACCGGCGAGGAGAAGCACGCCATGGTCTTCGCCAACAAGGAGGGCGGGCCCAAGAAGAACGCGGTCGCGATGCTGGAGAACATCCAGGCGGCCAAGAACCGGCCGCTCGCCCGCATCCTCACCGGTCTGTCGATCCGGCACGTCGGCCCGGTGGCCGCCGAGGCGCTCGCGCGCGAGTTCCGCTCCATCGACGCCATCAGGGAGGCGAGCGAGGAGCAGCTCGCCGCCACCGACGGTGTCGGATCGATCATCGCCGCTTCCCTGAAGGAGTGGTTCGCGGTGGAGTGGCACCAGGAGATCCTCCGCAAGTGGAAGGCGGCCGGCGTCCGCCTGGAGGACGAGCGCTCCGGCGAGGACGAAGGCCCCAGGCCCCTCGAAGGGCTGACGGTCGTGGTGACCGGAACACTCGAACACCACACACGGGACGGGGCCAAGGAGGCGCTGCAGAGCCGGGGCGCCAAGGTCACCGGGTCGGTGTCCAAGAAGACCTCCTTCGTCGTGGTCGGCGAGAATCCGGGCTCCAAGTTCGACAAGGCGATGCAGCTCAAGGTGCCCGTCCTGAACGAGGACGGCTTCGCCGTCCTGCTCGAACAGGGGCCGGACGCGGCCGCGGAAGTCGCGCTCCCGATCGAGGAGTAGGGGTTGAAGGCCACCCGTTCGGCGCATACCAGATGCATACGGGTGGCCGGTCGCATTCGGGCAACCGACACCGACCGCTGCCCGTGGAAGCCTTGTGCGGCCTACTGTTGAGGTGTGCGCCTGCCGTGCCCGGACGCGTGGCGGGTTCTCGGACGCGGTGCCGCCCCGGGTTGTTCGGGAGCAACGGGCCGCGTGGCGTGGGCACCGCCGGCTGTGAGAGGGACGGGAATGGAACCGACCGAGAGCGTCGCCCCGGACTCGCGGCTGCGCCTGCGCCGGGTCTCCGGGGCCTGGCGACGGGGACGCTCCCTGCTCATGGGAAAACGCCCGTTCGAGGGACACCGGGAGCCGCGGAACGGGGAGTCCGGAAGTCGGGAGCCGGGAGGCTGGGAGCGTGACCCCGGCCGGACGACTGCGGCGGAGTCCAGGGCAGGGGCCGCCTGGCCGCCGGGCCGTGCGGGCGCGAACGCACGCCCGCTCGTACCGGGCCCGGCACAGCTCACCTCCGGCACCGGGGCCGGCACGGGCGGGGCGCCCTCCCTCACCGGCGCGCTCGCTGAAAGCCGCGGCCACGAACTGCCGGGCCACGACGCCGAGCGTCACCTGTCCTGGCCCGCTCTGCCCGCCGTGATCGTGGGCCTCGCCGGGGCCATCCTGGGCGCCGGTTTCTACCGGGCGTTCGTCGGACAGCACGCCCTCTTCCCGGCCGGGGCGGTCGGCTGGTCCCTCGCCCTGCTCACCGGCATCATCGTCGGCCACCTCGTCGCCATGGGCCGCGCCCGCTGGTGGGGCGGCACCGGCTCCGGCGCCGCCCTCACCCTCGCCGTCCTGCTGCTCTACGGCTGGGTGGCCGCCGGGATGGTCAGCCTCACGGTCGTCGTCCTCGTCGGCGTCGCCCGCCGAGGGCGCTGGCGGCAGGGCGTGCTGCACGGCGCGGTCGACATCCTCGGCATCGGCGCCGCCGCGCTCGTCCTCAGGGTCTTCGGCCGTGTCCCCTCGGTGGAGCAACCCTGGGACCCGAACAGCTGGAACCTCTACTCGGCGCCCCAGGTCGCCCTGGTCGCCATCGCCTATCTCGTCGTCAGCCGCGTTCTGCTCTGGCATCTGGCCGCACCGCGCGGCGGTCTGCCGACCGTCGCGCGCACCGCCCTGGTCAGACAGGGCCTCGTCGCCGTCGCGCTGCTCGGTATCGCCCCGCTGGTCTGCGTCGTCGCCCTCGCCCAGCCGCTGCTGCTGCCGCTCTTCGCCATCCCCCTCATCGCGCTCGACTCCACCCTGTGGATCGCCCGCGCCCGGGCCGAGGAGCAGCTGCGCGACCCGCTCACCGGACTGCCGAACCGCCAGTGGCTGCTGGAACGCACCTGGACCGCCCTGGACGACGCCGAACGCATCGGGGCGAGGTCGGCGCTGATGCTGATCGACCTCGACCGCTTCCGTTCCGTCAACGACACGCTCGGGCACCTCGCGGGGGACCGGCTGCTGTTGCAGATAGCCGACCGGCTGAGGGTCGCCCTGCCCCGCGGAGCGGAGGCCGCGCGGCTCGGCGGCGACGAGTTCGCCGTCCTGCTGCCCGTCGCCGACTCCACCACGTCCGCGTCGCGCGTCGCCCGCAACCTCGTCGCCGCGCTCGGCTCACCGCTCGACCTCGACGGGCTCACCCTCGTCCTGGAGGCCAGCGCCGGGCTCGCCGTCTTCCCCGACCACGCGCTCGACGCGGAGGGGCTGCTGCGGCGGGCGGACGTGGCGATGTACCAGGCCAAGCGCGACCGTACGGGCGTCGAGGTCTACGAGTCCAAGCGGGACTCGAACACCCCGGACCGGCTCGGTCTGCTGGGCGATCTGCGGCGCGCGCTCGACGCGCAGGAGGTCGAGCTGCACTACCAGCCGAAGGTCCAGTTCGACGGCCAGGTCGCCGGCCTCGAGGCGCTGGTGCGGTGGGTGCATCCCGAACGGGGGAAGGTGCCGCCGGACGAGTTCATAGCGATCGCCGAGTCCTCCGGGCTGATGCCGCATCTGACGGAGTACGTCCTGGAGACCGCGCTCGCGCAGGTGGCGCGGTGGCGGGCACAGGGCCTGCACGTACCGGTCGCGGTGAACGTGTCCCCGCGCGACGTCCACACGCCCGGGTTCGCGGGGGCGGTCGCCGCGCGACTGGCCCGGCACGGGGTGCCGGCGGGCGCGTTGCAGCTGGAGATAACGGAACACGTGCTCCTCGAGGACCCGCAGCGGGCCGCGGACACGCTCGCCGGGCTGACCGGGCACGGGGTGAAGATGTCGCTCGACGACTTCGGGACGGGGTACTCGTCACTGGTCCATCTGCGGCGGCTGCCGGTCAGCGAGCTGAAGATCGACCGGTCCTTCGTCGCGCGGCTGGCGATCGACAACGAGGACGCGGAGATCGTGCGCTGCACGGTCGATCTCGCGCACTCGCTGGGGCTGCTCGTCGTGGCGGAGGGCGTCGAGGACGACGAGACGTGGGAGCGGTTGCGGGACCTGGGGTGCGACGCGGTGCAGGGGTGGCTGGTCGCCGCGGCGATGCCTCCCGAGGAGGCGACTGCTTGGCTGCGGGCGCGGGGGTCTCGGGGGTGGCAGCGGCCGACGGCGGCGTTGCCGCCCGCTGCCGCGGATGTGCAGCCGGGCGCCTGAGGGCTCGGGGGTGCGGGCTCTTTGGCGGGTGCGTGGGGCTTCTCGCGCAGTTCCCCGCGCCCCTAAAGGCTCCAGGCCCTGCGGCCTGGAAAAAGCAGGGGCGCAGCCCCGCTTTTTCAGGGGCGCGGGGAACTGCGCGAGAAGCCCCACGCACCCGCATTCGCCCGATTACAGTGCACCCGAGTTACTAGGCGCCCGGCCCAGCGGCGCAGCCAACGCCCCGCGCCCCATAGGATTGGCGCCAAACCACACTCACTCACCCCAGAGGATCGCTGCATGCCTGGCATCACGCGCGAGGAGGTCGCCCACCTCGCCCGGCTGGCGCGTCTGGAGCTGAAGCCCGAAGAACTCGAACACTTCGCGGGCCAGCTGGACGACATCATCGGCGCGGTCGCCCGCGTCAGCGAGGTCGCCGACCAAGATGTACCGCCGACCTCGCACCCGCTGCCGCTGACGAACGTCATGCGCGCGGACGAGGTCCGTCCGTCGCTCACCCCCGAGCAGGCGCTTTCCGCCGCCCCGGCCCAGGAGCAGCAGCGTTTCAAGGTGCCGCAGATCCTGGGGGAGGACTGATCACGTCATGACCGACAGCATCATCAAGCTCACCGCGGCGGAGATCGCCGCGAAGATCGCCTCCGGTGAACTCACCGCAGTGCAGGTCACCGAGGCCCACCTGGCCCGGATCGAGGCCGTCGACGAGAAGGTGCACGCCTTCCTGCACGTCGACCGCGAGGGCGCCCTCGCCCAGGCCCGCGCCGTCGACGAGAAGAAGGCCCGGGGCGAGAAGCTCGGCCCGCTCGCCGGTGTCCCGCTCGCGCTCAAGGACATCTTCACCACGGTCGGCATTCCCACCACCGTCGGGTCGAAGATCCTGGAGGGCTGGATCCCGCCGTACGACGCCACGCTCACCAAGCGCCTCAAGGACGCGGACGTCGTCATCCTCGGCAAGACCAACATGGACGAGTTCGCCATGGGGTCCAGCACCGAGAACAGCGCCTACGGGCCCACCGGCAACCCCTGGGACCTCACCCGTATCCCGGGCGGCTCCGGCGGCGGTTCCTCCGCCTCGCTCGCCTCCTACCAGGCGCCCCTCGCCATCGGCACCGACACCGGCGGCTCGATCCGCCAGCCGGCCGCCGTCACCGGCACGGTCGGCGTCAAGCCGACGTACGGCGCGGTCTCCCGCTACGGCATGGTCGCCTTCTCCTCCTCCCTCGACCAGGGCGGCCCCTGCGCCCGTACGGTCCTGGACGCGGCCCTGCTGCACGAGGTGATCGCCGGGCACGACCCGCTCGACTCCACCTCCATCGACGCCCCGGTCCCGCCGGTCGTCGAGGCCGCCCGCAACGGCAGCGTCGCCGGGATGCGCGTCGGTGTCGTCAAGCAGTTCCGCGGCGAGGGCTACCAGGCCGGTGTGGTCCAGCGGTTCGACGAGTCCGTCGAGCTGCTGAAGGAGCTGGGCGCCGAGATCGTCGAGCTGGACTGCCCGTCGTTCGACCTGGCGCTGGCCGCGTACTACCTGATCGCGCCGAGCGAGTGTTCGAGCAACCTCGCCCGCTTCGACGGACTGCGCTACGGCCTGCGGACCGGCGACGACGGCACGAACTCGGCCGAGGCCGTCACCTCCCTCACCCGTGAGGCGGGCTTCGGCCCCGAGGTGAAGCGCCGCATCATGCTCGGCACGTACGCACTCAGCTCCGGCTACTACGACGCGTACTACGGCAGCGCCCAGAAGGTCCGTACGCTCATCACCCGGGACTTCGAGAAGTCGTTCGAGAAGGTCGACGTCATCGTGTCGCCGACCACGCCCACCACCGCCTTCCCGATCGGCGAGCGCGCCGACGACCCGATGGCGATGTACCTGGCGGACCTCTGCACCATCCCGACCAACCTCGCGGGCAACGCCGCGATGTCCCTGCCCTGCGGCCTCGCGCCGGAGGACGGGCTGCCGGTCGGACTGCAGATCATCGCCCCGGCGCTCAAGGACGACCGTCTTTACAAGGTCGGCGCCGCCGTCGAGGCCGCCTTCGTGGAAAAGTGGGGCCACCCGCTTCTCGAGGAGGCTCCGTCGCTGTGAGCAACGCACTGTCCAAGGCCAAGGACTTCCAGAAGTCCAAGTCCGGTACGTACGTGTCCATCGCCACCACCGCCTTCGGCGCGTGGGGCATCGCCAAGCGGATCAAGAAGGCCCGCGCCGATCAGGACACACTGCGGCTGATCGACGCGTCCGTGGCCGCCGTCGGCATCGTCACCGGCCTCGCCATCCTGTACCGCGAACTGAAGCGGCTGGGCGACGACGACGTCCTGCTGGGCTGAGAGGGAAGTTTCCACCGTGACCACCACGACCGACCTGGTGTCGTACGAGGACGCCCTGGCGTCCTACGACCCCGTCATGGGCCTCGAGGTTCATGTCGAACTCGGCACCAAGACCAAGATGTTCTGCGGCTGTTCGACCGAACTCGGCCAGGACGCCAACACGCAGACCTGCCCCACCTGCCTCGGCCTGCCCGGCGCGCTTCCGGTCGTCAACGCGATCGGCGTCGAGTCGGCGATCAAGATCGGTCTCGCGCTGAACTGCGAGATCGCCGAGTGGTGCCGCTTCGCCCGGAAGAACTACTTCTATCCGGACATGCCGAAGAACTTCCAGACCTCCCAGTACGACGAGCCGATCGCCTTCAACGGCTACCTCGACGTCCAGCTGGAGGACGGCGAGACCTTCCGCGTGGAGATCGAGCGCGCCCACATGGAGGAGGACACCGGCAAGTCGACGCACGTCGGTGGCGCGACGGGCCGTATCCACGGCGCCTCGCACTCGCTGCTCGACTACAACCGCGCGGGCATCCCGCTCATCGAGATCGTCACCAAGCCGATCGAGGGCGCGGGCGAGCGGGCTCCCGAGGTCGCCAAGGCGTACGTCCGTGAGCTGCGCGAGGTCATCAAGGCACTCGGCGTCTCCGAGGCCCGGATGGAGATGGGCCAGATGCGCTGCGACGTGAACCTGTCGCTGCGCCCGCACGGCCGCGAGAAGTTCGGTACGCGTTCGGAGACGAAGAACGTCAACTCGCTGCGGTCCGTCGAGCGGGCCGCCCGCTTCGAGATCCAGCGGCACGCGGCCGTGCTGAGCGGCGGCGGGACGATCATCCAGGAGACCCGGCACTTCCACGAGGACACGGGGTCCACGACCTCGGGCCGCGTGAAGGAGGAGGCCGAGGACTACCGGTACTTCCCCGAGCCGGACCTCGTGCCGGTGGCCCCCTCGCGCGAGTGGGTCGAGGAACTGCGGGCCGCGCTGCCCGAGCTGCCGCTGGTCCGCCGCAACCGGCTCCTCGCGGAGTGGGGCATCTCGGGTACCGAGATGCAGGCGATCCTCAACGCCGGTGCGCTGGACCTCATCGTCGCCACCATCGAGGCCGGGGCGGACGCCGCCTCCGCCCGCAAGTGGTGGATGGGCGAGCTGGCCCGCAGCGCCAACGAGTCGGGCAAGGCGCTGGACGAGCTGGCCATCACGCCGGAGCAGGTCGCCCGGGTCACCGAGCTGGTCTCGAAGGGCGACCTGAACGACAAGCTCGCCCGTCAGGTCATCGAGGGCGTCCTCGCGGGCGAAGGCACCCCGGACGAGGTCGTCGACCAGCGCGGTCTGAAGGTCGTCTCCGACGAGGGCGCCCTGACCACGGCCGTCGAGGAGGCCATCGCGGGCAACCCGGCCATCGCGGACAAGATCCGCGGCGGCAAGGTGGCCGCGGCCGGTGCCCTGGTCGGCGCCGTCATGAAGGCCACCCGCGGTCAGGCGGACGCGGCCCGCGTCAAGGAGCTGATCCTGGAGAAGCTGGGCGTCGACGAGGGCTGAACGGCCGGCGGTTCCGTCGCGTATCCCTGAGGGCGGCGCATCACTGCGATGTGCCGCCCTCAGGCGTGCGTACGGCCGTGACGCGGGGTGACAGAGTGCCGCTGTCTGTCCTGTGAGGTGCCTCCCATCCCGTGTGAGGAGACCCTCAAAGGGGCCAAACGATCACATTGTGGTGCGAGAGTTGCGGGAATCCCTCATGCCTCCCCCCTCAGGAGCACGACCCGTGGCAGCCCTCGCGCGCTGGTGTGTCCGGCACCGTCTTGTCGCAGTCCTTCTGTGGCTTCTCGCCTTCGCCGGCACGGCCGCCGGCGCCGCCGTCGCGGGAGCCGCGTACTCGAACGACTACAAGACCCCCGGAACCGAGTCCAGCCGCGCCACCGAACTGCTGAGCGAGGGCTTCCCGGGCGTCAGCGGTGACAGCGCCACCGTCGTCTGGCACACGAGCGACGGGACCGCGAGCGTGCGGGCCGCCGCCGTCGAGCAGACCATGACGCGGACCCTCGACGAGATCGCCGACCTGCCGGGCGTCGCCGCCGTGACCGACCCCTACGACGGCGCCGACGGCGGCCGGATCAGCGAGGACGGCCGTACGGCGTACGCCACCGTCACCTTCGACCAGCCCGCCGAGGACGTGGACAAGGCGCAGGCCGAGGCCGTCGTCGACACGGCGAAGGCCGCCGAGGGCGACGGGCTCCAGGTGGAGCTGGGCGGCACCTCGATCGGCCTCACCGAAACCTCCGGCGGGCACCTCGCGGAGATCGTCGGTGTGCTCGTCGCCGCCGTCGTCCTCTTCCTCGCCTTCGGCTCGCTCGCCGCCTCGCTGCTGCCGATCGCCACCGCGCTCGTCAGCGTGGGCACCGCCTACGCGGGGATCACCCTGCTCGGGCACGCCATGACGGTCGCCGACTTCGCGCCCATGCTGGGCACCCTCATCGGCCTCGGCGTCGGCATCGACTACGCGCTGTTCATCGTGACCCGGCACCGCCGGGGGCTGAAGCGGGGCCTGTCCGTCGAGGAGGCCGCGCGGAGCGCCGTCGCGACCACCGGACGGGCCGTGGTCTTCGCCGGCGCCACGGTCTGCATAGCCCTGCTGGGCATGCTGATCCTGCGGCTCGGCTTCCTCAACGGCGTCGCGATCGCCGCCTCCCTCACCGTGGTCCTCACCGTCGCCGCGTCCGTGACGCTGCTGCCGGCTCTGCTGTCGTTCATCGGCATGCGGGCGCTGAGCCGCCGCGAGCGCCGCCGCCTCGCCGAACACGGCCCCGAGCCCGAGCTGCCCACCGGCTTCGCCGCCCGCTGGTCTGCCTTCGTCGAGCGGCACCCCAAGAAGCTCGGCGCGCTCGCCCTCGTCGTCATGACCCTGCTCGCCCTGCCCACGCTCGGACTGCGCCTCGGCACCTCCGACCAGGGCAACGACCCGCAGACGACCACCACCCGCCAGGCCTACGACCTCCTCGCTGGGGGCACCTCCCGCTCAAGCGCAGCCGAGAGTGGGGGAGGCTTCGGGCCCGGGGTGAACGGCCCCCTGACCCTGGTCACCGAGGTCGACGGCGCCGCCGACGAGGTCGCCCTCGACAACCTCGACACCACGCTCAGGGCCACCGAGGGCGTCTCGGCGGTGACCCCGGTGACGTACAACACCGGCGGCGACACCGCGTATCTCACCGTCGTCCCCGACTCCTCCCCGCAGTCCGCGAGGACCAGCGAGCTGGTCGAACGGCTGCGCGACGAGGTACTGCCGCGCGCCGAGACCGGTACCTCGCTGGAGCTGCACGTCGGCGGGGTGACCGCCGGTTACGACGACTTCGCGGACGTCATCGTCGGCAAGCTCCCGCTGTTCGTCGGCGTCGTCATCGGCCTCGGCTGTCTGCTCCTCCTGCTCGCCTTCCGGTCCGTCGGGATCCCGCTCAAGGCCGCCGCGATGAACGTCGCCGCCGTCGCCGCCGCGTTCGGCGTGGTTGTCGCGATCTTCCAGTGGGGCTGGGGGAGCGAGCTGCTGGGCCTCGGCCGGGCCGGGCCGATCGAACCCTTCCTCCCCGTGATCATGGTCTCGGTCCTCTTCGGGCTCTCCATGGACTACCAGGTCTTCCTGGTCAGCCGGATGTACGAGGAGTGGCTGGAGACCGGCGACAACCGGCGCGCGGTCCGCGTCGGCCTCGCCGAGACCAGCCGAGTGATCAACTCCGCGGCGGTCATCATGATCTCCGTCTTCCTCGCCTTCGTGCTCAGCGGCGACCGCGTCATCGCCATGTTCGGCATCGCGCTCGCCGCCGCCGTCGCCCTGGACGCCTTCGTCCTGCGTACGCTCCTCGTCCCCGCCCTCATGCACATGCTCGGCGGCGCCAACTGGTGGCTGCCCCGCTGGCTCGACCGGCGCATGCCCCGCATCAGCATCGAACCGCCCGAGACCCGCGCCGCCCATGAGAGGCTCGCGGACGTCGTGGTGGACGATCTGGAGAAGGAGCGGCCGAAGGATGTACGCGATATCCCTGGGTGACGACGGAGCCCAACTGCGGCCCCTGGAACCCTGGCACGCCGAGGAGTTCCTCGCCCACCTGGAACGGGGACGGGACTTCATCAACCAGTACGTCCCCTTCGGCCAGAGCGCCACGGACGTCGACGGGGCACGCGACGTCCTCCAGCGGTACGCCGACATGCGCGCCGCCGACACCGGCTCCCTGCACGGCATCTGGCTCGACGGCACACTCGTCGGCGGGGTCCTCTTCCTCAACTTCGACGCGGAGAACGCCAACTGCGAGGTCGGCTGCTGGCTGGAGCCCGCCGGCACCGGGCGAGGGCTCGTCACCCGCGCCATGCGGATCCTCATCGACTGGGCCGTCGACGTCCGCGCCGTCCACCGGGTCGAGTGGATCGCGGCCTCCGGCAACACGCCGAGCCTCGATGTGGCACGACGGCTCGGCATGGTCAGGGACGGTGTGCAGCGCGAGAGATATCCCCACCGGGGTGTCCGGCACGACTTGGAGATATGGTCCGTCCTGGCGCCCGAATGGCGTGCGGCA
The DNA here is from genome assembly GCF_036322545.1 of Streptomyces sp. SP18BB07. NCBI lineage: Bacteria > Bacillati > Actinomycetota > Actinomycetes > Kitasatosporales > Streptomycetaceae > Streptomyces > Streptomyces sp. SP18BB07. Next base: position 34,254 of record NZ_JAQYWT010000275.1, read on the forward strand.
CGCGCCCGCAGCGCTCACAAGGATCGTTAAGAAACCTCTCAGACAACATTCGTACGGTGCGAGGTATGGGAACCAAGACAGTGGACGAGACCGGGGCCGACACGGGCGCCGAGGCCAGGAACGACGACGAGGCGGTGAACATCACCAAGGAGGACGCGGCGAAGGAGGATGCCGCGACGGAGGCCGAGGGCCAGACCCCGGCCGACGACTCCGAGGAGGCCGCGGAGTTCGACGAGGAGTTCCCGCCGGCCACCGCGAAGGCGACGCCGGGCGTCGGCCAGGGTGCCGCCGGCATCGTGTCCGTGGTGCTGGGCCTCGTCTCGCTGACCGGGGGCTGGGTCGGCAGCGTCGCCTCCGCGCGTGAGGAGATCACCGGACAGCTGGAGATGCAGGCCGCGACGAACGCGACCGTCGCCACCCAGCTCCAGGCCGTCTACGGCGACGCCTGGCACGCCTCCGCCCTGTGGGGCGGCATCTTCGCACTCGTCGGCCTGATCGTCGGCGTCGCCGTGCTGGTGCGGCCCGCGTTCGGCGACCCCGACCAGGTGCAGACGCCGTGGATCAAGTCGGTGGCCTGGGCCGGTGTCTCGGTCGGCTTCATCGGGCTGGTGCTGGCCGCCCTGAAGTACTCCGACATCCTGCTGGCACTGCCGAAGACCTGACCCGGGCGCACGCCCGCCCGGACAGGGCGGACCGAGCGGCTTCTGAGGGGCCTTAGACCCGCCGTAGGGATGCCTACGGCGGTCCTAAGGCCCCTCCCGCCTTTCAAGATGCGGAACTCTCCCGATGTGGCGCACCCCCCTCACGGACGAAGGTTGAGGCATCGCAGCAAGCGAGCCGAGACCGACTCTTCACGAGGGGTACGAGATGTTCGAGTACGAGCTCCAGCAGATCCGTTCCGCCGAGCTGATCCGCGAGGCCGAGCACTACCGCCAGGTACGCGAGGCCCGCCGCGCCCGCCGCGCGGCCGCACACGACTCCACGACCGCGACGAGGTCCGCCACGGGGGAGGGGGAACAGGACGCGGAGGGGAGCGTGCCGAGCCACCGCCCGCGCCGGCTCCGCTTCCCGCGCGCCGCGTGACGGGGACCGTCGGCCGCGCCGGCGCGGGCCCCCTCCCCGGGGCGGACGGTCGCCGTCCGGCTGCCCGGGGGCTGCGGATAATCGGTGCCGAAGTGTCCGCGGGCCGTGCGATGCTCGGCGATGTGGAGACCAGGTCCGTCAGTCCGGTGTTCGTGGGTCGTGTCGACGAACTGAACGTGTTGCGCGAGGCGTTGGCCCGCGCCGATGGCGACGCCACACGCGCGGCGGGGAACGAGGGAGACGGAGGCGGCGACCCACAGGCGCTGCTGCTCGGCGGCGAGGCAGGGGTCGGCAAGACCCGCCTCGTCGAGGAGTTCACCGGCGAGGCCGCGCGCGGGGGCGCGGTCGTCGCCCTCGGCGGCTGTGTCGAGATCGGTGCCGACGGCCTGCCCTACGCACCCTTCTCCACCGCCCTGCGTGCCCTGCGCCGCCGACTGCCCGACGAACTCGCCGCCGCGGCCGCCGGACAGGAACAGGAACTGGCCCGGCTCCTGCCCGAACTCGGCGAGACCTCACGCGCCCGGCACGACGAGGAGGGCACCGCACGCCTCTTCGAACTCACCGCCCGCCTGCTGGAACGCCTCGCCGCCGACCGCACGGTCGTCCTCGTCCTGGAGGACCTGCACTGGGCCGACGCCTCCACCCGCCACCTCCTGTCCTACCTCCTGCGCACGCTGCGCACCGGCCGCCTCGTCGTCCTCGCCACCTACCGCTCCGACGACATCCACCGCCGCCACCCCCTGCGCCCCCTCCTCGCCGAACTCGACCGCCTCCGCACGGTCCGCCGCCTCGAACTGCCCCGCTTCAATCGCGCCGAGGTCGGCCACCAACTCGCCGGCATCCTCGCCACCGAACCCGAGCCGGAGCGCGTCGACGAGATCTTCGACCGCTCCGACGGCAACGCCTTCTTCGTCGAGGAACTCGCCGCCGCCGCTCACGACGGCGGCTGCCCCGGCCTCACCGACTCCCTGCGCGACCTGCTCCTCGTCCGCGTCGAACGGCTTCCCGAGGACGCCCAGCGGATCGCCCGCATCGTCGCCGAGGGCGGCTCCACCGTGGAGTACGCCCTGCTCGCCGCAGTGGCCCGGCTCCCCGAGGACGACCTCATCGAAGCCCTGCGGGCCGCCGTCGGCGCCAACCTCCTGCTCGCCGCCCCCGGCGGCGACGGCTACCGCTTCCGGCACTCCCTGGTCCGCGAGGCCGTCAGCGACGACCTGCTGCCCGGCGAACGCTCCCGCCTCAACCGCCGCTACGCCGAAGCCCTGGAGGCCGACCCCGCCCTCGTCCCCACCGACGGCCGCGCCACCCGCCTGGCCAGCTACTGGTACCACGCCCACGACGCCGCCAAGGCCCTGCCCGCCGTCCTCGACGCCTCCGCCGAGGCCCGCTCCCGGCACGCCCACGCCGAACAACTCCGCCTCCTGGAGCGGGCGATGGAGCTGTGGGACGCCGCCCCCGAGCCCGTACGCGCCGCTCTGCGCCCCATCGACTACACCGAGGTCTACCCGCCCTGCGGCTGCGACCCGGCCACCACCCCGCTGCGCTACCTCGACCTGATGGCCGAGGCCGCCGTCGCCGGACGACTCTGCGGAGAGCGGGAGCGGGCCATGCGGATCACCCGGCGCGCACTGGACCTGCTCGCGGACGGGGGCGACCCGCTGCGCACCGCCTGGTTCTGGGTCCAGCGCTCCATGCTGACCGAGGGCCTCGCCCGGGGCGACGGCTGGAAGGAACTCGCCACCGCCCAGGACCTCGTACGGGGCCTTCCGCCCTCCGAGGTGCACGCCGAAGTGCTCTCCCGGGTGGCCGGCTGGTCCATGCTCCACGCCCCCGGCCCCGACGCGCTCTCCGACGCCCAGCGCGCCGTCGACTACGCGCGCATGGTCGGCGCCGAGGACATCGAACTCAACGCCCGCCTCACCCTCGGCGGCCTGATGGTCGACGCCGGCGACGTCGAGACGGGCATCGCCGTGATGGAGGACGTCCGCCGCCGTTCCCTCGAACGCGGCCCCGCCGCCGTCGTGGGCCGCTCCTATATCAACATCCCGTCCTGCCTGGAGGGCATCGGACGCTCCCAGGAAGCCGTGCGCCTGCTGAAGGAAGGCATCGACGTCACCCAACGCCGGGGCCTGCTGGAGTCCGAGGCCTGGGTGTGGGGGAACCTCGCCGAATCCCTGCTCTCCCTGGGCCGCTGGGACGAGGCACTGGAAGCCGTGACCATGGCCCAGAACGTCGTCTCCAGCCAGAAACCCCGAGGCCTCAGCACCCTCATCCACGCCTTCATCGCCCTCGCCCGCGGCGACATCGCCGAGGCCCGCGGTCATCTGGCCGCCGCCCGCGGCCACTACGGCCACCACAACCCCACGCCCCAGAACGATCTGCCGCTCTCCAGTCTCGTCCTCGGCATCGCCGCCGCCGAGGACCGCCTCACGGACGCCCGCGCGGAACTGGCCCGCGTCCTGGAGACCGGCTTCTCCGTCGGAACCCAGCGTTACGCCTGGCCCCTGCTCCTCGCCTCCGCCACCGCCGAGGCCGACGCCCGCGCACTCCCGGCCGCCGAGTCCGGCCGTGCCGAGAGCCTCGACCGGATCTTCACCGTGGCCAAGAAGCTCACCACCGGCTCACCGATCTGGCTCGCCCACGAACGCTGGGTGCGCGCCGAACTCCAACGCGCCGAGGGGACCATGGCCCCGGACACCTGGTCCGACGTCGTCACCGCCTTCGAGCCCCTGGAACGGCCCTACGACCTGGCCCGCGTCCGGCACCGCCTCGCCGAGGCGCTGCTGGCCGACGGCACGGGCGACGAGGCCCGCGACCGGGCGACGGAACTGCTGCGGCTGGCCGCCGCCGTCGCCGACCACCTCGGCGCCCGCCCCCTCGCCGACGAGGTCGCCCTCCTCGCCCGCCGAGCCCGGCTCACCCTGAGCCGCGCCCCCGAGCCGGCGCTCACGCCCGCCGATCCCGTGGCCGCGCTCGGCCTCACCGACCGGGAGGACGACGTCCTCCGCCTGGTCGCCGCCGGCCGCACCAACCGCCAGATAGCCGAGGAACTCTTCATCTCCCCCAAGACGGCGAGCGTCCACGTCTCCAACATCCTCGCCAAGCTCGGCGTCTCCAGCCGCGGTGAGGCGGCGGCGGTGGCCCACCGGGTGGGACTGGCCCCGACGGGGGCCGGAGAACGGCTGGCAGCGGGATGATGGAAGGGAGGACCACCGAGGCTCCGCTGTTCGACCGGGACCGACCGCCCGCCGCCTCGTGGCCCTGGGGGAGGGAACACCGTGTTCAACGCCTTCGAGGAACTGTTCGCACCTGGCCGCAAGCACACCCGTGACGAGGAGAACCGGCTGGCACTGACCCGCGAGGACGTCGGGGACAACGATCCAGGACGCGGACCGATAGACCTCGCGTCCGGGAAGGTCGTCGTACGCCCGCCCGAGCCCGTGGAGAAGGAGGCCGAGTCGGCCACGGCGGCCGACGAGTAACCGGCGGCCTACGTCACCTCCAGCTCAAGGATCTTGTCGTCGCCGTTCTCCGGGGAGCCCCGGCCGTCCGTCTCGCTGGTCACCAGCCAGAGTTTGTCGCCGCCGGCGGAGACGACCGTGCGGAGGCGGCCGTAGTCGCCCTCCAGGAAGGGCTGGGGGGCGGCGGCGGTCTTCGTGCCGTCGAGGGGGACGCGCCACAGGCGCTGGCCGCGCAGGCCCGCCATCCAGACCGAACCCTCCGCGACGGCGATGCCGCTCGGGGAGGCCTCCTCCGTGCTCCACACGGCCACCGGGTCGACGTAGCCGGACTCGCCGCCCTTGCCCTCCACCTCCGGCCAGCCGTAGTTCCCGCCGGGGCGGATGTGGTTCAGCTCGTCCCAGGTGTTCTGGCCGAACTCCGAGGCCCACAGGCGCTGTTCGGGGTCCCAGGCGAGGCCCTGGACGTTGCGGTGGCCGTACGAGTAGACGACGGAGTCGTCGAAGGGGTTGCCGGGGGCGGGCTGGCCCTCCGGGGTCATGCGGAGGATCTTGCCGCCGAGGGAGTCCTTGTCCTGGGCCAGCGGGCCCTCGTACCGCTCGCCCGTGCTCGCGTACAGCATCCGGTCGGGGCCGAAGGCGAGCCGGCCGCCGTTGTGGTTGGTGCCCTTGGGGATGCCCCGGAGGATGGTGTCGGGGGCGCCGAGCTGTTCGCCGGCCGGCTTCTCGGGGTCGTAGAGCATCCGCACGATCCGGTTGTCGGACTCCGAGGTGAAGTACGCGTAGATCATGTGGTCGGAGGCGTACTCCGGGGAGACGGCGATGCCCATGAGGCCGCCCTCGCCCGCCGGGGCGACGCCGGGGACCTCGCCGAGCTCGGTCCGCTTGCCGGTCTTCTCGTCGACTCTGCTGATCGTGGCCTCGTCACGGGAGGAGACGAGGAGGCCGCCCTCGGGGAGGGGCGCGAGGCCCCAGGGGGAGTCGAGGTCCTCGGCGACGGTGCGGACCACCTTCACCGAGCCCTTCGCCGGAGGTGTCTCGTCCGCCGCCTTGCCGGGCGGGGACGAACCGGCACCGCTGCTGCTCGGGGGTGAGCTGCCTGCCGCGTCCGTCTTCTCTCCGTCGTCGGAGGAGCAGCCGGTCGTCACCAGGAGCAGGGCTGCGGCCAACGCGGCCGTCACCACTCGACGTTGCACCATCACGATCCCTTCGGCGTGGAACTTCTACTTGTCTTACACCGCGAGTGCCCCACAAGTTCCACCTCCGCCCGAACCAGCGGATCTTTCGCCCGATGCCGATGCCGATGCCGATGCCGATGCCGATGCCGATGCCGATGCCGATGCCGACGCCGATGCCGACGGCGGGCCGAAGCCGGTCGCTCCCTCAGTCCCAGGATCCCCGCGCGGGCGGAAGGGCCGCCACCTCGGCCAGGTCCTGCGGCGTCAGGCGCAGCGCGTGGGCGGCCGCGTTCTCCGTCACCCACCGGGCCTGCTTCGTCCCCGGCACCGGGACCACGTGGGGGCCGAGGGACAGGATCCAGGCGAGGGCGACCTGGGCCGGCGTCACCGTCGCCCCGTGGCGGGCCGCGACCCGGCGCAGGCCGACGACGAGGGGCTGGTTGGCCGCCATCATCTCGGCGGTGAAGCGGGGGTGGCGGGCCCGGAGGTCGTCCGGCTCGAAGCCCCCGCCGGGCGTCAGGGTGCCGGTGAGGAAACCATTCCCCAGAGGCATGGCGGCGAGAAAACCGATGCCACGGGCCACACACCACGGGAGGAGGGCGTCCAGCGCCTCCCGCGACCAGACCGACAACTCCGCCTGCACCGCGCTCACCGGGAAGATCTGCTGGACCCGCTGGAGCTGGCGGAGCGTGATGTCGTGCACCCCCGCTCCCGACCGGCGCCCCGCCCGCGCCCCCACCGCGCACAGGCCCAACGCCCGCACCTTCCCGGCCTGGACGAGTTCCGCCATCGCGCCCCACGTCTCCTCCACGGGGACCTCGGGGTCCGCGCGATGGAGCTGATAGAGGTCGATGACATCGGTCTGGAGCCGGCGCAGCGAGGCGTCACAGGCACGTTTCACATAGCCGGGGCGGCCGTTGGCCACGATGTGCTGCTCGCCCACCAGCAGGCCGACCTTGGTGGAGACGAAGGCCTCCGCGCGGCGCTCCTTCAGCACCCGGCCCACCAGCAGCTCGTTGGTGAAGGGGCCGTACATGTCGGCCGTGTCCAGCAGCGTGACGCCGAGGTCGAGGGCCCGGTGCACCGTCCGCATCGACTCGTCGCCCCGTTGCCGCGACCCGGTGTACGCCCAGCTCATCGGCATGCACCCGAGTCCTACGGCCCCCACCTCGAGCGTCGCCGCGCCGATCGTCCTGCGCTCCACCTGGTCGTGACCCTCCCTCTCCCGAACCCCCAACCTAACCTCTGCCGTAGCGGGTACCTGACATAGCCTCCGGAGCATGACTGCTGACGCGACTGCCGACCCGGCCCCGGACGTGACAACCGACGTGTGGCTCTCCATCCCGCCGGACGAGATCGAGGGGCTCCCGAAGGGCCCCAACTACCTCTTCTGGGACGGGGGCGAGGACGGCACGCAGCCTTATCCGGGCGACCCCGCCGACTGCGTCCTGTACGTGGTCCCCTATATGAAGCGCCGGGGGGTGGCGGCCAACCCGCTGGCGGCCATGCGGAACCTGCGCGTCGTCCAGACGCTCACGGCGGGGGTCGACGACATCACGGCCCGGCTGTCGGTGGTCGCTCCCGGTGTCCAGCTGTGCAACGCCCGCGGAGTGCACGAGGCCAGCACGGCCGAACTCGCGCTCACCCTGACCCTCGCCTCGCTGCGCGGTGTCCCCGACTTCGTCCGGGCCCAGCAACAGGAGCGCTGGCAGGGCGACTTCCGCCCCGCGCTCGCCGACAGGACGGTGCTGATCGTCGGTTACGGCGCGATCGGCGCCGCCATCGAGGACCGGCTCGTACCCTTCGAGGTGGCGCGGGTGGCGCGCGTCGCGCGCTCTGAGCGCACCACGGCGCGCGGACCGGTGCATTCGTTCACCGAACTGCCCTCCCTGCTGCCGCAGGCGGATGTCGTGATCCTGTCCACGCCCCTCACGGAACAGACGAAAGGCCTGGTCAACGCCGATTTCCTGGCCCGTATGAAGAACGGGGCCCTCTTGGTGAATGTTGCCCGCGGAGGCGTCGTCGACACCAAGGCTCTGCTGACGGAACTGGACAACGGCCGCATCACCGCGGCGCTCGACGTCACCGATCCCGAGCCGCTGCCGCCGGGGCACCCGCTCTGGCGCGCGCCCGGGGTGCTCATCAGCCCGCACGTCGGCGGCCCCACGTCGGCCTTCCTGCCGCGTGCCAAAAGGCTGTTGGTGGACCAGTTGGGGCGTTTCGTGAACCGGGAGCCACTGCGCAACGTGGTCCTTACGACAGGCGAGACGGACGACGCGTAATCCACTTCGGGCACCCTCCGCATTCCTTCGGAAGCGGAACGTGCTCGTGTGGCCGCAGGTGGTCACTGAGCGTAGAGACACTATGTCCCTGAGTGACGAGACTGGTGTATCGTCCCCGACAGGGGCTGCGCCGCGCACCGTTCGGCGCCGGGGACGGACTTGAGACAGCGAGGGGGGCGACGGGCGATGCACGGCCTATGGACGAACGATCCGACGCGGCGGAGCCGGCGACGGCGACCCTGGCGAACTGCGACGCGGAGGCACCCGCACGGGAGCCACGGCGGCCGCGGCGGTCACGGTCAGTACCGCAGGCACAGCAGCCGCAGAAAGCACACCCACCCGACGCAGCGGGACCGGCGGGACACGGGAGCGGCGTTCACCGGGGAGACCCCGTGAGCACCCGCCCGTCCTCCGCCTCCACGCTGGACCCCACGCTCCGGGCCGCCAAGCCGTTGTCCGGGCCGCAGTCGCCCGGCGGACAGGCGTCCGGCCGCGGTGGGGGAAGCCTACGGGCCCAGCTCGTCCTCGCCCTGCTCTGCGCGGCCTACGCCGTCGGCGCCGCGTTCGGCTGGGGCCATGAGCAAGTCGCTCTCGTCATGGGCGACTTCGGGCTCAGCGCCGCCGCGGCGGCCGCGGCCGTCTCCTGCTTCCGCTACGCGCGCAGCCGCCGCAGCCGCTTTCGACCCGCCTGGCTGCTGTTCGCCCTCTCCTCCGCCATGGCGGCCCTGGGCAACGGCGTCTGGGGGTGGTACGAGGTCGTCCTGGAGCGGCCCGTGCCCGAACCGAGCTACGCGGACCTGTTCTTCCTCTGCTTCGCGCCACCCGCCATCGTCGGCCTGCTGGTGCTGGCCAAGAGGCCCGTGACCAAGGCCGGCTGGGTCTGCCTCGCCCTGGACTCCTGGCTCATCGGCGGTTCCCTCGTCACCCTCTCCTGGAGCCTGGCGCTCGCCCAGAACGCCCAGCTCGAGGACTCCAACACCGCGCACACCGCGCTCTCGCTGGCCTACCCGCTGCTCGACATCGCGCTGGTCAGCATGGTGCTCGCGCTGCACTTCCGCCGCTCCTCGATGCACCGCTCCGCGGTCAACACGGCGATCGGCGCCCTCGCGCTCACCGTGATGTGCGACGCCCTGTTCACCTCGCCCCTGCTGCGCACCAGCTACCAGTCCGGTCAGCTCCTGGACGCCGGCTGGTTCGCGGGCTCCCTGCTCCTCGCCTACGCCCCCTGGGCCGGCCAGCGCGGCGGACAGACGGACGAGGGCGGGCACGGGCGCGTGGTGCACGAACACATCCCCGGCCAGCGGCACGACGTGTACGCGGGCCACCGGCACGACGTGCACGCGGGCCACCGTCACGAGGCGCACCCGGGCCACCGGCACGACGGTTCTCCGGGAGGACACGTCCATGTGCTCCTCCAGGGAGGAGGTCACAGTCGGTATCCGGCCAACCGCCCCATCGCCGGATCCCTGGCCGCACTCACTCCGTACCTGGCCGCGGCCGTCTGCACCCTGGGCATCCTCTACAACGTCCTCAACGGCCGCAGCGTCGACCGCGTCGTGCTGATCACCGCCTGCACCGTCGTGCTCGCGCTGGTCGTCCGCCAGGGCATCATGCTCCTGGACAACATCACCCTCACCCAGGAACTGGCCCAGAAGGAGAACCACTTCCGCTCCCTGGTCCAGGGCTCCAGCGACGTCATCATGATCGCCGCGCCGAACGGCATCCTCCGCTACGTCAGCCCGGCCGCCGCCGGCGTCTACGGACGCCCCGCGGAGGACCTCGTCGGCAAGGAGCTGGCCTCGATCATCCACCCCGAGGACCTCGGCTGCGTCGTCCACGAGGTGCGCCGCTTCCTCGCCGCCAGCCCCGCCGAGGAGCCCACCACCCGCATCGAGTGCCGCTTCAAGGCAGGCGGGGGAGGCTGGCTGAACGTGGAGTCCACGGTCAACCGCCACCACGGCGGCCTGATCTTCAACAGCCGGGACGTGACCGAAAGAGTGCGCCTGCAGGCCCAGCTGCAACACAACGCCGAGCACGACCCGCTCACCGACCTGCCCAACCGCGCCCTGTTCACCAAGCGCGTCCAGCAGGCGCTCTCCGGCCGCCGCGCCTCCGACCGGGGCGCCGCCCTGCGCAACACGGCGGTCCTCTTCATCGACCTCGACGGCTTCAAGGCCGTCAACGACACCATCGGGCACCAGGCCGGGGACGAGTTGCTCGTCCAGGCCGCCCGCAGGCTCCAGGACGCCGTCCGGCAGGGGGACACCGCCTCCCGCCTCGGCGGCGACGAGTTCGCCGCCCTCATCGTCGGCGACGGCTCCCGCGACCGTACCGCCCGCGAACAGCACATCCTGGAGCTCGCCGACCGCCTCAGGATCGCCCTCTCGCAGCCGTACACCATCGACGGCAACGACGTCCGGGTGGCCGCCTCCATCGGGGTCTCCTTCGCCGAGCCCGGCCTCGGCGCGGGCGAGCTGCTGCGCAACGCCGACCTCGCCATGTACCGCGCCAAGGCGTCCGGCAAGGGCCGCGTCGAGCTGTACAAGCCCCAGATGCAGCAGGACGTCGTACGCAAGGCCGAGCTGGCCACCCGGCTGCGGGCCGCGCTGCACGACGGCGAGTTCATGCTGCTGAACCAGCCCGTGGTGGAGCTGGAGACCGGCCGGGTCTCGTCCGTCGCCACGGCCGCCCGCTGGCGTTCGTCCCAGGGGGTGCTGTTCACGCCCGCGGAGTTCCTGCGGGTCTCCGAGGACAGCGACAAGACCGCCGAGCTGGGCCGCTGGATGCTGGAACAGGCGGTCGAGCAGGCCGCCGACCGCCTCACCAACGGGCTGAACGTGCCGGTGTCCGTCCGGATGAGCGCCCGGCGCCTGCTGGACCGCTCACTGCCCCCGGGCTCGCTGGAGGCGCTCTTGAGCCGCCACGGGCTGCCCTCCGGCTCGCTGGTCGTGGAGCTCTCCGACACCCAGCTCAAGGGCCCGCTCGACGAGCTGGAGCGCCGGTTGCACCACCTGCGGCGGCTCGGTGTCCGGATCGCCCTGGACGGCCTCGGCAGCGGCCACGCGGCCATCACGGCCCTGCGCCGTCTCCCCGTCGACGTGCTGAAGCTCGACCGGAGCCTCGTCGAGGGCATCGTGGAGTCCACCCGGCTGCACAAGATCACCCGGGGGTTGCTGCGCATCGCCGACGACCTGGGGCTCCAGTCCGTCGCCGACGGCGTGGACCTGCCCGAGCAGGTGGTCGTCCTGCGCGCGATGGGCTGCACCCACGGGCAGGGCGCGGCCTTCTCCGGACCACTGGACGAGTACCGGCTCCGCCGGGCCCTGTCCCTCGGGCACTACCCGGTGCCCGGAGGGTCCGCGGAACCCGCGTTCGCGGGTGGCGCGAGAGAGCCCGAGGGACGTGTCGGGGGTGAGCGGGCGTGGCGGGGCGCGGGGGTGTACACAAGTGGTGTACCCGCTGTTTACGGAGGCGGAAGTGCCCTTCGCTCACATAATGAGACTCCCGTCCCACCCGCTTGACACGCGGTGCGCGCGAGGGGGAGGGTCAGTGCCATGCGCACCCGAATCCTCGTACTTGGAAAGCGCGTCGGCTGAAGCTGGGACCCACCGGACCACGTTCCGGAATCCCCAGCGACCGTTCCCGGCGCGCTCCCCTCGCTTGCCTTGTGGCAAGGAGGGGTTTTTTGTTGCACGGGCACCAGTCGGCGTTAGCCGCACACCGCACGAACCTCGCAAAACACCCTCAGCATCGAGAAGAGAATGCCGATGACCGAGCAGGCCACCGGGGCCCACCATCCGCAGCCGCGGCCCCGATCCGGAGGACCGACCACCCCCGTCGAGCACGTCACGGGTGCGCAGTCCCTCATCCGCTCTCTCGAGGAGGTCGGGGCCGACACGGTGTTCGGCATCCCCGGCGGCACCATCCTGCCGGCGTACGACCCGATGATGGACTCCAAGCGGGTGCGCCACGTGCTGGTCCGCCACGAGCAGGGCGCCGGCCACGCGGCCACCGGCTACGCGCAGGCCACCGGCAAGGTCGGGGTGTGCATGGCGACGTCGGGGCCGGGCGCCACCAACCTGGTCACCCCGATCGCGGACGCCCACATGGACTCCGTGCCGCTGGTCGCGATCACCGGGCAGGTCGCGGTCAAGGCGATCGGCACGGACGCCTTCCAAGAGGCGGACATCGTCGGCATCACCATGCCGATCACCAAGCACAGCTTCCTGGTGACCAAGGCGGAGGACATCCCCCGGGCGATCGCGCAGGCGTTCCACATCGCCTCCACCGGCCGCCCGGGACCGGTCCTGGTCGACATCCCCAAGGACGTCCTCCAGGCGAAGACCACCTTCAGTTGGCCGCCCGCCATGGACCTGCCCGGCTACCGGCCCGTCACCAAGCCGCACGCCAAGCAGATCCGTGAGGCCGCCAAGCTGATCACCGCCGCCAAGCGGCCCGTGCTGTACGTCGGCGGCGGTGTCCTCAAGGCGCGGGCCACGGCCGAGCTGAAGGTGCTGGCCGAGCTGACCGGCGCCCCCGTCACCACCACCCTGATGGCGCTCGGCGCGTTCCCCGACAGCCACCCGCAGCACCTGGGCATGCCCGGTATGCACGGCTCGGTGGCCGCCGTCACCGGCCTGCAGAAGGCCGACCTGATCGTCGCGCTCGGCGCCCGCTTCGACGACCGGGTCACCGGCAAGCTGGACAGCTTCGCGCCGTTCGCCAAGATCGTCCACGCGGACATCGACCCGGCCGAGATCGGCAAGAACCGCGCCGCCGACGTGCCGATCGTGGGTGACGCCCGCGAGGTCATCGCCGACCTGATCCAGGCGGTGCAGAAGGAGCACAGCGAGGGCGCGCAGGGCGACTACAGCGCCTGGTGGAAGGACCTCAACCGCTGGCGCGAGACCTACCCGCTCGGCTACGACCAGCCGGCCGACGGTTCGCTCTCCCCGCAGGCGGTCATCGAGCGCATCGGACAGCTCGCCCCCGAAGGCACGATCTTCACGGCGGGTGTCGGCCAGCACCAGATGTGGGCCGCCCACTTCATCCAGTACGAGAAGCCCGCCACCTGGCTGAACTCCGGCGGCGCCGGAACGATGGGGTACGCGGTCCCGGCCGCCATGGGCGCCAAGGCCGGCGCCCCGGACCGGCCCGTCTGGGCGATCGACGGCGACGGCTGCTTCCAGATGACCAACCAGGAACTGACCACCTGCGCCCTGAACAACATCCCGATCAAGGTCGCCATCATCAACAACGGCGCCCTCGGCATGGTCCGCCAGTGGCAGACGCTGTTCTACAACCAGCGCTACTCCAACACCGTCCTGCACAGCGGCCCGGACGACGTGAACCCCAACGCCCGCGGCACCCGCGTCCCCGACTTCGTCAAGCTGTCGGAGGCCATGGGCTGTTACGCCATCCGCTGCGAGTCCCCCGACGACCTCGACAAGGTCATCGAGGAGGCGAACTCGATCAACGACCGCCCGGTCGTCGTCGACTTCGTCGTCCACGAGGACGCGATGGTGTGGCCGATGGTCGCCGCCGGCACCTCCAACGACACGATCATGGCCGCCCGGGACGTCCGCCCCGACTTCGGCGACAACGAAGACGACTGAGAGCCGTAGGTAAAGGAACCCGACCATGTCCAAGCACACGCTCTCCGTCCTGGTGGAGAACACCCCCGGCATCCTCGCCCGGATCGCCGCCCTGTTCTCCCGCCGCGGCTTCAACATCGACTCGCTCGCGGTCGGTGTCACCGAGCACCCCGAGATCTCCCGGATCACCATCGTGGTGACGGTGGTCGACGAACTGCCCCTGGAGCAGGTGACGAAGCAGCTCAACAAGCTCGTCAACGTCCTGAAGATCGTCGAACTGGAGCCGGGCTCCGCCGTTCAGCGGGAACTCGTTCTGGTGAAGGTGCGCGCCGACAACGAGACGCGCTCCCAGATCGTCGAGATCGTCCAGCTGTTCCGCGCCAAGACCGTCGACGTCTCCCCGGAGGCCGTCACCATCGAGGCCACCGGGTCCAGCGACAAGCTGTCCGCGATGCTGAAGATGCTGGAGCCGTTCGGTATCAAGGAACTCGTCCAGTCCGGCACGATCGCGATCGGCCGCGGCGCCCGTTCGATCACGGACCGCTCGCTGCGCGCCCTGGACCGATCGGCCTGACGCGTCGAACGGGCGGCCGACGACGCGCGGCCGCCCGTATGCCGAGACCCGCAGACCTTCATTCCGCCTGCCGTCATACGGTGGGACGCAACACCTGCACTCAAGGAGAGAACCCAAAGTGGCCGAGCTGTTCTACGACGCTGACGCCGACCTGTCCATCATCCAGGGCCGCAAGGTCGCGGTCATCGGCTACGGCAGCCAGGGCCACGCCCACGCGCTGTCCCTGCGCGACTCGGGCGCGGACGTCCGCGTCGGTCTGCACGAGGGCTCCAAGTCCAAGGCGAAGGCCGAGGAGCAGGGCCTGCGCGTGGTGACCCCGTCGGAGGCCGCCGCCGAGGCCGACGTCATCATGATCCTCGTCCCGGACCCGATCCAGGCCCAGGTCTACGAGGACCACATCAAGGACAACCTCAAGGACGGCGACGCGCTGTTCTTCGGTCACGGCCTGAACATCCGCTTCGGCTTCATCAAGCCCCCGGCCGGCGTCGACGTCTGCATGGTCGCCCCCAAGGGCCCGGGCCACCTGGTCCGCCGCCAGTACGAGGAGGGCCGCGGCGTTCCGTGTATCGCCGCCGTCGAGCAGGACGCCACGGGCAACGCGTTCGCGCTGGCGCTGTCGTACGCCAAGGGCATCGGCGGCACCCGCGCCGGCGTCATCAAGACGACCTTCACCGAGGAGACCGAGACCGACCTCTTCGGCGAGCAGGCCGTTCTCTGCGGTGGTACGGCCGCGCTGGTCAAGGCCGGTTTCGAGACGCTGACCGAGGCCGGTTACCAGCCGGAGATCGCGTACTTCGAGTGCCTGCACGAGCTGAAGCTGATCGTCGACCTCATGTACGAGGGCGGCCTGGAGAAGATGCGCTGGTCGATCTCCGAGACCGCCGAGTGGGGCGACTACGTCACCGGTCCCCGCATCATCACGGACGCCACCAAGGCCGAGATGAAGAAGGTCCTCGCCGAGATCCAGGACGGCACCTTCGCCCAGCAGTGGATGGACGAGTACCACGGCGGTCTGAAGAAGTACAACGAGTACAAGACCCAGGACTCCGAGCACCTGCTGGAGACCACGGGCAAGGAGCTGCGCAAGCTCATGAGCTGGGTCAACGACGAAGAGGCGTGATCCGAGGGGCCGGTCACGGCGGGGTTCACCCGGCGCCGTGACCGGCCTCGTTTTCACGTCCGGGTGACCTTTCCGCGGTGGCGTGGGACGACGCCCCCGGCGCCACTACACTGCTGCACTACAAACGCGTCGGGCCCACAGCGTCGTGCGTCTTCCACGCGGACACCACCCTCCACCGCCTGCGGCCGTCGGGACGGCCGTCCGCAGCATTGGACTTGTGAGGACTCACGTGAGCTCGAAACCAGTCGTACTGATCGCTGAAGAGCTGTCGCCCGCCACCGTCGACGCGCTGGGCCCGGACTTCGAGATCCGGAACGTCAACGGAGCGGACCGAGCCGAACTGCTCCCCGCCATCGCAGACGTCGACGCGATCCTGATCCGCTCGGCCACCAAGGTCGACGCCGAGGCGATCGCCGCCGCGAAGAAGCTGAAGGTCGTCGCGCGCGCCGGCGTCGGCCTGGACAACGTGGACGTCTCCGCCGCCACCAAGGCCGGCGTGATGGTCGTCAACGCCCCCACCTCGAACATCGTGACCGCCGCCGAGCTGGCCTGCGGTCTGCTCCTCGCCACCGCCCGCCACATCCCGCAGGCGAACACGGCGCTGAAGAACGGCGAGTGGAAGCGCAGCAAGTACACGGGCGTGGAGCTGGCCGAGAAGACCCTCGGTGTCGTCGGCCTCGGCCGCATCGGCGCCCTGGTGGCCCAGCGCATGTCCGCCTTCGGCATGAAGGTCGTCGCCTACGACCCCTACGTGCAGCCCGCGCGGGCCGCGCAGATGGGCGTGAAGGTCCTGTCGCTGGACGAGCTGCTCGAGGTCTCCGACTTCATCACCGTCCACCTGCCGAAGACCCCCGAGACGGTCGGCCTGATCGGCGCCGAGGCGCTGCAGAAGGTCAAGCCGTCGGTGCGCATCGTCAACGCCGCGCGCGGCGGGATCGTCGACGAGGCCGCGCTGTACTCGGCGCTCAAGGAGGGCCGCGTCGCCGGCGCCGGCCTCGACGTGTACGCCAAGGAGCCCTGCACCGACTCGCCGCTGTTCGAGCTGGACGAGGTCGTCTGCACCCCGCACCTCGGCGCCTCCACCGACGAGGCCCAGGAGAAGGCCGGTATCGCGGTGGCCCGCTCCGTGCGCCTCGCCCTCGCCGGCGAGCTGGTCCCGGACGCGGTGAACGTCCAGGGCGGAGTCATCGCCGAGGACGTCAAGCCGGGTCTGCCGCTCGCCGAGCGGCTCGGCCGGATCTTCACCGCGCTCGCCGGTGAGGTCGCGGTCCGCCTCGACGTCGAGGTGTACGGCGAGATCACCCAGCACGATGTGAAGGTGCTGGAGCTGTCCGCGCTCAAGGGTGTCTTCGAGGACGTCGTCGACGAGACGGTGTCGTACGTGAACGCTCCGCTGTTCGCGCAGGAGCGGGGCGTCGAGGTGCGGCTGACGACTTCGTCCGAGTCGCCGGACCACCGCAATGTCGTCACCGTGCGCGGCACGCTCGGCAGCGGCGAGGAGGTGTCGGTGTCCGGCACGTTGGCCGGGCCGAAGCACCACCAGAAGATCGTCGCGGTCGGCGAGTACGACGTGGATCTCGCCCTCGCCGACCACATGGTCGTCCTCAGCTACGTGGACCGGCCCGGTGTCGTCGGCACCGTGGGTCGGGTCTTCGGTGAGGCCGGTATCAACATCGCCGGGATGCAGGTCGCCCGCTCCGCGGCCGGTGGGGAGGCGCTGGCGGTGTTGACGGTGGACGACACGGTTCCGCCGGCGGTGCTTGCCGAGGTTGCCGAGGAGATCGGGGCGACGTCGGCGCGGTCGGTCAACCTGGTCTGAGGTTGCTGTTCCGCCGGGGCGGGGCCTGGTCACCTGTGGGTGGCTGGGTCCCGCCTTTTTGCGCCCCCGCCGCCCCTACCCGTCCCATCCTTAAGGGGCTGCGCCCCTTTGACCCCCAGACGTCCGTCCGGTGGGGGCTGGTCGCGCAGTTCCCCGCGCCCCTGAAAGGCCTACGGCCATTTCGGGGCGAAAAAGCAGGGGCGCAGCCCCGCTTTTTCAGGGGCGCGGGGAACTGTGCGAGAAGTCCCCACCGGGCCGCACCCGACAACGCACCGCACCTCGGGGGGCGTGCGCGGGCGTGTCAGGATGGCGGCGTGGCTCAGAGCATCGTTCACGCGCCGTTCGTCGGGCGGGACACCGAGATGGCCCGGCTGCGGGACGTGCTTGACCGGGCCGGCGCCGGGGAGCCCCGGGCCGTGCTGGTCGCGGGGGACGCGGGGGTCGGCAAGAGCCGGACCCTGGCGGAGGCCGCGGCGTACGCGGCGCGCAACGGCACCGTCGTCTTCACCGGCCACTGCGTCGACCTCGGCGACGTCGGTCTGCCCTATCTCCCGTTCACCGAGATCCTCGGCGCCCTCGCCGCCGACGAGCGCTTCGCACCGCTCCTGGAAGCGCACCCGGCCACCGCACGCCTCCTCGGCGGCGGAGCGGACGGCGGCGACCGGCTCCAGCTCTTCGAGGGCGTCGCCGCGCTGCTGACGGACCTCGCCGGCACGACGCCCGTCCTGCTGGTGCTGGAGGACCTGCACTGGGCCGACCAGTCCTCGCGGGACCTGCTGCGCTTCCTGCTCAGCCGGCCCGTGCTCCAGCGGCCCACCCCCGGCGCCCCCGCCCACCGGCTCGCCGTCTTCGCCTCGTACCGCGCGGACGATCTGCACCGGCGCCACCCGCTGCGCCCCCTGCTCGCCGAACTGGTGCGGCTGCCCGCCGTGGAACGGCTGGAGCTGAGGCCGATGCCGGACACGGAGGTGGCCCGGCTGGTGCGCTCGCTGCGCGCCGAGCCGCTGCCCGAGGCCACCGTGGGCCGGATTGTCGAGCGGGCGGAGGGCAACGCGTTCTACGCCGAGGAGTTGCTGGCCGCGACGGCGGAGGAGCCCGGCGCGGTGCTGCCGAGCGGGCTGGCCGACGTGCTGCTGATCCGGATCGAGCAACTGCCCGCCGCCGCCCAGCAGGTGCTGCGCACGGCCGCGGTCGCGGGCCGCAGGGTCGAGCACGAGCTGCTGCGGGACGCCGTACAACTGCCCGACGACGAACTGGAGTCGGCGCTGCGCGAGGCGGTCGGCCGACAACTGCTGCTGCCGGGCGAGGGATCGACGTACGAGTTCCGGCACGCCCTCACCCGGGAGGCCGTCTACGCGGATCTGCTGCCGGGCGAACGGGTCCGGCTGCACGGGGTGTTCGCCAAGCTGCTGGCCCGTCGGGGGCGGGCGGGGGAGAGCGCCGAGCGTGCCCACCACTCGCGTGAGAGCCACGACCTCGCCGACGCGCTGACGGCGTCCGTCGAGGCCGCCGACCACGCGCACGGCATCGGGGCGCCCGCCGAGGAACTGCGGCAGCTGGAGGGCGCCCTGGACCTGTGGTCGTCCGTGGACGCCGGGGCCCGGCCCCGGGACCTGGACCCGGTGACCCTGACCCTGCGCGCCTCGGCCGCCGCCGCGCGCGCCGGGGAGAACCACCGCGCGGTCTCCCTCTCCCGTTCGGCGCTCGCCGGAGCCGGCCCGGACGCGGACTCCGAGCTGGCCGCCCGGGTGCGCTACACCCTCGCCGGCGACCTGATGCGCGTGGACCACCTTCAGGCCGCGTTCCGGTACAGCAGCGAGGCGCTGGCGATGATCCCCGCCGAGCCGCCGTCCCGTACCTGGGTGTGGGCGGCGGCCACGCATGTGATGGCGGCGCGGTACGTGGGGGAGGACGAGGAGGCCGGGCGGGTGGCGAGGGAGGCGCTCGCCGTGGCCGAGCGGCTCGAACTGGCCGACGCACAGGCCGATCTGGTCATCTCCGCGGTGGGCCTCGACCCCCGGAGCAACCGGCGTACGGCGCGGGGCCGGGCGCGGCTGCGCGACGCCCGCGAGCTGGCCCGTGGCGCGGGCAATGTCCCGGTGGAGATGCGGGCCCTGTTCAACCTGGCCGTCGGCTGTTTCGAATCCGGCGACCTCGACGAATGCCTCGCCTGGCTCTCCGAGGGGCTGGACCGTGCGGGCCGCGCCGGCCTGCTCTCCTCCCCGTACCCGGTGGAGATGCGGTACGTCCACTCCCTCTGCCTCTACACACTGGGCCGCTGGGACGAGTGCCTCCGCTCGGCCGCCGACGCCGACCGGCTGCCCGCGGACGCCGGCTACGCGGTGGGCCCCGCCCTGTACGTCGCCCTCGCCCGGGGCGACGAGAGCGCCGTCGACCGGGCGCGGGCGCTCCTGGAAGGGCAGTACGACTTCATGGCGGCCCTGGTCGCGGGCATCACGCTCGTCGAGGCGGCCGTCCTGCGGCACGATCCCCAGGCGGCGGTCGCGCAGTTCCGTACGAGTGTCGCCACCCTCACCGAGCAGGTCGGGGCCCGGCCCGACGCGACCGTCCGGCTCGCCGCGCTCACGCTCGGGGCGATCGCGGACGCGGTGGCGGAGCGGCGGTCGGCCGGGGACGAGGAGGCGGTGCGGCGCTGGGCCGCCACGGCCGAGGAGTTGGTGCGGGCCGCGCGGGACACGGCCGCCGTGGGGGAGGACGGGAGCGAGCAGGGCCCCGAGGGGCTGGCCTGGCTGGCGCGGGCCGAGGCGGAGTGGACGCGGGTGCGTACCGGCCCCGAGGTGGACGTCTGGCGCGGGGCGGTGGACGCGTTCGGTGATCCCTACGAGCAGGCGCGGTGCCGGCTGCGGCTGGCGGAGGCGTTGCTGGCGGCGGGGGCGCGGGAGGAGGCGGTGGCCGAGGCGCGGGCGGTGGGGGAGACCGCCGACCGGCTGGGCGCCGTGCCGTTGCGCGCCGCCCTGGACACGCTGGTCCGGCGGGGGCGGTTGGCTGAGGCACCGGGAGGCGGGGAGGTGCCCGCGCTGACCGCGCGGGAGAGCGATGTCCTGCGGCTGCTCGCGCTCGGCCGGACCAACCGGCAGATCGGCGACGAGCTGTTCATCACCGGGAAGACCGCGAGCGTCCATGTCTCCAACATCCTGGCCAAGTTGGGGGCGGCGAGCCGCACGGAGGCGGTGGCCATCGCGTACCGGGAGGGACTGATCACCACCGGCTCACCGACCTGACCCGGCCGGCCCCTTCCACGGCCGCCTCCGCTCCACTCCCCGCCGCGTCCGCCGCCGCTCCGCCCTCCGCCGCCCGGCTTCGTCCTGGCTTCGGCCGCTGTCACCGGCTTCGGTTCCGCCGCGGCGGTCGTTTGGATCGCGAGGGTGGGACACGCGTGTAAAACGCACGTCTGCTCGAAGGCGCCAAGCGCTGTCTGCTGGAGAAGGGGCGATGTGGCGGCTCAGCATGGAGGTGCTGGCCATGGGGGACCAGCTGCCGGAGGTGCGCGAGCATCTGGCGCGGGCCCAGCGGGAGGCCGCGCGCGGGATCGTGACGCTGTTCATGGGCGGCCGGGACGAGGAGATCACGGACGCGGTGGCGGACACGCTCGGGCGCTTCTATCTGACCCTTCTGCTGGGTCTCGTCGCCCAGTGGACCTTCGACCCCGACACCGCACCCGACGCCGAGGCCCTCACCGAGGGGCTCCGCCAGGTGATGGAGGTGGCGAAGGACCAGGGTGGCGTCGCGGCGAAGGACCGGGACGGCATCGTCTAGGACGTCGCGGTCCGGGCCGGTACGAGTCTTCCGGCGCGCATCTCGATCGAGCGGTCCGCGAAGTGGCGTACGACCGCGCGGTCGTGGCAGATGAAGAGGTACCCGAGGTTCAGCTCGTCCTGGAGGTCGGCGAGCAGGTTGAGGACGCCCGCCCGGATGGAGGGGTCCAGGGCGGACACCGGCTCGTCGAGGACCAGCAGGCGCGGCTCGGACGCCAACGCCCGTGCGATGCCGACCCGTTGGCACTGACCGCCGGACAACTCGTGCGGGAAGCGGTCGCCGAGGGCCGGGCTCAGGCCGACCCGGTCCAGGAGTGCGGCGACCCGGGCGGGGCCCGTGGCGTCCCAGCGGCCCTGCACGCGCAGGGGTTCCGCCACCGCCTCCCGGACGTGGTGGCGAGGGCTGAGCGAGCCGTACGGGTCCTGGAAGACCGGCTGCATACGGGGCCGGAGCGGGCGTAGCTCGCGTTCGGTGAGGGACGTCAACTCCCGCCCCTCGAAGTGGACTTCGCCGCTGTCCGGGCGACGCAGCCGGAGCACGGCGGCGACCGTCGAGGACTTACCGCAGCCGGACGGGCCGTTCAGGGCCAGGGTCTCGCCCGCCTCCACCGTGAAGGAGACCCGATCGACGGCGGTGACCGGGCCGTAGCGGACGACCAGATCGCGCACGTCGAGCAGAGGGGCGTTCGGGTTCACGCGGGCTCCAGGAACAACTCGGTCGCGGGGTGCGGGACTTCGTCCCAGCGGTGGCAGGAGACCTCATGGCCGTCCCCGGCCGTCCACGGGCGCGGTTCCTCGCGGCGGCAGCGGTCCTCGACGAGCGGGCAGCGCGGCGCGAAGGCGCAGCCCGGCGGGAGGGCGTCGGGGGCGGGCGGGGATCCGGGGATGGCGGGCAGCCGACGGCGACCGCGACGGCGACCGGCGGGGCTGGCACCGGCGTCGGCGTGGTCGCGGTAGCCGTCGTTGCCTCCGCCGAGGTCGCCGTCGTCCGGTGGCAGGGACGCCAGCAGGCCCGCCGTGTACGGCGCTCGGGGGCGGCCCCACACGGCCGCCGCCGGGCCCTGTTCGACCTGACGTCCGGCGTACATCACCAGCACACGGTCGGCGTGTTCCCGGACCACGCCCAGGTCATGGGTGACCAGCACGAGCGCGGCGCCGACGGCCTCCCGCTGGGCGGCGAGGACCCGCAGCACCTGTTCCTGGAGTTCCGCGTCGAGCGCGGTCGTGGGCTCGTCCGCGACGACGACCTCGGGTTCGTTGATCGTCGCCATGGCGATCACGGCCCGCTGGCGCATGCCGCCGGAGTACTCGTGCGGATACGCCCGCGCCCTGCGTACGGCATCGGGGATGCCCACCCGGTCGAGCGCGGCGACCGCCCGGGCGCGTGCCTCCTTGCGGGAGACGCGCGCCACCGACCGTACGGCCGCGGCGAGTTGGTCGCCCACGGGGTGCACGGGGGAGAGCGCCGACAACGCGTCCTGGGGGACCAGGGCGATACGTCGGCCCCGCTGGGCGGCGAGGTTCGCGTCCCCGCGCAGCCGTACGGTTCCGCTGCTCGTCGCGCCCTCGGGCAGCATCCCGAGCAGTGCCCGGGCCGTGAGGGACTTGCCCGCGCCCGACTCGCCCACCAGGGCGAGCACTTCGCGCGGCCGGACATCGAAGGACAGCCCCCGCACGGCCTCGACCCCACCGAACGCGACCCGCAGCCCGCGCACGGAGAGCAGGACGTCGGACGCGGGCGTTGCGTCGGACCCAGGTGGCAGGTCGGAGGTCGGCGACACGTCGGACCTGGGCGACACGTCTGACGTCGGCCCATCTGACGGCGGTGGCCCGTCCGGCGGCGGGCCGTCTGACGTAGGCGGCACGTCGGGCCTCGGGGGCGGTTCAGACTTCGGTGGCACGTCAGACCTCGGCTGTGACTTCAACGGACGTCCTCCCCTTCGCACTGTGGGCCCGACCGGGTTTCCGCGTGCGGCGGGCCGTCCGTGATTGCGCGTACGCCGCCCCCGACACCGCGAGGCCCGCCAGCAGGGCCAGGGCGACCGCCGGTGCCAGGGCCGCCCACGGCGCGCGTTCCACGTAGGCACGTGACTCGTCGAGGAGCAACCCCCACTCCGGGGTGGGCGGTTGGGCTCCGAGGCCCAGGAAGCCGAGGGAGGCGAGGGCCAGGGCGATGCCCGGGAGGCGCAGGACGGCGTGGCGGGCGACGGGAGCGGCGACCGACGGGAGGACGTGACGGGTGAGGATCCACCACGGGCTCGCACCTATCGCCCGTTGCGCGGTCAGGAACCCTGACGCGCGGACCTCCTGCACCAGCGCCGCCGCGTGTGCGGACAGGGCGGGCCAGGAGATCAGGGCCACGGCGAGGGCCGCGCCGCCCGTGCCGGGGCCGGCCACCGCGGCGACGAGGATGCCGACGATCACCGGAGGCAGCGCGTTGGCGATGTCCGCCGCGCCCGCCGCGACCCGGGGCAGGAAGCCGAGGGCCAGGGAGACGAGGAGGCTCAGCGCGCAGACCGCCATCGCCGTGCCGACCGTGGTGGCCGCACCG
The DNA here is from genome assembly GCF_036322545.1 of Streptomyces sp. SP18BB07. Lineage (NCBI taxonomy): Bacteria > Bacillati > Actinomycetota > Actinomycetes > Kitasatosporales > Streptomycetaceae > Streptomyces > Streptomyces sp. SP18BB07. The sequence goes on from NZ_JAQYWT010000275.1 coordinate 57,689, forward strand.
TGGCCGAGGCGGGCCAGGACGTCACGGCCCAGCCCGTCCGTGCCGAGCGGGTGCGCCCAGGACGGCGGGAGGAGGCGGGCGGTGGTGTCCACGGCGTACGGGTCGCGCAGCAGACCCCAGCCCACGGTGACCAGGAGGACGGCCGCCAGGGTCAGCGGTATCGCGGGGTGAGAGCGGAGCGGGCGAGCCGGCGGCAGGGTGAGGCCCGCGTCGCGCAGGGCCGGGCCGAGGAGCCGGCGCCGGGCGAGGGTGGCCAGGGCGCCCGCGATCAGTCCCAGGGCGAGGAGGGCGAGGACCGCGCCCTGGAGGAGGGGGATGTCCTGGGACTTGGCCGCGCCCAGTGCGGTACGGCCGATGCCGGGCACCGCGAACACCATCTCCACGGCGACCGCGCCGCCGGTCAGGCCGACGGCGGCCATGCCGAACTGCGGTACCAGGGGCGGCAGTACGCGGCGCAGCGCCGCCGCCGAGACCCGGACCCGGCTCACGCCCGCGCCCCGCCACAGCTCCACCCAGCGTTCGTCGAGCACGGCGGGCAGCGCGTCCGCGACCAGGCGGCCCAGCAGACCGCCGGCCGGGACACCGAGGGCGATCGCGGGCAGCACCAGGTACTGCGGGCCCGCCCAGCCGGACGTCGGCAGCCAGCCCAGCCAGACCCCGCAGACCAGCAGCGCCACCGTGGCCAGCAGGAACTCGGGGACGGCGGCGAGCATCGCGGCGAACGCGCCGGCCGACCCCCGGCCCCGTACGAGCACCGGGGCGACCAGCGCGCAGGCCAGCAGGAGGGCGACGGCGAAGGCGGTGCCCATCAGGCCGAGGGAGACCTGGAGGCCGGAGACCACCGAGGGCAGGACGTCCGTGCCGGACACCCATGAGGTGCCGAGGTCGCCGCGCAGCAGTCCGGCGGCCCAACGCCCCAACAGCGACAGGGGACCCGCGCCGAGGCCCAGGTCCTCGCGGATCGCGGTCAGCGCCTCGGGCGTCGCCTCCTGCTCGGCCGACCGGGCGCGCAGCACGGTCAGCGCGGGATCACGGCCGGACAGCCACGGCAGCAGACCGACGACGGCCAGCACACCGAGCAGACAGCAGAGACGGGTCAGCCCGGCGGCCCCGACCAGCGCCCCGACGAGGCGCCGCCCCCACCCGGTCCCGCTCGCTCCGACCCTCCGAGCCCACCGAACGGCTCCGACCGCCTCGGCGGGGGTCCGGGCGTCGCGTGCCCCGGCGGTCGGTTCGCCTGCGGTCGGCTCGTCTGCGGTCGATTCGTCTGTGGGCGTGCTCACTTGACGTAGGTGTCGGCCGTGACCAGTTCCCGCTCGCGCGGGTCGTGGGCCGCGTCCACGACTCCGGACGCGTCGCCCTGGATGACGCGCTCGTGCAGCATCGGCACGGCCGCGTCAGTGGTGAGGACGGCGGCCTCGGCGTCGATGACGGCCCGGCGGCGGGCGTCACCGGCGGCGGTGTCGGAGGCCCGGTCGAGGGCGGTGTCCACGTTCTTGTCCGCGAGCTGGGCGATGTTGAAGGAGCCGTCGGAGGCGAAGTCGCTGTAGAGGTACGCGGCCGGGTCGCCGGAGTCGAGGACGGTCGCCCGGGAGAGGATGAAGGCGTCGAACTCGCCCGCGAGCGCGTCGGACTCGATGTTGGCGTACTCGCGCACGTCGAGCTTCACCTTGAACCCGGCCTTCTGGAGCTGCTGTTGCAGCGTGGCGGCGACCTCAGGAAGCTCGGCGCGGTCGGTGAACGTGCCGATGGTGATGGCCTCGCCGTCCGGGTCGCCGGCCTCGGCGTGCTGCACCGGGGTCCGCAGTTCGGCCGCCCACGGGAGCGCGGGCCCGAGCAGCCCCTCGGCGACGTCCGCACGCCCCTCGTACACGCCCTTCACGATCGACTCGGCGTCGACGGCCTCGCGGGCGGCCGCGCGCAGCGAGGCGTCCTTGAACACGCCCTTCTCGGTGTTCAGGTAGAGGGTGTTGGTGCGCGGCATCGGGACCTCGGTGATCAGGTCCTGGTCGAGGACGGCGGCCTGCGACACCGGGACCGCCTCGACGATGTCGGCCTCGCCGCTGCGCAGGGAGGCCGCACGGGCGGTGCCGTCCGGCACGTACTTCACGTCGATCCCGGGGGCCTTGGCCTTGCCGCCCCAGTAGTCGTCGTAGCGGTCGAGGGCGGCGGAGGCGGTGCCGTTGACCTCGGTCAGCTCGAAGGGGCCGGTGCCGGCGCCGAGCGGGTTCACCGTCTTCCCCTCGTACGCCTTCGCCGCGAGGATCGACAGCTGCGGCGAGCTGAGGCGCTGCGGGACCAGCGGGTCCTCGACCGCCGTGGTGACGGTGACGGTGTCGCCGTCGGCCTTCGCCGTGAGCTCCACGCCGTCGAGGATGCGGGGCTTGGGGGAGGCGGTGGCCGCCTCGGTGAGGGAGTTGACGACGGCCTCACCCGTCAGCTTCGTACCGTCGTGGAACGTCACGCCCTTCCGGATCGTGAACGTCCACTTCTTGCCCGAGCGCTTCCACTCGGTGGCGAGCGCGGGCTGCGCGTCGCCCTCCGCGTTCAGCTTCACCAGGGTCTCCGCGGTCGACCAGCGCGACAGCTTGAACGCGTCGTCGGAGAGCGGGGACAGGCCCGAGCGGGGCGGCTGCATCATCGCGAGCCGTATCCGCTTGCCCTCGCTCCCGGCCTCCTCGGGGCCCGTTGCCGAGAAACAGCCCGTGAGCAGGGCGGAGGTCGCGGTGGTGACCGCGGTGAGCGGGACGAGACGGGCCGGGACGCGCACGGGACACTCCGAGTAAAGGCGTGGTCAAAGATTCAACGTGCCTGACCGTAACACGATGACAATCATTTTCAGAAGCGCGGTTTCGCGCCACCACGATGCCGCCACCCGATCCCGAACACACAGGCTGGAGGGCGTTGTCAGTGCCCCCTGTCATGGTGGGGCCGTGGACGACGAGACCTTCTGGGACGTGATCGAGGGCTGCCGACGGGCGACGCGGGACCCCGACGAGCGGTTGGAGTGGCTGCGCGCGCGGCTGGCGGGCGGGCCGGAGCCCGAGATCCTGCGGTTCCAGACGAGCCTGGACCGCGTGCTGGCCCCCTCGCTCACCTGGGACCTGTGGGGCGCCGCCGACCGGATCATGGGTTGGTGCTCCGACGACAGCTTCTTCTACTTCCGCCTCTGGCTGGTCGGTCTGGGCCGGGACGGGTTCCACCGGGCCGTCCGAGACCCGGACTCCTTGGCCGACGTGCCCGGGGTGCGACGGCTCGCGGGCCGCTCGCCGCAGCTCTGGGACGAGGAGGAGTGGCTGGAGTGGGAGGAGTTGGACTATGTGGCCGCGCGGGCCTACGAACACGTCACGGGGCGTACGGAGGAGGACTTCTACGACGCCATGGACGGACTCGGCGGCGACGACCCCGAGTCGGGGGACCCGGTCGGTGAACGCTGGGACGCCCGCGACGACGAGGAGTCGCACCGCCGCCTGCCCCGCCTCAGCGCGCTGTTCCCGCTCCCCACGTCGCGCTGACGCCCACCGGCTGTGCCGGCGAGTCGGCGCTCACCGGCTGTGCCGGCGAGTCGACGCTCACCGGCGGCCTCACAGCCGCGTCCCCTTCAGTGCCATGTGCAGCAGCAGCCGGTCCTCGCCGTCGGTCAGGCGCAGACCCGTGAGCTGCTCGACGCGGGAGAGGCGGTAGTAGAGGGTCTGTCGGTGGATGCCCAACTCGGCCGCCGTCCGCCCGGCTTGGCCCGCGTGGTCGAGGAAGACCTCGGCGGTGTGGGCGAGTTCACGGTGGGCGGGGGTGAGGAGGGCACGGACGGCCGGGTCCTGGGGGAGGCCGGGAGGCAGCGCGGTCAGCAGCCGGTACGGGCCGATGGAGCGCCACTCGGCGATCGGGCCCAGCCGCGGCTCAGCCAGCGCCGCCCGGGCCGCCGCCGAGGCCTCCCGCCAGTCGGTGCCCAGTTCGGCGAGGCCCGCGCGGGCCCCCGAGACGCCCGCCGCCGCGTGCGCGCCCGCGCGTTCCAGCAGCCGGGCGGCGGCGGTGAGCGCCGGGGCCGGTACGTCGGCCGAGCGCAGCCGTACCAGCAGGGCCAGGCCCTGGCCCGCCGCGCCCCACGGCACCGTGCACAGCGCGGTCGCTCCCGGCACCGTGCGGAAGGAAGGGGCGTCGTCCGGGTCGGGGGACGGCCAGGGGGCCACGCACACCAGCGTGTGGACGCCGTCGCCGCGGGGGCCGAGGGCCGCGCGCAGCTCCGCCACGGCCATGTCGCGCTCCCAGTCGCGCTCGGCGGTGAGGACCGCGCGCAGTTCGCGGGTGAGATCGGCGCCGGCCTGGGCCTCGTCCGCGAGGAGGGCGCCGATGCGGGAGGTCACCGCCATGGCGGCGGACAGCTGGGCGTCGGTCGGGCCCGGGTCGCCGTCCAGGAGCCAGACGTAACCGAGGACGACCCCCCGATGGCGTACCGGGAGGCAGACCCGACCCCGGAGCACCCCCGCCTCCGGGGTCGGCGGGATCCGGACCGGGCCGGTCGCCCGGGTGATGCCGAAGCCCTCGAACCACTCCCGTACCGCCGTCGTCGAGCGGCGGGTCAGGATCGAGCGGGTGCGGACCGGGTCGAGGGCCGACGGATCGAGCTCGCCCTCGCTGTCGTAGGCGCCGAAGGCGATCAGCTCGAAGTCACGGTTCTCCAGCGTCGCCGGGGCGCCGAGCAGCGCGGAGATCTCGTCGACGAGGTCCTGATACCCACCCAGCGGGTGGGGCGATGCGGATTCCGACGTCACCCACGCATTCTCCCGCACACCCCCAGGGCTCTTCCCCAGGGCTTACCCGAGGGCGGTCCCCGAGGTGGTCTCCGAAGCGGTCTCGAAGATGGTCTCCGAGGCGGTGCCGAAGGCGATCTCCGAGGGCGGTCTCTGAGGTGGTGCCGAGGGCGGTCTCTGAGGCGGTGCCGAAGGCGGGCTCCGAGGGCGGTCCCCGAGGCTCTCCACAGGGCTTGCCCCAAGGCGGCCCCTGAGCCTTTCCGCGAGGGGGCCTCCAGCCTTCCGCGAGGCGGCCCCCGGGCCTTACCGCGAGGCGGCCGCCGAGCCTCTCCCCAAGCCGGTCCCCGAGCCTCTCCCCAAGCCGGTCCCCGGGCCTCTCCCCAAGCCGGTCCCCAACGTGACCCCCACCTCCTTCATACATCTGTCTGAGATCTGCGGCACGAATGCGTGACAGCTGTCGATGGTCGGCGAACGGGGGGATCCTTAGGTTTCACGGTGGTTCTATCTGCTGGTATGTGGAGGTGCCCCGTGCTGGGTCCCGTGATTCTCGCCGCGTCGCGCAGCGACCGGATACGACGCCTGATCTCGGCGGCGCCCGTGACCAAGCAGGTCGTCGACCGCTTCATCCCCGGTGAACGCGTCGACGACATCGTCCCCGTCATCCGCGAGCTCACCGGCCGCGGTCTCGACGTCACGATGGACGTCGTCGGCGAGGACATCACCCGACCGGAGCAGGCCGCCGCCGCCCGCGACGCCTATCTGGAGCTGATCGACCGGCTGAAGGAGCTGGAACTCGGCGAGCGCGCCGAGATGTCCGTGAAGCTCTCCCTCTTCGGCCAGGCCCTCGACGGCGGCCACGAGCTGGCCCTGGCCAACGTCCGCCCGGTCGTCGAGGCCGCCGCAGCGATCGGGACGACCGTCACGCTCGACGCCGAGGACCACACCACCCTCGACTCGATGTTCGCCATCCACGACGAGCTGCGCCGGGACTTCCCGCAGACCGGCTGCGTCATCCAGGCCTACCTCTTCCGCACCGAGGCCGACGCCCGCCGCCTGGCGGAGAACGGCAGCCGGGTGCGGCTGGTGAAGGGCGCCTACAAGGAGCCCGCCGACGTTGCCTTCCAGCAGAAGGCCGAGATCGACAAGGCGTACGTCCGCGTCCTGAAGATCCTCATGGACGGGGAGGGGTACCCGATGATCGGGTCCCACGACCCGCGCCTCATCTCCATCACCCAGGAACTCGCCCACCGCGCCGGACGCAAGCTCGACGAGTACGAGTTCCAGATGCTGTACGGCATCCGCGGCGACGAGCATCTGCGGCTCGCCGCCGAAGGCCACCGGATGCGGGTCTACACCGCGTACGGCACGGACTGGTACGGCTATTTCATGCGCCGCCTCGCGGAGAAGCCCGCCAACCTGCGGTTCTTCCTCCGCGCCATGGTCAGCAAGGGCTGAGCCCCACACAACGGCTCGCACACACCGCTCAATAAGGAGTTACGGAACCCATGGACGCTGTGACCCAGGTCCCCACCCCCGTCAACGAGCCGGTGCACGGCTACGCCCCCGGCTCGCCCGAGCGCGCCCGGCTGGAGGTCAAGCTGAAGGAACTGGCGGAGAACCCGATCGACCTGCCGATGACCATCGGCGGCGAGAAGCGGATGGGCGGCGGCGACCGCTTCGACGTGGTGCAGCCGCACAACCACAAGGCCCGCCTCGGCACCTACGCCAACGCCACAGGCCAGGACGCCCAGGACGCCATCGACGCGGCCCTCGCCGCCGCGCCCGCCTGGCGCGCGATGTCCTTCGACGACCGCGCCGCGATCATCCTGCGCGCCGCCGACCTCCTCGCCGGCCCCTGGCGCGAGACGCTGGCCGCCTCCACCATGCTCGGCCAGTCGAAGACCGCCCAGCAGGCCGAGATCGACTGTCCCTGCGAACTGGTCGACTTCTGGCGCTTCAACGTCAAGTACGCCCGTGACCTGCTCGCCGAGCAGCCCCCGGCCAACTCGCCGGGCGTCTGGAACCGCCTCGACCACCGCCCGCTGGAGGGCTTCGTCTACGCGATCACGCCGTTCAACTTCACGGCCATCGCGGGCAACCTGCCGACCGCCCCGGCGCTGATGGGCAACGTGGTGGTGTGGAAGCCGTCCCCGACGCAGACCCACGCCGCCGTCCTGCTCATGCGGCTGCTGGAGGAGGCGGGCCTGCCCAAGGGCGTCATCAACCTCGTCACCGGCGACGGCATCGAGGTGTCGAACGTCGCCCTCGAGCACCCCGACCTCGCCGGCATCCACTTCACCGGTTCGACCAAGACCTTCCAGTACCTGTGGAAGACGGTCGGCGCCAACATCGAGAAGTACCGGTCGTACCCGCGCCTGGTCGGCGAGACCGGCGGCAAGGACTTCGTGGTCGCGCACCCGAGCGCCGACCGCGCCGTGCTCAAGACCGCCCTCACCCGCGGCGCCTTCGAGTACCAGGGCCAGAAGTGCTCGGCGACCTCCCGGGCGTACATCCCCGCGTCGATCTGGAACTCCGGCTTCAAGGAGGAGTTCGCCGCCGAGGTCGAGTACCTGACCATGGGTGACGTCACCGATCTGTCCAACTTCATCGGCGCCGTCATCGACGAACGCTCCTTCGCCAAGAACAAGGCCGCCATCGACCGCGCCAAGTCCGACCCGACCTGCACGATCGTCGCGGGCGGCAGCTACGACGACTCGGTCGGCTACTTCGTCCGCCCGACCGTCGTCGAGTGCACCGACCCGGAGAACGAGGTGTTCACCACCGAGTACTTCGGCCCGTTCCTCGCCGTGCACGTCTACGAGGACGACCGCTACGAGGAGATGCTGACCCAGATGGAGTCGGTGTCGGCCTACGCCCTGACCGGTTCGGTCATCTCCGGCGACCGTGCGGCCGCCGCGTACACGATGGACAAGCTCCGCTACGCGGCCGGCAACTTCTACATCAACGACAAGTCCACCGGCGCCGTCGTCGGCCAGCAGCCCTTCGGCGGCGGCCGTGCCTCCGGCACCAACGACAAGGCCGGCGCCCCGCAGAACCTGATGCGCTGGACCCTGACCCGCGCGATCAAGGAGACGTTGGTCCCGCCGACCGACTACACGTACCCGCACATGGGCTGACCCACCGGCCACCGTCCAGCGACGCCCGGCCCCTCCCGTCATGGAGGGGCCGGGCGTCGCCGCGTTCGGCGAGATCAAGGAAACCGCAGGTCAGCGGCGTGTGATCCATTCCACCGTCTCAGATAGTAGGAAGTCCGACTAACTGTGGAGACAGATGCGCCGAGCTCACCTAGCTTTGTAGGAGCCGAACGTCTCGCTCGATCCAGCGAATGGCGGTCGTGAGCCGGAGCCCGAGGCAGGCAACCCCTGCGGCCCCGCTCCCCGCCCCATCCGGCGTCTCGTAACCCTCCCGTTTCCGTACTCCGGATTGCCTCGAAGGAGTCGATTCCCCATGGCCGAGACGACCGTCCGCCGCCGAGTCCGTCACGTTTCCCGGACCACCGAGTCCGACCGCAAGAACGCCGCCGCAGCCCTGCAGCGCGCCCTCGACCGCCGGGACAACGGCGGCTCCACCGGGCACTGAGCCGCCCGCCCGGCCGGGCACTTCGGTGCCCCCACCAGCCGGGAGCCGCACCCGTTCGGGGTGCGGTGCGGCCGTGAGCGGACGTCTCACGCGCCGCGCCGCACCTCGAAGTGGTCGACGCGGTCGCCGTTCTGCGCCAGCGCCGACACCTTCAGGGCCGGCCGCGCGCCGCTCTCCGCCTCCACCGAGAGCAGCGAGAACCCCCGGTAGCGCACCCGCGACCACTCCACCGTCTCCGCCTTCGACCTGCGGGACTTCGTCCACTCGAACGTCTCGACGGCGTCGTGGCGGGTCACGTGTCCCTCGTAGCTCTCCTTCACGCCGGACGGGAAGCCGTACAGATCGCGCCCGCCGCCGCCCGCCGTGACGTACACGATCCCGTCCCGGGTCGGGTCGGTGGACGCGCCGACGGGTACCGGCCTGCCGACCTTGCCGTCCTTGATGGCGTCGGTCCGCTCGTAGACGTGGTTGTGGCCGTTGACCACCAGGTCCACCTGGTGCTTGGTGAACAGCGGCAGCCACGCGTCACGGACACCGCCGTCGGAGGCGTGCGAGGACGTCGAGTAGGCGCAGTGGTGGAAGAAGACGACGATGAAGTCGACGCCCTTCGCGGCCCTCAGCTCCCCCAGCTTCCGGTCCAGCCACTTGGTCTGCCGGCCGCCCGAGTAGCCGAGGTTGGCGGGGATCTCGTACGACACGTCGTTCGCGTCCAGCGCCACGAAGCCGACGTTGCCGTAGGTGAACGCGTACACCCCCGGCGCCGAACGGGGATCGAAGCCGTTGTCCGGGAGGGACCAGCGGGCGAGCTGGCCGCCGTAGCCGTCCGGTGAGTACCACGCCTCCATGTCGTGGTTGCCGGTCGTCACCATCCACGGCACGGACCTGGCCACCGGCTCGTTCTGCTTGAGGAACAGGTCCCAGAATCCCGGGTCGTAGCCGTCCGACTCCACACCCTTGCCGTTGCCGTTGGCGTAGCAGATGTCGCCGGCGTGAAGGTGGAAGGCGGGCTTCTGGCGGACGATCAGGTTGTCGTTCGCCGCCGCGGCCTTGCCGACGCCCTGGTCGCCGAACGCGGTGAACACGAACTTCTCCGGCGCGGCGGGTGCCGTACGGAAGGTGCCGATCGTGGAACGGTGGGCCGGGGCGGCCGGATCGAAGCCCTCGTGGCCGACGCCGTAGTAGTACGTCGTGCCGGGGCGCAGGCCGTCCAGGGCCGCGTGCAGGTAGTACTGCTCCAGCTCCAGGCGCACGCCCTCGATCCCCGGCGTGTGCAGGTCACGGACCTCCGCCTCGACCTTCCGGGTCAGCTCCTCGGGCTTCAACCCCACCCGCAGATAAGGCTTTTTCACCGCGAGCGGCACCTGCCAGGAGACCCGCATCTGTGTCTTCGGATCGGCGCCGAACGCCAGATGACGGCCGAAGGGGGTGACCACGGAACCGGGCGCCTTGGAGGTGGCGGGCGACGGGGCCGAGGTCGTCGCGTTCGGTGAGGCCGACGAATCGGAACCGCCGCAGCCGGTCAGCAGCCCGCCCGCCGCCAGCGAGCCCGCCGCCACCAGGGTGCGGCGGCGCGACAGCTTCGTACGCAGGTACTCGTGCTGCTCGGCCATACTCATCCGGCGCGCGAGCTGCGGCGGGATGCCGAAGTCGGGTATATCCATGCTGTCGAACTTCCCAGTGAATCCCAACACCCGCCCCCCGTACGGGTGAACGCGTGGTGACGTGTGGGCAGCCTCACCCGACCGTGCGTCCGTATTGCGGTCGAGGGCAACGTCCGTATCGCGGACACCTCGTGTCATCCCGTGGGACAAGGAGTACGGTGCCGCCATGTCTCGCAGCCTCAATCTCGCAGTGATCCCCGGTGACGGCATCGGTCAGGAAGTCGTGGCCCAGGGGCTCAAGGTCCTCTCCGCCGTCCTTCCGCAGGATGTGAAGCTGGAGACCAAGGAGTACGACTTCGGCGCCCAGCGTTACCACGCCACCGGTGAGACCCTCACCGACGCCGACCTCGACGCGCTGAAGAAGCACGACGCGATCCTGCTCGGCGCCATCGGCGACCCGAGCGTCCCCTCCGGGGTCCTGGAGCGCGGCTTCCTGCTCAAGCTCCGCTTCGCCTTCGACCACCACGTGAACCTGCGCCCGTCGAAGCTGCTCCCCGGTGTCGCCACCCCGCTCGCCGGCCAGCCCGAGATCGACTTCGTCGTGGTCCGCGAGGGCACCGAGGGCCCCTACACCGGCAACGGCGGCACCATCCGCAAGGGCACCGAGCACGAGGTCGCCACCGAGGTCTCCGTCAACACGGCGTTCGGTGTCGAGCGTGTCGTGCGGGACGCGTTCGCCCGCGCCCAGGCCCGCCCGCGCAAGAAGCTCACCCTCGTCCACAAGAACAACGTGCTGACTTTCGCCGGTCACCTGTGGACGAACATCTTCAACAAGGTGGCCGAGGAGTTCCCCGAGGTCACCACCGACTACATCCACGTCGACGCAGCCACGATCTACCTGGTCACCGACCCGGCCCGGTTCGACGTGATCGTCACCGACAACCTCTTCGGCGACATCATCACCGACCTCGCCGCGGCCGTCTCCGGCGGCATCGGCGTCGCGGCCTCCGGCAACATCAACCCCTCCGGCGAGTTCCCGTCCATGTTCGAGCCCGTGCACGGCTCGGCCCCGGACATCGCCGGCCAGGGCAAGGCCGACCCCTCCGCCACGGTCCTGTCCGTCGCCCTGCTCCTGCGTCACCTCGGCTACGAGGGGGAGGCCGCCCGCATCGAGGAGGCCGTCTCCGCCGACCTCGCGGAGCGCGTCGGCAAGCCCGCCCGTTCGACGGCCGAGATCGGCGACGCCCTCGCCGTACGAGTAGCCGGCTGACCCGCCGCGCTCACTCGAATCTCTCGAAAGCCGCCGGGTCGCACCAGCACCCGGCGGCTTCCGTATGACTTCCCCAGGGTCCCGCCGGGTGTCACCATCATCCCCGGGTCGCATTCACGCCGTTTTCGTCCGCCGACTCCGCTTGCGATAATCGAACGCGGAGCCGCCGAATGAGGCAATGCTCGGACGTCCTAGGACTCGCCACCGGCAGTGCGGACGTGAGCGCGGCCCGTCACACACAACCGGTGAAGGACAACCACTCATGACGACGCCCACGATCGAGCTCAAGCCCTCGGCCTCGCCACTTTCCGACGCGCAGCGCGAGGCGATCCTGGCCGACCCCGGGTTCGGCCGCCACTTCACCGACCATATGGTCGTCATCAAGTGGACCGAGGGCCGCGGCTGGCACGACGGCCAGCTCGTTCCGTACGCGCCGCTCTCCCTGGACCCGGCCACCATGGTCCTGCACTACGCCCAGGAGATCTTCGAGGGGCTGAAGGCCTACCGCCAGCCGGACGGCTCCGTCGCCACCTTCCGTCCGGAGAAGAACGCCCGGCGCTTCCAGGCCTCCGCCCGCCGGCTCGGCATGCCGGAGCTGCCGGTCGAGACCTTCATCGAGGCCTGTGACGCGCTGGTGCGGCAGGACCAGGCCTGGGTCCCGGCCCATGGCGGTGAGGAATCCCTCTACCTGCGCCCCTTCATGATCGCCACCGAGGTCGGCCTGGGCGTCAAGCCGGCGGGCGAGTACCTCTTCCTGGTCATCGCGTCCCCGGCCGGCGCCTACTTCCCCGGTGGCGTGAAGCCCGTCTCCATCTGGGTCTCTGAGGACCACGTCCGCGCCGTCCCCGGCGGCATGGGCGACGCCAAGACCGGCGGCAACTACGCCGCCTCCCTCCTCGCCCAGGCCGAGGCGGCGGCCGAGGGCTGCGCCCAGGTCTGCTACCTCGACGCGGTCGAGCGCAAGTGGGTCGAGGAACTCGGCGGCATGAACCTGTACTTCGTGTACGGCGACCGCATCGTCACCCCCTCCCTCACCGGTTCCATCCTGGAGGGCGTCACCCGTGACTCCCTGCTGACGGTCGCCGCCGACCTCGGCTACGCCGCCGAGGAGGGCCGGATCTCCATCGAGCAGTGGCAGGCCGACTCCGAGAGCGGCGCCCTCACTGAGGTCTTCGCCTGCGGTACGGCCGCCGTCATCACCCCCGTCGGCACGGTCAAGCGCACCGGCGCCGCCTGGCAGCAGTCCGGCGGCGAGCCCGGCCCCGTCACCCTCAAGCTCCGCGACGCGCTGCTGAACATCCAGCGCGGCACGGTCGAGGACAAGCACGGCTGGATGCACGAACTGGGCTGACACCGACCGCGACTCCCCTCAGGGCCGCCCCGGACGACACGTCCGCGGCGGCCCTGCCGCGCCGCCCGGTACATCTGGACGGGACCTGAAGCGGGGCACCACGGTCCTGCTCAGCCCGGACGCCACCGGCGGCACGGCCACGGCCTCCGTCGAACCGGGCGCGATCGCCGACGGCGGCCGCCGGATCGGCTTCGAGTCCCGGAACCCGTCCCTGATGCGGGCCGCGACACCAACGACGCCCGGGACGTCTTCGTACGCCACACGCGGTGACCGCGAGCAGATCCGCGCGCACCGACACCGACGTGATCAGCACGCTGTTCGCATCCTGAGACGGACGGTGAGCACGGGGACGGTCTGTGCCAGACTGCCGCCGTGCTCTCGTTCGCCATGATTATTGGCAGCAGGCGCGCCGGTCCGCAGTGACCGCCACGTACGACCAGGTACGGGTGGACACCGTCGTCCTCGACCCGCGCGCAGACCTCTCGCACCCGCGAGGGGTTTTTCGCTTTTCTGGCCCACCTTCAGCCGGGAGCGCAGCGTGAGGGACCATTGGGGGCGGTGGAGCCGGTCATTCCGGTACAGACCGAGATCCAGCGGGATCCAACAGCAGGAGCCTTGACACCATGACGGAAACCAGCGCACTGGACGACTCCTTCCACGTCTTCGACACCACCCTGCGCGACGGCGCCCAGCGCGAGGGCATCAACCTCACGGTCGCGGACAAGCTGGCCATCGCACGGCACCTGGACGACTTCGGCGTCGGCTTCATCGAGGGCGGCTGGCCCGGCGCGAACCCGCGCGACACCGAGTTCTTCGCCCGCGCGCGGAAGGAGATCGACTTCAAGCACGCCCAGCTGGTCGCGTTCGGCGCCACCCGCCGCGCGGGCGGCAAGGCGAGCGAGGACCCGCAGGTCAACGCCCTGCTCGACTCCGGCGCCCCGGTGATCACCCTGGTCGCGAAGTCCCACGACCGTCATGTGGAACTCGCCCTGCGCACCACCCTCGACGAGAACCTGGAGATGGTCCGCGACACGGTGTCGTACCTCCGTTCCCAGGACCGCCGGGTCTTCGTCGACTGCGAGCACTTCTTCGACGGCTACCGCGCCAACCCCGAGTACGCCAAGGCCGTCGTCCGTACCGCCGCCGAGGCCGGCGCCGACGTGGTGATCCTCTGCGACACCAACGGCGGCATGCTCCCTGCCCAGGTCCAGGCCGTCGTCGCCACCGTCCTCGCCGACACCGGCGCCCGCCTCGGCATCCACGCCCAGGACGACACCGGCTGCGCGGTCGCCAACACCCTGGCCGCCGTCGACGCCGGCGCGACCCACGTCCAGTGCACCGCCAACGGCTACGGCGAGCGCGTCGGCAACTCCAACCTCTTCCCGGTCGTCGCCGCGCTGGAGCTGAAGTACGGCAAGAAGGTCCTCCCCGAGGGCGCCCTGCGCGAGATGACGCGGATCTCGCACGCGATCGCCGAGGTCGTCAACCTCACCCCCTCCACCCACCAGCCGTACGTCGGTGTCTCCGCCTTCGCTCACAAGGCGGGCCTGCACGCCTCCGCGATCAAGGTCGACCCGGACCTGTACCAGCACATCGACCCCGAGCAGGTCGGCAACACCATGCGGATGCTGGTCTCCGACATGGCGGGCCGCGCCTCCATCGAGCTCAAGGGCAAGGAGCTGGGCGTCGACCTCGGCGACGACCGCGAGCTGGTCGGCAGGGTCGTCGAGCGCGTCAAGGAGCGCGAGCTGAAGGGCTACACCTACGAGGCCGCCGACGCCAGCTTCGAGATCCTGCTGCGCGACGAGGTGGCCGGCAAGCCGCAGCGCTACTTCCGCACGGAGTCCTGGCGGGCCATCGTCGAGGACCGCCCCGACGGCAGCCACGCCAACGAGGCCACCGTCAAACTGTGGGCCAAGAGCGAGCGCATCGTCGCCACGGCGGAGGGCAACGGCCCGGTGAACGCGCTCGACCGCGCCCTGCGCGTCGCCCTGGAGAAGATCTACCCCCAGCTCGCCAAGCTGGAGCTGGTCGACTACAAGGTCCGCATCCTGGAGGGCAAGCACGGCACGAACTCCACGACGCGGGTCCTCATCTCCACGACGGACGGGACGGGGGAGTGGTCCACGGTCGGGGTCGCCGAGAACGTCATCGCCGCGAGCTGGCAGGCGCTGGAGGACGCGTACACGTACGGCTTGCTCCGCGCGGGGGTCGAGCCGGCGGAGTAGGCCCGGGTGGGTGCGCTTGCGTTGCCGGGTGCGGGTGGGTGGGGGCTGGTCGCGCAGTTCCCCGCGCCCCTAAAACCAGGGGCTGCGCCCCGTGCTTTTCGATGAAGGGCCGAAGGCACCTTCAGGGGCGCGGGGAACTGCGCGAGAAGCCCCACCGACCCGCACCCGACGACGCACCCCGAAAACCCCACCCCGTACACGCCCCCCCCCGACCGCGGAGCCGTCCATTCGACTGCCCAGGCACTCACGGGACCTGTTGATCGAATCGTCCGTTTTCGTGACGATCGAGGTAGCTTCGAAGGTATGAAAGGCGTACCGGGTCGACGTCATCTCCTCCTCCGCCTGCTGATCGCGCCGCTCGCCGCGGCGGCCCTGGCGGTGCTGTCGGTCGGTGCGCCGAGCGCCCACGCGGCCACCGACCTGTCCACGGTGGCCGCGGCCCTGCGCGAGGCCCCCGTCTACGTCGACCCGGCCGCCACCGACCTGCTCTCCTCGGCGGACGCCGAGGCCCTCTCGGACAAGATCGAGGACGCGGACGAGCCGATCTTCGTGGCGGTCCTCCCGGCCGGCTACCCGAGCGAGAACCTCTTCCAGAACCTCCGCACCGAGACGGGCGTCACCGGCCTCTACGGCGTCCGCCTCGGCGACCGTTTCGACGCCCGGGCCGATAGCAGTGTGCTGAGCCAGGAGGCCGTCGCCAACCTGGTCACCGCGGTCCAGGGCGCCGGCGACCCGAAGGCCCAGCTCAACGACTTCGTGGACGACGCCCTGCGCAGCAACCCGGGCGGCACGGCCCCGTCGAGCTGGAGCGACGGCGGTGACGCGGGCGTCGACGCCGGTGCCCTGGCCGCGGCGGGCGCGGTCGTGGCGGCGGGCGGCGTCGGCGCGTACGCGCTGGTCCGCCGGAACCGCCGCCGCAAGGAGGAGGAACGCCGCGAGGCGCTGGCCAAGCTCGCCGTGGTGGTGGACGAGGACATCACCGCCTTCGGCGAGGAACTGGAGCGCCTGGACTTCCACCCCGCCGAGGCGGGCGCCGACGACGTGATGCGCGCCGACTACGAGCGGGCCCTGGACGCCTACGAGAAGGCCAAGTCCCTCATGGCGGCGACCACCCGCCCCGAGGAGGTCCGCGCAGTCACCCAGACCCTGGAGGACGGCCGCTTCTCCCTGGCCCAGCTCGCCGCCCGCAGGGAGGGCCGCCCCCTGCCGGAGCGCCGGGCCCCCTGCTTCTTCGACCCGCGCCACGGACCGTCGGTCGCGGATGTGCTGTGGACCCCGGGCGTCGGCACCGCGCGCGAGGTGCCGGTCTGCGCCGCCGACGAAGCCCGCCTCGCCGACGGCCAGGACCCCATGATCCGCGAGGTGGAGACGGTGTCCGGCGCCCGCCGCCCCTACTGGGACGCCGGCCCCGCCTACGGTCCCTGGGCGGGCGGCTACTTCGGCGGCGGCATCCTCCCCGGCCTCCTCGTCGGCACCATGCTCGGCAGCATGATGGCCACCCCCTCGTACGCGGCCATGTACGGCTCCGGGTACGGCGACTTCGGCGCGGCCTCCGGCTACGGAGGCGGTGACGTCTCGGGCGGCGACTTCGACACGGACGACTTCAGCGGCGGTTTCGGAGGTGGCGACTTCGGCGGGGGCGGGGACTTCGGGGGCGGCGGAGACTTCGGCGGAGGTTTCTGAGGCCCTCGCCCGCCCCGGGCCGGCCGTGGGCACGGACACGGGCCCGGCGCTGGGAGCCGCCGGGCCCGTGGACGTCGTACGCGAGTGCTGCGGCGCGTCGCTCAGAGCGTGGCCGCGGCCGTCGCGATCTGGGACGCGAAGGTGGACACCTCGGTGTAGACACCGGGGGCGTTGGGCTGGGCGCAGCCTATGCCCCAGCTGACGATGCCGACCTGGATCCACTGGTTGGCGTTGTCCCGGCGGAACATCGGACCGCCGGAGTCGCCCTGGCAGGTGTCGACGCCACCCGCCGCGTAACCGGCGCAGATCTCCTCACCGGCGATGAGCCCGCTGTAGCCGCTGTAGGAACGGCAGGTCGCGTCGCTCACGAACGGCACGGTGGCCTTGAGCATGTAACGCTGCTGCGCGCCGCCCTGGGTGGCCGCGCCCCAGCCGGCCACGGTGAAGGTGCCGGAGTTGTACGCGGTGGTCGTGGCGATCTTCAGCGTCGGGAGGTTGATGGGCGAGGCGAGCTTGATGAGCGCCCAGTCCTTGCCGTCGCCGTTGTAGCCGGGGGCCCGGTACACCTTGGTCGAGCGGACCTGGACCCGGCCGCTGGTGCTCTGCAGGTCCACGACGCCGGCCGTGGCCGTGATGCTGGTGTTGTTGCCGGTCGCGCCGACACAATGCGCGGCCGTGAGCACGATCTGCTGCGTGTACAGCGCGCCGCCACAGCCCATCGACAACCGGACCATGAACGGGAACTCGCCCTGCGCGGCCCGCGTTCCGCCGACCACCGGCGCCGGCGCGGCCGTCGCCGCCGACACGGGCTGCAGGCTGGCGATCGCGAGCGCGGCGGCACCGACAGCCGCACATCTCTTCAGAGCGGTGATGAGTCGCTTCAACGTGATGCCTTCCGTGGGGGGCTGACATGCGATGAGTCGTTCGATGACGCGTACTGCCGAAACCGCAGGCATGACGCGGGCATGCCAATCAAGCGACATGAAATCGCCTCTGGTGGCATGCCCAGGTCAATTTCTGTTGCAGGATTATGAGAACGCCGGAAGCCCTCACACAAGGGGCGCGAACCAGCCAGCCTCGCTGCCGGTCCCCCACCGTCCCGCGGGAAAGGGAGTGCGGCGGCGCCGGAGGACCGCGCACACTGATCCGGTGATCGACATCTCGACCGAGCTCGTACGCGCCCTGATCTCAAGCCGGTTCCCGCAGTGGAGCGACCTCCCGGTCAGAGCCGTCGACCGGCAGGGCTGGGACAACCGGACCTTCCGGCTCGGGGAGCGGTTGACGGTTCGTCTGCCCAGCGCGGAGGGCTATGTGGCAGCCGTGGCCAAGGAGGACCGATGCCTGCCCGAGCTGGCCCGGCATGTGCCGGTGCCGGTGCCGGAGCCGGTCGCCGTCGGGGCGCCGGGGGCGGGGTACCCGTTCCCGTGGTCGGTGCGGCGGTGGCTTCCGGGGGAGACGGTCGAGACCGCGACGGGCGTCGACGGGACGCGGCTCGCCCGCGACCTCGGCGACTTCCTCACCCGGCTGCGCGAGGCGCCGGTCGGGCGGGGCCCGGCGGCCGGACGGCACTCGTACTTCCGTGGCTGTCATCCCAGCGTCTACGGCGACGAGGTCGAGGCGGCTCTGGAACGGCTGGCCGACTCCGTCGACGTCGCCGCCTGCCGGGCCGTGTGGGCGCAGGCGCTGACGTCCGCCTGGCTCTCCCCGCCGACGTGGTTCCACGGTGACGTCTCCGTCGGGAACCTCCTCACCACCGACGGGGTTCTCTCCGCCGTCATCGACTTCGGCTCCTCCGGCGTCGGCGACCCCGCCTGCGACCTCGTCATCGCCTGGAACCACTTCACCGGCGAGGAGAGGAAGGTCTTCCGCGAGGCCGTCGGCCTGCCCGACGACGCCTGGCGACGGGCCCGGGGCTGGGCACTGTGGAAGGCCCTGGTCAGCACGGCGGGACTGTCCAGCCCCGACTCGGAGGGCCGGCAGCGCAGGGTGCTCGACCGGGTGCTGGAGGACGCGGTCGTCTGAGGATCCAGGGCTCTCGGGCTCCAGGGCCCTCGGACTCTAGGACAGAAACCGTCCTAGATCCCTTCTACCGTGCCGGGCATGACCACTCGCGAAGCCCTGGAAGCCCGCGCGTTCCCCGACGCCGACCACCTCGACGCCTGGCTGGCCGCCCACCCCGCTCCTGCGTCCGGCGGCCTCTGGGTCAAGGTCGCCAAGAAGGGAGCCGGGATTCGTTCCGTCGGCGCCGGGGACGTCAATGACGTCGCACTGTGCCACGGGTGGATCACCGGGGTCCGGCGTCGGCTCGACGCCTCGTACTTCCTCCAGCGGATCACCCCGCGTCGGCCGGGCGCCGACTGGTCGATGGTGAACGTGCGGCGGGTGGCGGAGCTGACCGCCGCCGGGCGGATGCGGGCCGGTGGTCTCGCGGAGGTGGCCGCGGCGCGGGCGGACGGCCGGTGGGCGGCGGCGTACGAGTCGCAGAAGAACGCCGTCGTCCCCGAGGACCTCGCGGCCGCACTGGAGCGGAGCCCCCGCGCGAAGGCCGCCTTCGACGAACTCGGCAGGACGGAGCGGTACCTCGCCATGCTCGGCGTCCTGCGGGCACGTACCCCGTCGCAGCGGGCGGCCCGGTCGGCGGTGGTCGTGACCAGGCTGGAGGAGGGACGCGCGGTCCGGTGACGGACACGCGGTGAGTTCAGCGCTCCGGCGTCGTCGTCCTTCGGGCGTCGAACCGGGTACCCGCGTGCGGACATGCCGAGCCCTCGCCCTCCTGCCCGGGAGGCAGGCGAAGGGCGAGGGCGCTCGGCGGTGTGTCGGGACGGCGCGGCATCGCCGCCGACGGGGTCACGCGTTCCGGATCGCCGAGATGTCGAAGGTGAGCTTGATCTTGTCCGACACCAGGACGCCGCCCGTCTCCAGCGCCGCGTTCCACGTCAGGCCCCACTCGGAGCGCAGGATCTCCGCCTTGCCCTCGAAGCCGACGCGCTCGTTGCCGAAGGGGTCCTTGGCGGCGCCGTTGAACTCCAGGTCGATGGTGAGGGGCTTGGTCGTGCCGAGGATGGAGAGATCGCCGGTGATGCGGTAGTCGTCGCCGCCGAGGGCCTCCGCCTTCGTGGAGCGGAAGGTCATCGTCGGGAACTCCTCCGTCTTGAAGAAGTCCGCGCTCTTCAGGTGACCGTCACGGTCGGCGTTGCCGGTGTCGATGCTCTCCATCTGGACGTCGATGGAGGCGGTGGACCGGGACGGGTCCGTGCCGTCCAGGTGCAGACTGCCGGAGAAGTCGAGGAAGGCGCCCTTGACGTTGGTGACCATGGCGTGGCGGGCCGTGAAGCCGATCGTGGTGTGGGACGCGTCGATCGCGTAGTCACCGGTCAGCGCGGCGAGTTCGGGGTTCACCGCGGAGACGGTCGCCGGGGTGCCGGCGGTCTCGGTGGTCGAGTTGTTGCGGCCGAAGATGCCCATGACGTGCTCCTTGAGTGATGTCGTTCAATGTTCAACGAACCGAACACGGCCCACCGTAGACCTATTCCGTTCAAGTTTCAACCGTGTCGATTCAGTGATCGACATGTCACGCGTTGTTGATCCGGCGACGCTCGGGTGGTACACGGCATGGGCATGCCCCCCACACGCCGCACCCTCCTGCTCCTCGCCGCGACCCTGGCGACGACGACCGCACCCGACCCCGCAGCGAACGCCGCGTACGCCACCGACGAGGAGGAGTACGACGCCCTCCGTCACCGCTGGCTCGCCATCGCGCTCGGCGACGGCTACGACCCCGCCGCCGAGCCCTACGCCACCCGCCTGCGCGAGACCGGCGACCTCGCGCACGCCTTCCGCGCGGCCATGGCGCCCACCGCGAACTCCCTCTGGCCGGGCCACCCCTTCGACCCGCCCGCCGGAATCACCCAGAGCTACAGCCGCCTGTGGACGATGGCCCAGGCGTACACCCAGCCCGGCACCGGCCGTACCGGCGACCCGGCCCTCCTCGCGGACGTCCTGCGCGGCCTCGACCACCTCGCCACGACCGTCTACCACCCCGGCACCACCCGCTACGGCAACTGGTGGGAGTGGCAGATCGGCAGCCCCCGCCTCCTGCTGGACATCGTCGCCGCCCTGTACGACGAGCTGACGCCCGCCCGCAGGGCCGACGCCTGCGCGGCGATCGACCACTTCATCCCCGACGCGCTGCTCCGCGACTACACCGGCACCTCCACCGGCGCCAACCGCGTCGACCTCTGCCGCTCCGTCGCCCTGCGCGGCATCCTCGGCCGCGCCCCCGAGAAGATCGCCCTCGCCCGTGACGCCCTCTCACCCGTCTTCCCGTACGTCACCCGGGGCGACGGCCTCTACGCCGACGGCTCGTTCGTGCAGCACACCTGGGTCGCCTACTCGGGCACGTACGGCCAGGTCATGCTCGACGGACTGGGCAGGCTCCTCACGCTGCTGGCCGGGTCGAGCTGGGCGGTCACCGATCCGAACCGGCAGAACGTGCTCGACGCCGTGGAGCGGGCCTACGCGCCGCTCATCCTCGACGGGTTGGTGATGGACAGCGTCAACGGCCGTGCCATCAGCCGGGGTTACCTCAAGGGCGACGACCGGCACCTCATGCGCGGCGACCACTTCCACGGGCACGGCCTCATCGCCGCGATCGCGCTCCTCGCGCTCGGCGCGTCCGCCGCCGAGCGCGAGCGGTGGCACGGGCGGATCAAGGGGTGGATCGAACGCGACACGGTGACACCGATCCTCACGGCGCGCCAGTTTGGTGTCGCGGACCTGGCCCGGCTCCACGCCGTCGCCGCCTCCCCGGTCGCCGCCGCGCCCGAACCCGTCGGCCACCGCCTCTTCCAGGCCATGGACAGAGCCGTCCACCGCCGGCCCGCCTTCACGGTGAACCTCGCCATGGCCTCCGACCGCATCGCCCACTACGAGTGCGGCAACGGCGAGAACCCACGCGGTTGGCACACCGGTTCGGGCACGACCCTGTGGTGGGCCGACGGGCACGGCGACCAGTACACGAACTGGTACTGGCCCACCGTCGACTGGTACCGCCTCCCCGGCACCACCGTCTCCACCAAGCGGCTCGCCGACCGGGAGGGCGGCGAGTGGGGCGCGCCGAAGCCCCCGGTCCGCTGGGTCGGCGGGACGACCGACGGCGAGTACGCGGCCGTCGGACAGCACCTCGCGGGCCTCGGCTCCACGCTCCGGGCCCACAAGTCGTGGTTCTGCGTCGCGGACGCCGTCATCTGCCTCGGGGCGGGGATCAGCTGCGCGGACGGCGTGCCGGTGGAGACGGTGGTCGACAACCGGAACCTGGGGGAGACCACCGCCACGGCGCCCCAGGCCCTGCTGCGGGGCCGACGCTGGGCGCACCTCGCGGGCCACGGCGGCTGGGTCTTCCCCGAGGCGCGGACGGACGGTGCCCTGCGCACCCTGCGCGAGGACCGCACCGGCGCCTGGTCCGACATCAACACCGGCAGTACGACCGAGCGCCGCACCCGGCGCTGGCAGACCCTCTGGCTGGACCACGGCACCGATCCGGTGAACGCCCGCTACGCCTATCTGCTCATGCCCGGAGCCTCCCGCCACGCCGTCGAGGCCCGTGCCGCCGACCGCCGCTGGTTGTCGATCCTCGCCAACGACAGCACCTGCCAGGCCGTCCACGTCCCCTCGCTGGGGCTGCTCGGCGCGAACTTCTGGCGGCCCGGTACGGTGGGCCCGCTGACCGCCTCCGCCGGGGCGAGCGTGCTGGTCCGCCGCCGGGGGAGGACCGCTACCCTCTGCGTGAGCGAACCACCGCGCACGGGCGAGCCGATGGAGATCATCTGGAACGGCCCGTGCCGCGGGGTGATCCGGGCGGACGACCCGGTGGAGGTGCTGGAGTCGGTGCCCGGCCGCCTACGGCTCCGCGTCACCCCGGGCACGGCCTGCGCCACCCACACCTGTGACCTGACTCTCCCCTGACCGGACCGACCGGCCTTTGTGCGACCCCTACAAGCCGCACACCCCCTGAGCAGTCGGTTCGACTGCATGCCGATGAGGTTCTGTTCAGGGGTACCAGGAAAACACGCCGGAGACTGTACGGAGTCGACGGACCGCTTTCCTCGCTCGGCTTCGTAAGGTCACTACATGACCGTTTTGGATGAGGCACCGGGTGAGCCGACGGACGCGCGCGGGCGAGTGGCCGAACTGCACGAGATCCGTGCCCAGGCGTTGGCCGGCCCCAGCGAGAAGGCGACCGAGGCGCAGCACGCCAAGGGCAAGCTGACCTCCCGGGAGCGCATCGAGCTGCTGCTGGACCCGGGTTCGTTCAACGAGGTCGAGCAGCTGCGCCGGCACCGGGCCACCGGATTCGGTCTAGAGGCCAAGAAGCCGTACACCGACGGTGTCGTCACCGGCTGGGGCACGGTGGAGGGCCGTACGGTCTTCGTCTACGCCCATGACTTCCGCATCTTCGGCGGCGCCCTCGGCGAGGCCCACGCCACGAAGATCCACAAGATCATGGACATGGCCATCGCGGCCGGTGCCCCGCTGGTCTCGCTCAACGACGGCGCGGGCGCCCGTATCCAGGAGGGCGTCTCGGCGCTGGCCGGCTACGGCGGCATCTTCCAGCGCAACACCAGGGCCTCGGGTGTCATCCCGCAGATCTCGGTGATGCTCGGCCCCTGCGCGGGCGGCGCGGCCTACAGCCCCGCCCTCACCGACTTCGTCTTCATGGTCCGCGAGACCTCGCAGATGTTCATCACCGGCCCGGACGTCGTCAAGGCGGTCACCGGCGAGGAGATCACCCAGAACGGCCTCGGCGGCGCGGACGTGCACGCCGAGACCAGCGGTGTCGCGCACTTCGCGTACGACGACGAGGAGACCTGCATCGCCGAGGTGCGCTACCTCCTGTCGATGCTCCCGCAGAACAACCGCGAGAACCCGCCCCGCGTCGAGCCCTCCGACCCGGCGGACCGTCGCAGCGAGGTCCTCCTCGACCTGGTCCCGGCCGACGGCAACCGGCCGTACGACATGACCAAGGTCATCGAGGAGATCGTCGACGACGGCGACTACCTGGAGGTCCACGAGCGCTGGGCCCGCAACATCATCTGCGCGCTGGGCCGGCTCGACGGCCAGGTGGTCGGCATCGTCGCCAACCAGCCGCAGTCCCTCGCGGGTGTCCTCGACATCGAAGCCAGCGAGAAGGCCGCGCGCTTCGTGCAGATGTGCGACGCCTTCAATATCCCGATCATCACTCTCCTGGACGTACCCGGCTTCCTCCCGGGCGTCGACCAGGAGCACGGTGGAATCATCCGCCACGGCGCGAAGCTGCTGTACGCGTACTGCAACGCGACCGTGCCCCGGATCTCCCTGATCCTGCGCAAGGCGTACGGAGGTGCCTACATCGTGATGGACAGCCAGTCCATTGGTGCGGACCTCACGTACGCGTGGCCGACCAACGAGATCGCCGTCATGGGCGCCGAAGGTGCCGCCAACGTCATCTTCCGGCGCCAGATCGCCGAGGCCGAGGACCCCGAGGCGATGCGGGTCCGGATGGTCAAGGAGTACAAGGCCGAGCTGATGCACCCGTACTACGCGGCCGAGCGTGGCCTCGTGGACGACGTGATCGACCCCGCGGACACCCGCGCGGTCCTCATCCGCTCCCTCGCGATGCTCCACACCAAGCACGCGGACCTGCCGTCCCGCAAGCACGGCAACCCGCCGCAGTAACCCGACGGTTCCTTCGCGGTACCCCTGCGGAAACCTCACCCACGGAGACTGACACCCATGAAGCTTCCTGATATTCGCGTCGAGAAGGGCCACGCCGAGCCCGAGGAAGTGGCCGCGATCACCGCGCTGCTGATGGCCCGAGCGGCCGCGCAGCCGGCGGAGGCCACACCGGTCCACCGAGGCCGCCTCCGCGCGGGCTGGCGCCGCCTGGAGCGCGAGCCGGGGTTCAGGGCGCCCCACAGCTGGCGCTGAGCCGTGGCTTGAAAGGGCCCCCTTCCTTCAGGGAGGGGGCCCTTTGCGTGCGTTGTAGGCCGCGGGGTGAAAAGCACGGGGCGCAGCCCCCGCTTTTCAGGGGCGCGGGGAACTGCGCGAGCAACCCCCACTCACCCGCACCCGACAACGAACAGGGACCCCTCCCGCAAAGGAAGAGGTCCCTGTCGAAGGCTCGGGTGCTACCGCAGGCGAGCCATCAGCGCATGCTCGACCAGGGTGATCAGCGCCGACTTGGCATCGGACCGATGCCGCGCGTCCGTCGTGATGATCGGGGTGTCCGGACCGATCTGAAGGGCTTCCCGGACCTCGTCCGGGTTGTACGGCTGCTGGCCGTCGAAGCCGTTGAGGGCGATGACGAAGGGCAGGCCGCTGTTCTCGAAGTAGTCGACGGCCGGGAAGCAGTCGGCGAGACGCCGGGTGTCGACCAGCACGATCGCGCCGATCGCGCCACGCACCAGGTCGTCCCACATGAACCAGAAGCGGTCCTGGCCGGGGGTGCCGAACAGGTACAGGATCAGGTCCTGGTCGAGGGTGATGCGGCCGAAGTCCATGGCGACCGTGGTGGTCGTCTTGTCCCCGGTGTGGGTGAGGTCG
>NZ_JAQYWT010000276.1:0-1601 GCF_036322545.1 Streptomyces sp. SP18BB07
GAGAGTTGTGAGGGTCGTTGACCTTCATGTGATGGGTGTCAACGAGCTTGTGCGGACGGTGTTTTCGGGTCTGTCCCCACTGGTCATGGTGGATGTGGTCGACGAGGGTGAGCGGATCGTGGTGCGGGCCCGGACACCGCTGGACACCGCGGTCTGCCCGGTGTGCGGGGCCTCGTCGAGACGGGTGCACGGCTATCACTGGCGGACGGTGGCCGACGTACCGGTCGACGGGCGACGGGTGGCGGTCCGTGTGCGGGTGCGGCGTCTGGTGTGTCCCACACGAGGCTGCCTGCACACCTTCCGCGAACAGGTGCCCGGGGTGCTGGAGCGATACCAGCGACGCACCGCTCGTCTGACCAGGCAGGTCAAGGCCGTGGTCAAAGAGTTAGCGGGCCGGGCGGGATCACGTTTGCTGGCGATACTCGCGGTGAGCCTGTCCCGTCACACGGCCCTGCGCACCCTGCTGCGCATCCCGTTGCCCACCGGGCGGGTGCCCCGCGTGATCGGCGTCGACGATTTCGCCCTGCGCCGGCGGCACCGCTATGCCACCGTGGTGATCGACGCCGAGACCCATGAGCGGATCGACGTACTGCCCGACCGCACGGCCGACACGCTGGAAGCGTGGCTGCGCGGGCATCCGGGCATCGAGGTCGTGTGCCGCGACGGCTCAGCCACCTACGCCGAGGCCATCCGCCGTGCTCTGCCTGACGTGGTGCAAGTCGGTGATCGCTGGCATTTATGGAAGAACTTGTGCGAAGCCGCCCTGAGCGAGGTGAAGGCACACAGTGCCTGCTGGGCGACCGTACTGGACGCGCCGATCTACGACGGGCCCCGCGCGCAGACCACCCTCGAACGCTGGCATCAGGTTCATGGCCTGCTCGAGAAGGGCGTGGGCCTGCTCGAATGCGCCCGCCGCCTGCAACTGGCCCTGAACACCGTCAAACGCTACGCCCGAGCCGACCGGCCCGAGCGCATGCTCCGCGTCCCCAAGTACCGTGCCAGCCTGGTCGATCCCTACCGTGAGCACCTGCGCAAACGCCGAAGTGAAGACCCCGGCGTCCCCGTCCAGCATCTCTTCGAAGAGATCAAGACCCTCGGCTTCACGGGCTGCCTGAACCTTCTGCACAAGTACATCAACCAAGGCCGCGCGGACGCCGACCGCAGCCATATCTCGCCACGCCGGCTCGCCCGGATGCTGCTGACCAGACCCGACAACCTCAAGCCCGAGCAGCACGAGCTCCTAGCGAAGCTCACCGCCGCCTGCCCCGAGATGACCCAACTGGCCGCGGGTATCAGAGACTTCGCCCCGCTCCTTACGCCACACACCGACAACGCCGATGCGCTCACGCACTGGATCGCCCAAGTCCGAACAGCCGACCTGCCCCACCTACACGCCTTCACCCGGGGCCTGGACCGGGACATCGACGCCGTGATCGCCGGGCTCACGCTTCCGTACAGCAACGGCCCCACTGAGGGCGTCAACACCAAGACCAAACGGATCGCGCGCCAGATGCACGGACGAGCAGGCTTCACCCTGCTCCGGCACCGCATCCTCCTCGGATAACAGCACGCTCCGTCACCACCGAATGTGAGACAGGGCC
>NZ_JAQYWT010000277.1:0-28062 GCF_036322545.1 Streptomyces sp. SP18BB07
CATGGCGACCGTGGTGGTCGTCTTGTCCCCGGTGTGGGTGAGGTCGTCGATGCCCGCGGACGCGGACGTCATCACGGCCTCGGTACGCAGCGGGTTGATCTCCGAGACGGCCCCGACGAACGTGGTCTTGCCCACGCCGAAACCGCCCGCCACCACGATCTTCGCCGAGGTGGTGGCCCGCCCCGATTCAGAGCTTCCGAAGTCCACTGAGAACCCTTTCCAGCAGAGTCACGTCCGGGGCGCCACCGGCGTTCTCGTCGCCACCGGGCTGATGGATCGCGACGAGTCCGGCCTCGGCGAGGTCCGCGACCAGGATCCGGGCCACACCGAGCGGCATGGACAGCAGGGCCGACACCTCGGCCACCGACTTCACCTCGTGGCACAGGTGGCAGATCCGCTGGTGCTCGGGGAGCAGCCCCATCAGGTGCGCGGGGTCTGCCGTCGTGCTGATCAGCGCCTCGAGGGCGAGCTGGTAACGCGGCCGCGTCCGGCCACCGGTCATGGCGTACGGCCGTACCAGCGGCTGGTCGCCCTCGTCTCCGTACGGCTCTGCGTACGGATCGTGAGGAGCGGTGGGCGGGGTCATTGATCCTCCGAGCGGGACAGCAAGTCGGTCAGTCGTGCCGTCTGACGGGGGCCGGTGGGGGGACTGTGTCGGCCGGACGGTGATGTGGTGAGTTCTGTTGATCCGCAGGCGTCAGTGGAGCAAACTGCCTTGGAGTTCGGCGCGCAGGTCGGGCGTGAGCACGGCGCCCGCGCGGTCGACGAGCAGCGCCATCTCGTAACCGACCAGGCCGATGTCGCACTCGGGGTGGGCGAGGACGGCCAGGGACGATCCGTCGGAGACGGACATCAGGAAGAGAAAACCGCGTTCCATCTCGACCACCGTCTGGGCCACGTCCCCGCCCTCGAAGATCCGGGACGCCCCGGCCGTGAGCGAGGTGAGTCCCGAGGCGACGGCCGCGAGCTGATCGGCACGGTCGCGCGGAAAGCCTTCCGACATCGCCAGAAGAAGACCGTCGGCGGACACGACGACGGTGTGGGACACCCCGGGGGTGTTGTCCACGAAGTTGGTGATCAACCAGTTGAGGTTCTGTGCCGCTTGGCTCATCTGGCTCAACTAACGCTCCTGCTGGTGAGTGGGGCTCGGGAAGCTGCCGGTCTGGCCGTTGCCGGCCTGTCGACCCTGCGCGATGCCCCGACGGAGATTGGTCAGCCGGCCGCGTACGTCGTCAGGCGAACGCGAGACCTGCGGACCGGTTTGGTGCTGTTGCTGCTGAGCCGTGCCCGGCACGAGGTTGGCGCGCGGGACCCGGCGCGGCAGGCCGGAGGTGGTGACCCCGCCCGCCGAAGGCTGACGGGCTCGTTCGGCCTGGCGGACCAGGTCGTCGTTGGGTGTGCTGCGCCAGGTGGGGGAAGCAGGCGCGGCGGGAGCCGCCGGACGCTGGGGGGCGGCCGGAGTCTGGGGAGCCGGAGCGGTGTGCTGCTGCGGCGCGGAACCGTTGCCCTGCTGCTGGCCGTTCTGGCCGCCCTGACCGTGGAACCAGTTGGTCTCCAGCGTGTCGTACAGCGGGGTACGGCCGTCCATCGGGCCCGTGGCCGGGGGCAGTGCCTCCGGCTCCTGCGGGCGCGCGGGACGCTGCGGGGGCACCGGGGGACGCTGCGGCGGCACCGGCGGGCGGGGCGCGCCGTAGCTCTCCCCGTTGACCTGCGGCCGCTCGAACTGACCGGTGTCCTGCGGGTTCTGCCTGCCCTGGCCACCGAACTGCCCGGTGCCCTGACCGTTCGGCTGACCGGGCGCGGGGAACTGGCCGGTGTCCTGCGGGTTCTGCCGGCCCGGAGCCGGGAACTGGCCCGTGCCGGAGCCGTCGTAGCCCGGCGTGGCGAACTGGCCGGTGGACGACGGGTCCTGCGGGGCGCCGCGGGACGGACCGGTGGGCGCCGGCGGAGCACCGGCCCCGCCGAACACGTCGGAGCGGAGGTAGGAACCGGTGCCGTTCTGCGGTGCGTCCGCACCGGGACGCCGGCTGTCGAAGTCGCCCTGCGGGGGACGCGGGAAGTCGTTGGAGGAGCCCGGAGCCTGGTAGGGGTCCACGCGCGGCATCGGCGCGGTGACGTCCGGCTGCTCCTCGTGGCCGCGCGGGGCGTCCAGCGAGGCGCGCGGCACCGGCGGCTGCGCGTTGTCGTCGCTCCAGCTCGGCCGCGCCGGGGCATTGCCACCGGGCAGCTCGGCGCGCGGGCCACCGCGGCCGGGCAGCTGCGGGCGCCGCCTGCCGGAACGTTCCTTGCCCTGCTTCGGCGGCACGGCGCCCGGGCCGTTGTCGGCCCCGCCCGGCCGTCCCGCCCCGGCGTCACCGGGTCCGCCGGCCGGGCGCAGGCCCGAGCCGGTCGGGAAGCCACCCTGGCGCCCGGAGTCGTCGAAGCTCTCGAAGCCGCCCGGACCACCGGTCCCGGCCGCCTGCAGCCCCTGCGGGGCACCCGGCGCCTGACCGCCGCCGAACCCGCCGGCACCGGCGCCCGCCGGAGCCGGCCGGCCGCCCTGAGGGGGCATCGGCGGACCGCCCTGGGGCCCACGGGGGCCGCCGGGGTTGCCGAAGCCGCCCGGACCGCTGGGGTTGCCGGGCAGCGCGGCCCGCGGACCCTGGCCCGCACCGACCTGCCCACGCTGCGGGGCGCCGCCCAGCAGCCCGCCACTGGCGGAGGGGCCGCCGAGCGGCGGGCCCGACTGGTTGCCCGCCTGGCGACGCGCGGCGGCGGCACCGGCCGCGGCCTGCGCGGCGGCGGGGCCACCGGTGGACGGGGCGCCCTGGCCGGGCTTGCCCGGGGTGGGCTTCTTGTTGCCCTGCGCCACGTCGACGGGAAGCATGACGAGCGCGGTCGTACCGCCCGAGTCGGACGGACGCAGCTGGATACGGATGCCGTGGCGCTGCGACAGACGACCGACCACGAACAGACCCATGCGGCGGGAGACCGACACGTCCACGGTGGGCGGCGAGGCGAGCCGCTCGTTGATCGCCGCGAGGTCCTCGGGCGAGAGGCCGATACCGGTGTCGTGGATCTCGATCAGGACGCGGCCGTCGGGCAGCGCGTGACCGGTGACCTTGACCTTGGTCTGCGGCGAGGAGAACGAGGTGGCGTTCTCCAGCAGCTCGGCGAGCAGGTGCACGAGGTCGTTGACCACGCGGCCGGCGACCTCGGTCGTCGGCACGGAGGCCAGCTCGATGCGCTCGTACTGCTCCACCTCGGACGCGGCGGCGCGGAGCACGTCGACCAGCGGGACCGGACGGGTCCAGCGGCGGCCGGGCTCTTCACCGGCGAGAACGAGGAGGTTCTCACCGTTACGGCGCATGCGGGTGGCGAGGTGGTCGAGCTTGAAGAGGGAGGACAGCTGGTCCGGGTCTGCCTCGCGGGACTCCAGTTCGGAGATGAGCGACAGCTGACGCTGGATGAGGCCCTGGGAGCGGCGCGAGAGGTTGGTGAACATCGCGTTGACGTTGCCCCGCAGGAGGGCCTGCTCGGCGGCGAGGCGGACGGCCTCGCGGTGCACGTCGTCGAAGGCCGCGGCCACCTGGCCGATCTCGTCCCGGGAGTGCACACCGACCGACTCGACGGAGGTGTCGACGTCCTGCGGGTCCGACTCCGACAGCTGCTTGACCAGCTCGGGCAGCCGGTCCTGGGCGACCTTGGTCGCGGTGTCCTGGAGGCGCCGCAGCGAGCGGATCATGGACCGGGCCACGACGAAGGCGCCGACCAGGGAGACACCGAGGACGAGCAGGATCAGCGCACCGGAGATGATCGCCTCTTGCTCGGCGTCGGCGCGCAGGTTACGAGCGGTCTGCTCCATCTCCTCCAGGAGCGAACCCTCGATCTTCTTCATCTGCTCGATCTTGGCAGAGGAGTCGTCGGTCCAGTCCTTGTACGAGCGGTTGTCCTGACCGCCCAGACCGCCGGCGCTGGCGAGCACCCGGTCCGCGTAGACGTCGGCCGCCTCGATGGTGGGGCTCGCGTCGTCGATCGGCTTGGTCAGTTCCTCGGCACCGGATCCGTAGATGTCGGAGAAGGTGCTGCGGTCCGACTCCTCGTTCGACAGCGCCGAGTTCGCGTAGAGGCGGTCGTTCTCGTAGAGCTTGCCGGCCTTGTCGTCGGTGGCGGGCAGCGCCGCCGCGATGACCGCGCGCTGGATGGAGGCGTACTCCTTCGCGGAGGAGAAGGCCGCCAGGGCACGGGTCCGCTTGATCATGTCCGGGTTGCTGGTGGCCTCGGCCATGTCCGTGGACAGTTCCAGCAGCTGGGAGATCAGACGGTGGTAGGCCTCGACCGTCTGCGTGGAGTTCTTGGGGTCCACGTAGGCGTTCTTGCGGATGCTGCTGAGGTTGTAGAGCTCGCGCACCACCCGGACGAGGCTGTCGCGGACGCCGGGCATCTTCGCGGTGGTGTTCGCGGTCTCCGCGGCCTGGGTCGCGTCCGTGAACTGGATGCGGGCCTGGTCCGTCTTCTCGCGGGTGCCCTTGACGGTGAAGTCGGTGGCGTCCAGGCCGTGGGCGAGGGGACCGGCGGACAGGTCGCGCTCCTGCTGGAGCGCGGCGGCGAGCTCGGTCGCCTGCTTCGTCATGTCGGTCAGCAGCCGCATGTTGTCGAGCTGCTGGATGTCGTCCACGTTGTCGCCGATACGCAGGGCACCGAGCGAGGTCGCCGCCACCACGGGGAGCGCGAGCAGCGACACGAGACGGGTCGAGATGCGCCAGTTGCGCAGGGCTATTCGGGAGCCGCCTCCGGCGCCCGCCTTGGTGCCGCCCTTGGGCTTGCCGGGCGGCACGGGAGCAACTGACGCGCCGGGGCGCCCGGAGCGCTCCCCGCCGTCGCCGATCTCCGCCGGACCCGGGTTCTGGGCGTGCTGGGGGGAGGAACCGTTACCGGTTCCGATGTGTGGCTCCGGCTCCGCCGAAGCGCTGCCATCCCTCTTGAAACGTCCCTGCACTAGCGTCGCAACCTCTGGACCAGGCGCCCCACCGCGTGAACGGCGGGACGGTGTCGGCGTCTTCGGGGGCGCCCTGAATACGTCCCCAATTGGTGGTCGTGAGTGACCGGCGCTGGCTCCCCCTTCCACCGCCGCCAGGCGCTCTTCTCTGCGCCCCTGCGCGCCGGCACGATCCTGCGGCGGTCCGTGGAATTCCAGCACAGTGCCGGATCTCCAACAAGGCCAATGGGTAACGGTCTGTTCACTGTGACAGCATGTGAGGACTACGTCACCAGGCGTGGAAGGTGTTTCCGCCTATTACGGACATACCCGTGCGATCCAGGGGTGTCAGTGGGGTGTCCCAGTCGCCATGATCAGGAGCGGAATGCGTGCTTCAGGTGCTTGATGTCCGTTTCGGGGAGGCGGGTTGATGGCCTGAATTGCCCGTTTTACCCATGACTGAGTGAGCAAACTCACACGCCGATCATGCCTTCTTCACGACTTGACCCGGGAATCGGATGTTTAGCCTGACGCTTTACAGGGATGGCGAATCCGACAACCCGCGCTTGTGGGGCGGCCCTTGTGGCCCGCCCGGCGCCCGTACACGACGAGGTCCAGGACAACAGTGAAGACGACGACGATGTTCCGCACGATAGCCAACCCCCGGCGCACGACCCTGGCCCACCTCGAAGACGCCGAGGACCTGCGCACGCCGGAGCAGGAGCACTCCGTCGACCTCCCCTCCGTGACCGCCAACCCCCGCCGGACGATCCTGATGACGGTCCCGGTCCAGCCGGCGGAGTAGTTGCACGGTCAAGTACGCGCGGAATCCGCCGATCACTCAAGCCGGTTCCGGTGAAGAAACGGCGGATTCCGGTGAGGACTTGGGGGAAGGGCGCCCGGCCCGAGCCGGGCGCCCTTCCCCATGCCCGCCGCACTCAAATGCGCGAGGCGGGGACCCGGCCCCGCGTTAGCCTGGACCGTCAGACTCCAGCCAGCTCACTTAAGGGGCGCAAGCATCCCGTGCGCATCGCCAGGTTCTCCATCGACGGGAACGTAGCCTTCGGCGCGGTCGAGGGCGACAAGCCGGACGAGCTCGTCCTCGACATCATCAAGGGCATTCCGTTCGCGGACTTCGAGCTCTCCGGGACGAAGGTCCCGGTCAACAAGGTCAGGCTGCTGCCGCCGGTGCTCCCCAACAAGGTCGTGGCCTTCGGCCGCAACTACGCCGAGCACGCCCGCGAGCTGGGCAACGAGGTCCCCGACGCCCCGTTCGCCTTCTTCAAGCCCGCCACCTCGGTGATCGGCCCGGGCGACGAGATCCAGTACCCCTCGTTCTCCGAGGACCTCCACCACGAGGCCGAGCTGGCCGTCGTCATCGGCCGGATGTGCCGAGAGGTCCCGCGAGCACGCGTCAAGGACGTGATCTTCGGCTACACCTGCGCCAACGACATCACCGCCCGTGACGTCCAGAAGCGCGAGAAGCAGTGGGCCCGCGCCAAGGGCTTCGACACCGCCTGCCCGCTGGGCCCCTGGGTGGAGACCGACCTCGACCCGGCCGACCTGACCATCCAGCTCACCGTCAACGGCGCACAACGCCAGCTCGGCCGGACGAGCGAGATGATCAACTCCATCGAGGACCTGATCGTCAACATCACCGAGGCCATGACGCTGCTCCCCGGCGACGTCATCCTCACGGGCACCCCGGCAGGGGTCGGCCCCCTCAACGTCGGCGACGAGGTCGCCGTCACCATCGAAGGCATCGGCACTCTCACCAACAAGGTGATCAAGCGTGGCTAACGGCTCCGTCCGCGTACGTTTCTGTCCGTCCCCGACCGGCAACCCCCATGTGGGTCTGGTCCGCACGGCCCTGTTCAACTGGGCGTACGCCCGCCACACCGGCGGCACGTTCGTCTTCCGCATCGAGGACACCGACGCGGCCCGCGACTCCGAGGAGTCCTACGAGCAGCTCCTGGACTCGCTGCGCTGGCTGGGCTTCACCTGGGACGAGGGCCCCGAGGTCGGCGGCCCGCACGCGCCGTACCGCCAGTCGCAGCGCATGGAGACGTACAAGGAGGTGGCCGAGAAGCTCAAGGACGCCGGCCACGCCTACTCCTGCTACTGCACCGCCTCCGAGCTGGAGGAGCGCCGCGACGCCGCCCGCGCCGCCGGAAGGCCCTCCGGCTACGACGGCAAGTGCCGCGAGGTCACCCCGGAGCAGAAGGCCCGGTACGAGGCGGAGGGCCGCGAGCCGATCGTCCGCTTCCGGATGCCCGACGAGACGATCACCTTCACGGACCTGGTCCGCGGTGAGCTGACCTTCACCCCGGAGAACGTGCCGGACTACGGCATCGTCCGCGCCAACGGCGCCCCGCTCTACACGCTCGTCAACCCCGTCGACGACGCCCTGATGGAGATCACCCACGTCCTGCGCGGCGAGGACCTGCTCTCCTCCACGCCCCGGCAGATCGCCCTCTACAAGGCGCTGATCGAACTGGGCATCGCCAAGGAGGTCCCGTCCTTCGGGCACCTGCCGTACGTGATGGGCGAGGGCAACAAGAAGCTGTCGAAGCGCGACCCGCAGTCGTCGCTCAACCTCTACCGCGAGCGCGGCTTCCTCCCCGAGGGCCTGCTCAACTACCTCTCCCTCCTCGGCTGGTCGCTCTCCGCCGACCAGGACATCTTCACGATCGAGGAGATGGTCGCCGCCTTCGACGTCGCCGACGTGAACCCCAACCCGGCCCGCTTCGACCTGAAGAAGGCCGAGGCGATCAACGCCGACCACATCCGTCTGCTGGATGTGAAGGAGTTCACCGAGCGCTGCGCCCCGTGGCTGAGGGCCCCCTTCGCCCCCTGGGCGCCGGAGGACTTCGACGAGGCCAAGTGGGAGGCCATCGCCCCGCACGCGCAGACCCGGCTCAAGGTCCTCTCGGAGATCACGGAGAACGTGGACTTCCTGTTCCTGCCGGAGCCGGCCGAGGACGAGGCCAGCTGGGCCAAGGCCATGAAGGAGGGCTCCGATGCCCTGCTCCGCACGGCCCGCGAGAAGCTGGAGTCCGCCGACTGGACCTCGGCCGAGTCCCTGAAGGAGGCCGTCCTGGCCGCCGGCGAGGCCCACGGCCTGAAGCTCGGCAAGGCCCAGGCCCCCGTCCGCGTCGCCGTCACCGGCCGCACGGTCGGCCTCCCCCTCTTCGAGTCTCTGGAGATCCTGGGCAAGGAGAAGACGCTGGCACGGATCGACGCGGCCCTGGCGAAGCTCGCGGCGTGACGCACGGTACGTGAGGGGCGGCACCCAGGGTTCCGGGTGCCGCCCCTTCGGCATCCTCCGGACAGGGCGGCCGACCTCGGGCTACGGTCGGTTCCATGAACATCAAGGCCGTGCTCTGGGACGTCGACGACACCCTTTTCGACTACACCGCGGCCGACCGCGCCGGAATGCGCGCCCACTTGGGCGTCGAGGGACTCCTCCACGGATACGACTCCGTCGACCAGGCGATCACGCGCTGGAAGGACCTCACCAGCCTGCACTGGCGGCGTTACGCGGCCGGCGAGGGCGACTGGGAGGCCACCCGGCGCGACCGCGTCCGGGACTTCCTCGGCGAACCGCTGACCGACCCGGAGGCGGACGCCTGGTTCGAGCGGTACGTCGCCCACTACGAGCGCGCCTGGTCGCTCTTCCCGGACGTCCTGCCCGTTCTGGACGCCCTCGCGGCCAGCCACCGGCACGCGGTCCTGTCCAACTCCAGCCTCCCCGTCCAGGAGCGCAAGCTGCGCGCCCTCGGCGTGTGGGACCGCTTCGAGACGGTGCTGTGCGCCGAGCAACTGGGTGTCCACAAGCCGGCCGCCGAGGCGTTCCACGTCGCCTGCGAGGCATTGGAACTGCCTCCGCACGAGGTCGCGTACGTCGGTGACCACCCGGAGATCGACGGCCGGGGCGCCGCCGACGCCGGTCTGCTGTCCGTCTGGATCGATCGCGACGGTCTCCACGCGACCGTCGACCCGCCCGTCGGACCGCACCGTATCGCCACCCTCACCGAACTCCCCGCGATCCTCGGCTCCGATACCCGTTTTGGAGCGCCGTCCACCTTCGGGTAATGTTCTTTCTGCGCCGCCGGGGAGCGGGCCGAAAGGCCGGAACCGACGGAGCAAGCTAGAACAAGATCCCCTTCGGGGCTTGCGTTCCAGTGGCCTATGGTGTAATTGGCAGCACGACTGATTCTGGTTCAGTTAGTCTTGGTTCGAGTCCAGGTAGGCCAGCTCGCAGAGCTCATCTGCAGGCGGAGATCAACTCCGCGAAGCCCCCGTTGTGTAGCGGCCTAGCACGCTGCCCTCTCAAGGCCGTAGCGCCGGTTCGAATCCGGTCGGGGGTACAGATCCTTCCCGCGGGGAGAGTTCGGGTCGCACCCCCTCACCTCGATGCAGGATCGCTAGGGCCCCCGTTGTGTAGCGGCCTAGCACGCCGCCCTCTCAAGGCGGTAGCGCCGGTTCGAATCCGGTCGGGGGTACTGACTGGTCTAAACCACATTGGTCTATGGTGTAATTGGCAGCACGACTGATTCTGGTTCAGTTAGTCTTGGTTCGAGTCCAGGTAGACCAGCTCGGACCTGCAGCGGTGCAGTACTGAACGCTTGCAGGCTCCACGCCCCCGTTGTGTAGCGGCCTAGCACGCCGCCCTCTCAAGGCGGTAGCGCCGGTTCGAATCCGGTCGGGGGTACGTTCCACGAAGGCCCTCCACCTCGGTGGAGGGCCTTCGTCATGTCCAACTCGGCACACGGGCCCATGAGTTCCGCGACACGAGAGAAGGCCTGCCGCGGCGTTGAGGCAGGCCTTCTTCGTGGTGGGACGGACGCTTCGAGGGGTCAGCCGGTGCGGCGCAGGGCCTCCGAGAGGCGGCCCGCGGCGTCGATCACCGCCTGGGCGTGCATACGGCCGGGGTGGCGGGTCAGCCGCTCGATGGGGCCGGAGACGGAGACCGCGGCGACCACACGGTTCGACGGCCCGCGTACCGGGGCGGAGACCGAGGCCACACCCGGCTCCCGCTCGCCGATGGACTGGGCCCAGCCCCGGCGCCGTACACCCGAGAGGGCGGTGGCGGTGAAACGGGCGCCCTGCAGACCGCGGTGCAGGCGCTCGGGCTCCTCCCAGGCCATCAGGATCTGCGCCGAGGAGCCGGCCTTCATCGTGAGGGTCGAACCGACCGGGACCGTGTCCCGCAGGCCGGACAGGCGCTCCGCCGCGGCGACGCAGATGCGCATGTCGCCCTGGCGGCGGTAGAGCTGAGCGCTCTCGCCCGTCACATCCCGTAGATGGGTGAGCACCGGTCCCGCCGTCGCGAGGAGGCGGTCCTCGCCGGCGGCCGCGGCCAGCTCTGCCAGCCGGGGGCCGAGGATGAAACGGCCCTGCATGTCGCGTGCCACCATGCGGTGGTGTTCCAGAGCCACGGCCAGGCGGTGGGCCGTGGGCCGTGCGAGTCCCGTGGCGCCGACCAGACCCGCGAGGGTGGCCGGACCGGACTCCAGAGCGCTCAGGACCAGGGCCGCCTTGTCCAGAACGCCGACGCCGCTACTGTTGTCCATGCAACGATACTCGCGTCTCACTCTGTGAAACGCAAGTTCAATTTCGCGTGGACCTTGCCACTCTGGAAGCAGAACAACAACGGCTCGCGGACCGACGAGCCCGGCGGCCTGCGCGCGCCACGAGGGGATTCGCGCGCTCGCCACCTCCGATATCTCTAGTTGGGCCGACACGCTGCCGCGTCGGCCGGAGGGAAAGCGATGGGTAGGACACTCGCGGAGAAGGTCTGGGACGACCATGTCGTCCGGCGCGCCGAGGGCGAGCCCGACCTCCTCTTCATCGATCTGCACCTGCTGCACGAGGTGACCAGCCCCCAGGCCTTCGACGGTCTCCGCAAGAGCGGGCGGAAGGTGCGCCGGCTCGACCTGACCATCGCCACCGAGGACCACAACACCCCCACCCTCGATATCGACAAGCCCATCGCGGACCCGGTCTCCCGTGTCCAGCTGGAGACGCTGCGCGCGAACGCCGCCGAGTTCGGTGTGCGTCTGCACCCGCTGGGCGACGTCGAGCAGGGTGTCGTGCACGTCGTCGGCCCGCAGCTGGGTCTGACCCAGCCCGGCATGACGGTCGTCTGCGGTGACTCCCACACCTCGACGCACGGAGCCTTCGGCGGTCTGGCGTTCGGCATCGGCACCTCCCAGGTGGAGCATGTGCTGGCCACGCAGACGCTGCCGCTGGTCCGCCCCAAGACCATGGCGATCACGGTCGAGGGCGAGCTGGCCGAGGGCGTCACCGCCAAGGACCTGATCCTGGCGATCATTGCCAAGATCGGTACGGGCGGCGGTCAGGGCTATGTCCTGGAGTACCGGGGCGAAGCCATCGAGAATCTCTCGATGGAGGCCCGCATGACCATCTGCAACATGTCGATCGAGGCCGGCGCCCGCGCGGGCATGATCGCCCCCGACCAGACCACCTTCGACTACCTCAAGGGCCGTCCGCACGCCCCCGAGGGCGAGGACTGGGACGCGGCCGTCGCGTACTGGAAGACGCTGAAGACCGACGACGACGCCGAGTTCGACGCCGAGGTGATCATCGACGGCGCCTCCCTGTCGCCGTTCGTCACCTGGGGCACCAACCCCGGCCAGGGCGCGCCGCTTTCGGCCTCGGTCCCCGACCCGGCTTCGTACGAGGACGCTTCGGAGCGCCTCGCCGCCGAAAAGGCCCTGGAGTACATGGGGTTGGAGGCCGGCCAGCCGCTGCGCTCCATCAAGGTGGACACCGTCTTCGTAGGTTCGTGCACCAACGGCCGCATCGAGGACCTGCGCGCCGCCGCCGAGCTGGTCAAGGGCCGCAAAGTCGCCGACGGCGTACGGATGCTGGTCGTCCCCGGCTCCGCGCGGGTCGGTCTGCAGGCCGTGTCCGAGGGCCTGGACGTGGTCTTCAAGGAGGCCGGCGCCGAGTGGCGGCACGCGGGCTGCTCGATGTGTCTGGGCATGAACCCCGACCAGCTGGCCCCCGGTGAGCGCTCCGCGTCCACCTCCAACCGCAACTTCGAGGGCAGGCAGGGCAAGGGCGGCCGTACCCACCTGGTCTCCCCGCAGGTCGCCGCCGCGACGGCCGTCCTCGGCCATCTGGCGTCCCCCGCCGACCTGACCGACGCCACCGCCCCCGCGCCCGCTGGAGTCTGAACAGTCATGGAAGCATTCACCACACACACCGGCCGGGCCGTCCCGCTGCGCCGCAGCAACGTCGACACCGACCAGATCATCCCCGCCCACTGGCTCAAGAAGGTGACCAGGGACGGCTTCGAGGACGGGCTGTTCGAGGCCTGGCGCAAGGACGAGACCTTCATCCTCAACCAGCCCGAGCGCAAGGGCGCCACCGTCCTGGTCGCCGGACCCGACTTCGGCACCGGCTCCTCCCGTGAGCACGCGGTGTGGGCGCTGCAGAACTACGGCTTCAAGGCGGTCATCTCCTCCCGCTTCGCCGACATCTTCCGCGGCAACTCGCTCAAGAACGGCCTGCTCACGGTCGTCCTGGAGCAGAAGACCGTGGACGCGCTGCAGCAGCTCACGGAGAGCGACCCCGAGGCCGAGATCACCGTCGACCTCCAGGCCCGCGAGGTGCGCGCCGAGGGCATCACCGCCTCCTTCGAGCTGGACGAGAACTCCCGCTGGCGGCTGCTGAACGGCCTCGACGACATCTCCATCACCCTCCAGAACGAGGCCGACATCGCCGCGTACGAGGCCAAGCGCCCCTCGTACAAGCCGAGGACGCTGAAGGTCTGATCCGCCGGCGCGGACCCCCTCTCGGGCGGGCCGCGCAAGGCGGATTCCAGCCACCGCGACACCCCCAGGTACCCCCAATCGTGCACGGTTGGGGGTACCTCCATGTCCGGGTCCGGGCACCTTCGAAGTCATGTGCAGAAAGGTTTCAACTCCCCTAGTTACAAAGGTGATTGCCGGGGTACGCGCATCATGGTGTGGCATCTGCCCGGGGTGCTCCCAGGGCCCCGGGGAGACGGCAGTTGCCCCCTGCGCAGGCGACAACTCGCCCCAGATGGCACAATCTGTGCATGGAACACGACGGCCAACTCGAGCTCTATGCGGCGGTCGCGGGCCAACTCAAGGAAGCGCACGCAAGGGTGCGCTCACTGCAAGTCCCGGAGGGCGTACGCATGGCGCTGACCCGGAAGCTGCTGGTCATTACGGCCGTGGCCAAGCACGATCTCGCCGACGCGGCAAGGCGGCTGGAGAACTTCATGACGGACCTCGACGAGGGGCGAATGCCCGCAGAGGAACGCTGAAGGAACTTCATGACCGTCCGAGTTCGTTGCGGCACAAGGGTGATAAGCCCGTTTCGTGTTTGATTTGCGGTATATATCTGCCTAACGTGCGAAAAAGCTTGAACACTATCGTTCGGGCGATGTCTCCGAAGGGGAAGACGTGAACAAGGCGCAGCTCGTAGAAGCGATTGCGGACAAGGTCGGCGGGCGTCAGCAGGCCGCCGACGCGGTCGACGCTGTTCTGGACGCCATCGTCCGCGCGGTCGTCGGCGGGGACCGGGTGTCGGTCACCGGCTTCGGTTCGTTCGAGAAGGTCGACCGGCCGGCCCGTTACGCCCGCAACCCGCAGACGGGTGAGCGGGTTCGGGTCAAGAAGACCTCCGTACCGAGGTTCCGCGCGGGCCAGGGTTTCAAGGACCTGGTGAGCGGCTCGAAGAAGCTTCCCCGTGGTGGCGAGGTCGCGGTCAAGAAGGCGCCCAAGGGCAGCCTGAGCGGTGGCGCTTCGGCGACGGTCAAGAAGGCGGCGGCGAAGAAGACCACCGCGAAGAAGACGACCGCCCGCAAGACCACGGCCGCCGCCAAGAAGACGACGGCCGCCGCGAAGAAGACCACGGCGAAGAAGACGACCGCCAAGAAGGCCACGACCAAGTCCGCGGCGGCGAAGAAGACGACCGCCAAGAAGACCACGGCGACGGCGAAGAAGACCGCGGCGAAGAAGGCGCCGGCCAAGAAGGCCACCGCGAAGCGGGCCCCGGCCGCGAAGTCGACGGCTCGCAAGACGACCGCGAAGAAGACGGCTGCGCGTCAGGCTTAGAACGCCGGGTACTCACACGCACCGGGCCGGGCTCCCTGTTACTTGGAGCCCGGCCCGCGGCGTGTTTCGGGACTTCTCAGTGCCTCCCCGCCGTTGGGGATCTTGTTCGTGGGCGACTGGCCGGCCGATCGTGGCTGATCGCGCAGTTTCCCGCGCCCCTTTTCGGGGGCGCGGCCTTGGTGAGAGTTCGTTCAGAAGGTCTGCAGGGTGATCAGCGTGATGCGCAGGGCCTCGCCCTCGCCCTCCGTCTCGATGCGGACCCGCTGGCCCGGGCGGAGCAGGCGCAGGGCGCCCGCGTCGAAGGCCGGGGTGTCGAAGGGGAGCGGGGTGCCGTCGTCGAGGAGGACCTGGCCGGTGCGGGTGGCGGGGTCGTAGGTGTACGCGGTGGCCTGCATGGCCGCAGCCTACTGGCCGGGGATCAGCAGGCGCGCGGCTGCCGCGGCCGTACGGGGGCCGACCCCGAGGCCGAGGGCGGCGCGGAGGTCGTCCCCGGTGTCGACGTCCTGGCGTACGGAGTCGACGCCGGTGAGAGCGAGTTCCGCGGCGCCGGAGTGGCGGTGGCGCCGACGGGAGTCGGGGCCGAAGACGGGGGAGAGGTCATGACCGGGGGTCGCAGCCAGCAGGGTCGTACCGGTGCCGGCCGCGTCGGGGAGGAAAGAGCGGGGGAATTCGGCGGCCGCGTCCAGTACGCGGGTCAATTCCCCGGGCCGCAGAGCGGGCAGATCCGCGTTCAGGGCCGCCACGGGGCTTTGCGGGCGTACATCGCGTACGACGGCCGCCGCGTGCCGCAGAGCGGCGTTCAGGCCGTCCCGGGAGCCCTCGCGGGAATCCTCGGGCACGGTGCGGGCGCCCAGGGCCGCCAGCTCGCGCGAGGCGAGCGGGTCGTCCGTGACCACCACCACACCCCGGACCGCCGCGGCGGTCAGGGCCGCGGCCACCGTGTCCTGCGCGAAGGCGAGGGCCAGGCCGGGGCGCACCCCGTCGTCGGCGGTGTCCGAGAGCCTGCTCTTGGCCCGCGCCAGGGGCTTCAGGGGTACGACCAGGGTCCACTGCACGGGCGTTCCGTCCCTCTCTTGTCGCGGCCATTGTCACCTGGACGCAAGGGACGGCCGCAGGGCGGGGCGTACGGTGTTCTCGACAGACCGGCAGCCCGGGGCGACACTTGTGCGGCTCCGGGCCCCCGGAACAGGCCCTGGGAAGTTCTAGAGGAAGGTGTCCGCGTGCCCCGCCGGAGAATCGGCTTCTGGTACCGCCTCGCCGCGGTGATCGCCAAACCACCCCTGGTGGTGCTGATCAAGCGGGACTGGCGTGGAATGGAGAACATTCCGGCCGAGGGTGGATTTATCACTGCCGTGAACCACAATTCGCATGTCGATCCCTTTGCGTACGCCCATTATCAGTACAACAGCGGCCGGGTTCCGCGATTTCTCGCGAAGAGCGGTCTCTTCGGCAAGGGATTCATCGGTGCCGTCATGCGCGGCACCGGCCAGATCCCCGTCTATCGCGAGACCACCGACGCGCTGAGCGCCTTCCGGGCCGCGATCGACGCCGTGGAGCGCGGCGAGTGCGTCGCCTTCTACCCCGAGGGCACCCTCACCCGCGACCCGGACGGCTGGCCCATGACCGGCAAGACCGGTGCCGCGCGGGTCGCCCTGCAGACCAGGTGCCCGGTGATCCCGGTCGCGCAGTGGGGCGCCAACGAACTCCTGCCGCCGTACGCCAAGAAGCCTCACCTCCTGCCGCGCAAGACCCACCACGTCCTCGCGGGCCCGCCCGTCGACCTCTCCCGCTTCTACGGCCGGGAGATGAGCCCCGACCTGCTGAAGGACGCGACGGAGGTCATCATGGCCGCCATCACCCGCCAGCTGGAGGAGATCCGCGGCGAGAAGGCCCCCGCGACGCCGTACGACCCCAAGCGGGAGCGGATCGAGCAGCGGCGCAGGAACGCCCGGGCCGTCCTCGACAATGGGAAGCGGCAACAGCACAGCACGGTCCAGCGGGCCCAGGAACATCAGGAAGAGGGGCAGGGCAAGTGAGCAAGCCGGTCAAGGCGGCCGTGTTCAGCGCCGGTTCATGGGGTACGGCCTTCGGTACGGTGCTCGCCGACGCCGGGTGCGAGGTCACCTTGTGGGCGCGCCGCCCGGAGGTCGCGGACGCGATCAACTCCACGCGGACCAACAGCGACTACCTGCCGGGCCTGGAACTCCCGCGGAACGTGCGGGCCACCACGGACCCGGCCGAGGCCGCCGCCGACGCCGACTTCACGGTCCTGTCCATTCCGTCCCAGACCCTGCGCGCCAACCTCGCCGAATGGGTGCCCCTGCTGGCCCCCGGCACCGTCCTCGTCTCGCTGATGAAAGGCGTCGAACTCGGTTCCGCCATGCGGATGAGCGAGGTGATCGAGGACGTCGCCAAGGTGGGCCAGGACCGCGTCGCCGTCGTCTCCGGGCCCAACCTGGCACGTGAGATCGCCTCCCGCATGCCGGCCGCCTCCGTGGTCGCCTGCACCGACGAGGCCGTCGCCCAGAAGCTCCAGACCGCCTGCCACACGCCGTACTTCCGCCCGTACACCAACACCGACGTCGTCGGCTGCGAGCTGGGCGGCGCGGTGAAGAACGTCATCGGGCTCGCCGTCGGCATCGCGGACGGCATGGGCCTCGGCGACAACGCCAAGGGATCGCTCATCACCCGCGGTCTCGCGGAGACGACCCGGCTCGGTCTCGCGATGGGCGCCGACCCGCTCACGTTCTCCGGACTCGCGGGCCTCGGCGACCTCGTGGCGACCTGTTCCTCGCCGCTCTCCCGCAACCACACCTTCGGCACCAACCTCGGCAAGGGCATGACCCTGCAGGAGACCATCGCGGTCACCAAGCAGACCGCCGAGGGCGTCAAGTCCTGTGAGTCCGTACTGGACTTGGCCCGTCGGCACGGCGTCGACATGCCCATCACCGAGACCGTCGTCGACATCGTCCACGACGGCAAGCCGCCGGTCGTCGCCCTCAAGGAGATGATGTCGCGCAGCGCCAAGCCGGAGCGACGCTGAGCGAAAGCGACCGTTCGGGCACTGACTCGCGCCCTACCACCGGGTACTCTCGACGCGATATGAGCAGCGAGAACCTCCCCCAGAGCCCTGAGCAGCCGTCCCGCAAGCCGCGCGTGGCCGTCGTCTTCGGCGGCCGCAGCTCGGAACACGGGATCTCCGTGGTCACGGCCGGCGCCGTACTGCGTGCCATCGACCGGACGAAGTACGACGTCCTGCCGATCGGCATCACGCGGGACGGCCGTTGGGCGCTCACCGCCGACGAACCGGAGCGGATGGCGATCACCGACCGCCGTACGCCGAGCGTCGACGAACTCGCCGAGTCCCGGGAGGGCGGCGTGATCCTGCCCGTCGACCCCGCCAACCGCGAAGTCGTCTACAGCGAGCCCGGTTCGGTGCCCAAGGCCCTCGGCGAGGTCGACGTCGTCTTCCCCGTCCTGCACGGCCCCTACGGCGAGGACGGCACCCTCCAGGGCCTCCTGGAGCTCTCCGGCGTCCCGTACGTCGGCTCGGGTGTCCTCGCCTCGGCCGTCGGCCAGGACAAGGAGTACATGAAGCGGGTGTTCACCTCGTTCGGGCTCAAGGTCGGCCCGTACGTGGTGATCCGGCCGCGCGAGTGGCAGCTCGACGAGTCCGCCGCCCGCAAGAAGATCATCGACCTCGCCGGTGAGCACGGCTGGCCCCTCTTCGTGAAGCCCGCCCGCGCGGGCTCCTCCATCGGCATCACCAAGGTCGACGACCTCGACGGCCTCGACGAGGCGATCGCCGAGGCCCAGCGCCATGACCCGAAGATCCTGGTCGAGGCGGCCCTGCGCGGCCGCGAGATCGAGTGCGGCGTCCTGGAGTTCGAGGACGGCCCGCGCGCCTCCGTCCCCGCCGAGATCCCGCCGCCCGAGGCCCACGCGTACTACGACTTCGAGGCCAAGTACATCGACTCGACGCCCGGCATCGTCCCGGCCCCGCTGACCCCGGAGGAGACAGCCGAGGTCCAGCGG
The DNA here is from genome assembly GCF_036322545.1 of Streptomyces sp. SP18BB07. NCBI lineage: Bacteria > Bacillati > Actinomycetota > Actinomycetes > Kitasatosporales > Streptomycetaceae > Streptomyces > Streptomyces sp. SP18BB07. The sequence continues at coordinate 18,109 of NZ_JAQYWT010000277.1, forward strand.
CTCGCGGTCGACGCCTTCGAGGCGGCCTCCTGCGAGGGCCTGGTCCGCGCCGACTTCTTCCTCACGGAAGACGGCGACTTCGTCATCAACGAGATCAACACGCTCCCCGGCTTCACCCCGATCTCGATGTACCCGGCGATGTGGAAGGCGAGCGGCGTCGAGTACGGCGAACTGGTGGACCGCCTGATCCAGGCGGCCCTGCACAGGCCGACGGGCCTGCGCTGAGCCGTGCCCCTGATGGGCCGAAGGCCCAAAAGGGGCGTGGGGAACTGCGCGATCAGCCACAAACCGGCCCGCAGCCTCCCGACGGCCTCCTGAGGCGCCCCCTTAGGAGGCCACACCTTCGGGAACCGCCTTCTTGATGGCAGGCGCCAGCCCGACGAGGATCGGTGAAGTATCCTCCGCGGCCCGCTCGGCCGTCACCGACACCTCCACGTACACGGAGCGATTGGCTGTCGTGAAGCGGTAAGCGCCTCCGTCCCGCTTCTCCATCAGCCAGTCCACCCCGTCGACGGCCCCGGCCACCGCGTCGGCGTCGCGCCCCTCGGCCACCCCGGGGTCGACCATCTTGGGCGGCTGGGGCACCCCGCAGCGCAGTATGATCACCGCGTCGCCCCAGCCCGCCGTCAGCGACGACGCGGGCTGAGGATCCCGGCGGTCGAGACCGTCCACCTTCCGCGGCAGCACCTCGTCCAGGTTCCGGCACAGTTTCGCGGCGGCGGCCCCCGGGCTGGGAACCGCCGCCGAGCCGCTGTCGTCTGCTGAGGAGCAGCCCGCGACGGCGATCAACGAAACGGCCAGGACGGGCAGCCCGAGACGAGCGGGGCGCCGGTGACGGAACGAGTTCACCGGCCAAGGGTAGACGGGGGCTACAGGTGAACGACCGGGCAGGTCAGGGTGCGGGTGATCCCGTCCACTTGCTGGACCTTCGCGACCACCAGCCGGCCGAGGTCGTCGACGGTGTCGGCCTGGGCGCGCACGATGACGTCGTACGGGCCCGTCACGTCCTCGGCCTGGATGACCCCAGGGAGCTTGCTGATCGTGTCGGCGACGGTCGACGCTTTGCCGACCTCCGTCTGGATCAGGATGTACGCCTGTACCACGGAACCTCCAGGGCGGCCACGAGGATCATGTGGATCATGTCGGGAAAAGGAACGCCACGGTATCGCGTCGCCGAGCACCAGGGGGAGACCCCTGGAGGCCGCGCCGCACGCACCGGGGTGCGGGGGCGACGGAAGTTGACGGTCCACTCGACCGTACCGAGGACGACAACGGCCCGCGACCGGGCGCGAGTGACACTGGAAGCGGCACGAGAAGGGGCGATACGACGATGAAGGGCACCGTGGGAGAGCTGGGGGAGTTCGGGCTCATCAGGGAGCTCACCTCCCGGCTCACCACCACCCCGGCGGTCCGGGTCGGCCCCGGCGACGACGCCGCCGTGGTGGCGGCGCCGGACCGCAGGGTCGTGGCGAGCACCGACCTCCTCCTGGAGGGGCGGCACTTCCGGCGCGACTGGTCCACGGCGTACGACGTGGGACGCAAGGCCGCCGCGCAGAACCTCGCGGACATCGCCGCCATGGGTGCCGTGCCCACCGCGCTGCTGCTCGGCCTGGTCGCGCCCGCGGACCTGCCGGTGACCTGGGCCACCGAGCTGATGGACGGACTGCGCGACGAGTGCCAGGTCGCCGGCGCGTCCGTGGTCGGCGGTGACGTCGTCCGCGGCGACACCATCATGATCTCGATCACCGCGCTCGGGGATCTGCGCAACCATGAGCCCGTGACCAGGGGCGGAGCCCAGCCCGGGGATGTCGTGGCCGTCACCGGCTGGCTCGGCTGGTCCGCCGCCGGGCACGCGGTGCTCTCCCGCGGCTTCCGCTCGCCGCGCGCCTTCGTGGAGGCCCACCGGCGCCCCGAGCCGCCGTACCACGCGGGCCCGGCGGCGGCCTCCCTCGGCGCGACCGCGATGTGCGACGTCAGCGACGGGCTGATCGCGGACCTGGGGCACATCGCGGAGGCGAGCAAGTGCCGGATCGACATCCGCTCCGGCGCGATCGACATCCCCACCCAGATGCACGACATCGGCCAGGCCGTCGGCGTCGACCCCCTGCAGTGGGTGCTCACCGGAGGCGAGGACCACGCGATCGTCGCCACCTTCCCGCAGGACGTGAAGCTGCCCGCGCGGTGGAAGGTGATCGGCGAGGTCCTCAACCCCTCCGCGCTGCCCCAGGTCACCGTGGACGGGGCGCCCTGGACCAGCAAGGGCGGCTGGGACCACTTCGGGGACATCGAGTCATGAGCCCGGCGACCAGCGGGGCGCCGCCGAGGGTCCTCACCGTGGCCGGGTCCGACTCCGGAGGCGGGGCCGGGATCCAGGCCGACCTGAAGACGATGCTCGCGCTGGGGGTGCACGGCATGAGCGTCGTTACGGCCGTCACCGCGCAGAACTCCCTCGGTGTGCAGGGCGCTTGGGAGCTTCCGGTGGAAGCGGTGCGCGCCCAGTACCGCAGCGTCGTCGACGACATCGGCGTCCAGGCGGTCAAGACCGGCATGCTGGCCTCCGCCGAACTCGTCGAGGCCGTCGCCGAGTTGCTGGCCGCCACGGACGCGCCGGTCGTCGTCGACCCGGTCGGCGTCTCCAAGCACGGCGACCCGCTGCTGGCCGCCTCCGCCCTGGACTCCGTACGGACGCGGCTGCTGCCGGTGGCCACCGTGGCGACACCGAACCTCGACGAGGTGGCCCAACTCACCGGTGTCCGGGTCGAGTCGGAGGCCGGGATGCGTGAGGCGGCCGACGCCGTGCTGGCGCACGGGCCGCGCTGGGCCCTGATCAAGGGCGGCCATCTCCCCGGGGACGCCGTCGATCTGCTCACCGACGGCTCGCAGGAGCACTGGCTGCGGGCCCCCAGGTACGACAACCGGCACACCCACGGCACGGGCTGCACCCTCGCCTCCGCGATCGCCTCGCACCTCGCCCGGGGGCGGACCGTCCCGGAGGCCGTGGCCGCGGCCAAGGAGTACGTCACCGGGGCGATCGCCGCCGGGTTCGCGCTTGGCGGGGGGATCGGACCCGTGGATCACGGCTGGGCGCTCAGGCGGGGTACTCCGGCAGCCTGATGTTCGTCGCCGACTTCTCGGTGATGCGCTTGAAGAAGGCCGCCATCGGGCGGGAGGCGAGAAGACGGTACATCCGGTCCCTGCCGCGGATCCGCCGCTCGGTGGGCGGCGCGAAGAACGGGCCCGCGTTCCCCGCGGTCTTCTGACACCCCTTGGCGAACCCCCGGATCCGGCTCTCGTACGCGGCGAACGCCGTGCGGTGGTCGCCACCCGCCAGGGCGAGTTCACCGGCCAGGACGTACGCGCCGACGATCGCCACACCGGTCCCCATGCCGCCCATCGTGGCGCCGTACCCCGCGTCGCCGAGCAGCGCCACCCGGCCCTCGGTGAGCCGGTCGACGTGGATCTGGGCGATCGCGTCGAAGTACAGGTCGTCGGCCGCCTCCAGCGCCTTGAGGACGTGCGGCCCCTCCCAGCCGGTCCCCGCGAACCGCTCGGCGAGGATGCGCTTCTGCGCGGCGACGTCCTGACGGTCGTACGACAGCCGCTCGGAACGGAAGACCAGCAGCGCGACCACGCGGTCCGGGTCTCCACCGTAGTTGCCCAGGGCGATCGCCCGGCCGGGCTCGCTGTAGAGCCGGCCGGTGCGGTGCAGCCCCAGGCCGTTGGGGGCGTCGAAGCCGGCGACGTAGTGGTCGAGGAAGCGCAGGTGGCGGGACTCGTCGCCGAAGACCAGGGAACGGGTGCGCGAGTGGAGGCCGTCGGCACCGATCACCAGGTCGAAGCGGCGGGCCGGACCCCGATCGAAGGTGATGTCGACACCGTGCGGCGTGTCGGTGAGCGTGGCGATCGAATCGTCGAACACGTACTCGACGCGATCCCGGGTGCGCTCGTACATGATGTGCGCGAGATCCCCACGGAGGATCTCCACGTCACCGCTCATCATCTCCGACGGCAGGTCCACCTTCGGTGAGCCGTCCGGGGCGACGACGATCTGCCGGCCCATGTGGGTCTGCCGGGCGTGGATCTCGTCCCAGATGCCCATCCCGGTGAGCACCTCGCGGTGGACGTGCCCCCGGAAGTCGACGGCGAAGCCGCCGCCGCGCAGCTCCGGCGCCTTCTCGACGACGGTGACGCGGGCGCCGTACCGGAGGAGGTTCAGGGCGAGGGCGGGGCCGGCGACGCCGGCGCCGGAGATCAGGACGGAGAGATGGCCGAGGTCGTACGTCGTGTTCGTCATGCACGGCAGCGTCGGCCGGGCCGCTGACCGTCCCCCTACCGTTCGCTGACCGCCGCTGACCCGAGGCTCCGGCCCCGGTCGAAGGCCTTGTCGTACGCCGCGGGCGACAGCCTTCCGCGTACGTCCCGCTCCGTACGGCCGACATCGGGGTCGCCCTCGATCCGGGCGCCCCGCAGGGCCGTGGCCGCGCCCAGGAGTTCGGCGGCGCGCTCGGCGGTGGGGGCGACGCAGGCCAGCGCCTCGGCGAGTTCAGCTCGTGCGAGGACGTCCGTGGAGTCCTGGGCGTGGGCGCGTGCCTGTGCGAACCAGTCGCGGGCCGCGTCGGTGTCGCCCTCGGCGGCCGCGGTGCGGCCCAGTCCGATGAGGATCCGTACCGTCTCGCCGACGCTGAACCAGTTGGCCGCGCACGCCTCCAGCGCCGTCTCGTAGTGCACGCGCGCGCGTGCCGTGTCTCCGGCGAGCCGGGACAGGTCCCCGAGGCCGCGCCGGGCGCTCGCCACCTTGTCGTGCGCGCCCGCGGTGCGGGCGAGCGCGGCCGAGCGGGTGTAGTGGGCGGCGGCCTCCTCGGTGTCGCCGCGGTGCAGCAGGACGGTCGCACGGGTGCGGAGCAGATCGGCCCTCTCCTCGGGCGCCTGGAGCTCCCGCACGTGTGCCAGCCCCTCGTCGAGCAGTTCGAGGGCGCGTTCGTACTCGCCGCGCCAACCGGCGAACGAGCCGAGCGGATCGAGGCAGTTGGCCATGCCCCACCGGTCGCCCGTCACGCGGAAGCCGGCCAACGCGCGCGTGAAGGCGGCCTCCGAGGCGGCGGGGCGCCCGGCGAACATCTCCTGGTAGGCGACGCCGACCTCCAGCAGCGCCCGGCCCCACGGATCGTCGCTCAGCTGGACGGCCCGGATCTCCTCCGCCACGGAGAGGACGGGACCCCCGACGAGCGACCAGATGACCAGGGTGGGCGGCAGCCGCAACGGCACCTCCAGCGACCGCAGTACGGCCGCCACGCGCGCGAGGCGTTCGGGCTCACCGGGGTCGTCACCGCGCCCGGCGACCGTGTTCATCACACACAGCGCGTACTCCTCGGCCAGCCCCGGGGGCGGTGTCTCACCGACGGCCGCCAGCAACGCCCGGGCGAGCGGGATGTGCTCGCCCTGCGGGCCGCGCAGCCGCCAGAACCACGACAGGGCCGCCATCAGCCGCAGGGCGGCCCCGGTGTCCGTGTGCAGCAGATGGCGCAGGGCGGCGTCGAGGTTGCCGTGCTCGGCGGTCAGCCGCTCCAGCCAGGGCAGCTGTCGGGAACTCCGCAGGAACGGCTCGGCGCGCTCGGCGAGGGCCAGGAAGTACCCGGCGTGGGCGTCGCGCAGCCGCTCCGGCTCGTCCTCCTCGGCGAGCCGCTCGGCGGCGTACGCGCGGATCGTCTCCAGCATCCGGTACCGCCCCTCGGCGACCTCCACCAGCGACTTCTCCACCAGGGAGGCCAGCACGTCCTCCGCGTACGGCACCCCGCACACCGTCTGGACCGCCTCCGCCGTCGCACCGCCGGAGAACACCGCCAGCCGCCGTCCCAACTCCCGCTCTCCCTCGTCCAGCAGCTCCCAGCTCCACTCCACGACGGCTCGCAGGGTGCGGTGCCGGGGCGCCTTGGTGCGGTCGCCGCGCGAGAGCAGGCGGAATCGGTCGACCCCGGCGGAGAGTGCGGGCGCGCACCCGTCCGGGCCCGGTCGAACGGGTGCGTGGGTGTCCGTCGGGAGTGCGCCGAGACGGTCGGCGAGTTCGTGGACGGTGAGGGTGCGCAGGCGGGCGGCTGCCAGTTCGATGGCCAGGGGGAGCCCGTCGAGGGCGGCACAGACGTCGGCCACGCGCGCGTGCCCGTCCACGTGGGGATCGCTGACGCCGAGGTCGGGGCTCACGGCCCGTGCGCGGTCCAGGAACAGGCGGCTCGCGGCCTCGGGAGGCAGTGGCGAGACCGGCACCAGCACCTCGCCGGTGATGCCGAGCGCCTCCCGGCTGGTGGCAAGGACGCGGACACCCGGGCAGCCGCCGAGCAGGAGTCCGACGAACCGGGCGGCTTCCTCGACCAGGTGCTCGCAGTTGTCGAGCACGAGCAGCAGCTCGCGATCCTCCAGGGCACCCAGCAGCCGCTCCGTGGCCTCCGCGACCGGGCTCCCCGGCCCGCGCAGGCCTTCGCGCACGCCGAGTGCCGTGAGGACGGCGTACGGGATCTGCGCGCCGTCGGTCAGGGGCGCCAGCTCGGTGACGCAGACGGTGGCGGAGATCTCGGCGTACGCCCGGGCGGCCTCGATCGCGAGCCGAGTCTTCCCGGCACCGCCGGGTCCGGTCAGCGTGACGAGCCGGGTGCCGGGCGGACCGATGGAATCCTCGTCGGACGGGGCGGACGGGGCGGACGGGGCGGTCGGGCCGTGACCGGGCGGGCCGGTGGGGCTGAGGTCCGGGTCCTTCCGGCCGGACAGGTGGGCGTCTGCCCGGCCGCGGTCGCCCAGGAGTGCGGCGATGTGCGCGAGTTCGGTGTCGCGGCCGATGAAGCGGGTGAGCTGGGCGGGGACCCGGGGGCGGCGTGGGGCCGGGGTCCGGCCCCGCAGCAGTTCGAGGTGGAGGGCGGAGAGGTCGGGCGAGGGGTCGGCCCCGAGTTCCTCGGCGAGGGCGCGCCGGGCCGTCTCGTAGACGCCGAGCGCCTCGGCGGGACGCCCGCCCGCGTGCAGGGCCCGCATGAGCAGCCCGTACAGTCTCTCGCCCAGCGGATGCGCGGCGAGCAGGGAGCGCAGCTCGGGGACGAGTTCGGGGCCGCCGCCGAGCGCGAGGTCCGCCTCGATCCGGTCCTGCACGGCGGCCAGCCGCAGCTCGTCGAGGCGCGCGACCTCGCCGTACGCCTCCGGCAGGTCGGGCATCGCCGGCCCCCGCCACAGGGCGAGCGCCTCGCGCAGCCGGGCCGCCGCCTGCGGATGGTCCCCGGTGGTGAGGGCGGTCCGGCCCTCGTGGGCCAGCCGCTCGAAGCGGTGGGCGTCGACGGCGTCGGGCGCCAGGGCGAGCCGATACCCGGCGGGTGTGGCCTCGATCTCCGTATGCGGGCCCAGGCGTCTGCGCAGCCGCGAGATCTGGGACTGGAGGGCGTTGGCGGCCCCCGCGGGCGGTTCGGCGCCGTACAGGCCGTCGGTGAGGCGCTCGACGGAGACCGACCGGCCGGCATCGAGGAGCAGCAGCGTCAGCAGGGCGCGGGGGCGAGGGCCCCCGGGGTCCAGCGGAGTGCCGTCGCCGGTGCGAATCTCGAGGGGACCCAGGATGCCGAACCGCATGGCCGGAGTCTGACAGGTCGCCCGGTCGCCGGGCACGGCGCTGCGGGTACGGCGTTGCGGGTACGGCGTTGTCGGGGACGGCAAAAAGCCGGTCCACTCCAGGTGGACCGGCTTTCTGCAGCGAACCAGCAGTGGCCGCGCGCTTAGCTGTGCGTCAGCGCGAGACCTTGCCGGCCTTGATGCACGAGGTGCAAGCGTTCACGCGCTTCGGCGTCCCGCCCACCACGGTACGGACGCGCTGGATGTTCGGGTTCCAGCGACGGGACGTACGGCGGTGCGAGTGCGAGATGTTGTTGCCGAAGCCCGGCCCCTTGCCGCAGACGTCGCAGTTGGCAGCCACGGGTCACTCCAAAGACTTCAGATGCACTTACGGTGGATCCCGGCAGGCCGGGATCGAGATCGCAGGATCAGAGATCTGAGTGGCGTTGCCAGGGGATTTGGCCCGATCTGGATCGGGCAACCGGAGCAGCATACAACGACTGCGCCAGTACAACGAAACTACCATGGCTGCTCAGGAGCCCTGCCCCGCCCCCTTCCGGTGGACACCCCTCCAAGGTCTACTCTGCGTCCCAGTCCCAGCAGCTCAAGGAGGCGCAGGTGCCGCAGGTGCCGCAGACATTCTTCGATGCTCTCGCGGTGCGCACCTGGTGCGGACTCGCGCTGGCGGCGCTGGGACGCGCGCGCGAGGAGATCGACTCCATCAACGTGTACCCGGTGGCCGACGGCGACACCGGCACCAACCTCTACCTGACGATGGAGTCGGCCGCGGCGGCGGTCGAGGCGGTGTTCGCGGGCCACGCGACGGCGGGCCCGTCGACCGGAGTGGGGCAGCCCGCCAGCGCGGGGCAGCCCACGCTCGCCGAGGCCGCGCGGGCCATGGCGCACGGCGCGCTGATCGGCGCCCGGGGGAACTCCGGGACGATCCTCGCCCAGCTCCTGCGCGGCATGGCCCAGGTCCTCGCCGACGACGGGGAGACACCCCGTACCGACGGCCGGGGGTTGCGGCTCGCCCTGCGGCGCGCGGCCGACTCCGCCCGCGACGCCGTTGCGCACCCCGTCGAGGGCACCGTTCTCACGGTCGCCTCCGCCGCCGCCGACGCGGCCGGTGACGCCGAGGACGACTGCGGGACCGTCGCACGCGCCGCCTACGAGGGCGCCGGCCGGGCCCTGGCTGCGACTCCCGCCCAACTGGCCGCCCTGGCTCGCGCCGGTGTCGTGGACGCGGGCGGACGAGGGCTGGTGGCGGTGCTCGCGGCGCTGGTGGAGACGTTCACAGGAGAGACACCGAGGGCGGTGGCCGTTCCCGCCGTGCACGCGCGCGTGGCCGTCGCCGAGGCTGCGGCGGAGGTGTGCGACGGGGACGACCGGCCCGAGGCGGGCGGCCCGGCCTTCGAGGTGATCTACCTCCTGGAGGCGGAGGACACCGCGGTGGCCCGCCTTCGCGGGCGCCTGGACGAACTGGGGGACTCCCTCGTCGTGGTCGGCGGGGACGGGCTGTGGAACGTCCATGTGCACGTCGACGACGCGGGCGCCGCCGTGGAGGCCGGGGTCGAGGCCGGGCGGCCGTACCGGATCCGGATCACCCACTTCGGGGCGGAGGACGCCCATATGACCGGGGAGGCCGGGCGGCAGCCGCGCGAGCGCGCCGGGCGGGCCGTGGTGGCCGTCGTGCCGGGGGAGGGGCTGGCCGGGCTCTACGCCGAGGCCGGCGCGACCACGGTGCTGGCCCGACCCGGGGAGCCGCCCGCCAGCGGGGAACTCGTGGAGGCCGTACGGCGTGCCCACGCGCGCGAAGTGGTGCTGCTGCCCAACGACGCGGACCTGCGGCACACCGCGGCCGCCGCCGCCGAGCAAGCCCGCGCCGAGGGTGTCCGGGTCGCCCTCATCCCCACCCGCTCCGCCGTCCAGGGCATCGCCGCCCTCGCCGTGCACGAGCCCGAACGCCGCTTCGACGAGGACGTCGTCTCGATGACCTCCGCCGCCGGTGCCACCCGGTACGCCGAGGTCGTCATCGCCGAGCGCCAGTCCTGGACGATGGCCGGCATCTGTCAGGCCGGCGACGTCCTGGGGCTCGTCGACGGGGACGTCGCCGTCATCGGGACCGATGTCACGGTGACCGCGGCGGCGGTGGTCGACCGGATGCTGGCGGCCGGGGGGGAGATGGTCACGCTGGTCCTGGGGGACGGTGCTCCCGCGGATGTCGTGGAGCACGTGGAGAGCAGGGTGCGGGAGGGGTATCTGGCGGTGGACACGGTGGTGTACCGGGGGGGCCGTCAGGGGGCGTTGCTGCTGATCGGCGTGGAGTAGAGATTTTCCTCGCCCCCGCCGCCCCGGACCCCGTTCGCGCAGTTCCCC
>NZ_JAQYWT010000278.1:0-211 GCF_036322545.1 Streptomyces sp. SP18BB07
CCCTCTCCGCCTCCGGCCTCGACGGCATCCGCGTCTACCTCGACCCCGGCACGACCGGCGCCCGCAAGATCGACCTCTGGAAGAACGGCACCACCACCGTCTCCAAGACCGTCAACCTCACCATCCCCGCCGGCAAACACACCCTCCGCGTCGACTACGTCAACTGGACCGGCTCCGCCAAGGTCAAGTTCACCTACACGCCCCGCACCTC
>NZ_JAQYWT010000279.1:0-308 GCF_036322545.1 Streptomyces sp. SP18BB07
GCCGACGAGCAGGGAGCGGCGGCTGGGGTCGAGTGTCTTCCCGGTTCTCCCGGAGGTTTTCGTTGCTGGAGCCATGGGCGCGCGGCTACCCGACCCGATGCGATGTATTCACGCCAACGAGGCGCCCTTCACGACCCTCGCACACACCCGCGGGGCGCCCTTGACCCCGGCGGCACCATGGAAGACATGGGTGACAGGACAGACCGCCATCTGGAGATCTCCCTGCTCAAGCGCCAGGTCGTGTGCCGGGCGAAGCTCCTGGACGACCTCGCGCCGCGTACGTGCGCCGCCGTCTGGGACGCCCTGCC
>NZ_JAQYWT010000280.1:0-234202 GCF_036322545.1 Streptomyces sp. SP18BB07
CCCACTTGCCGGAGATCGTGTAGGCGAACACCTCGTGCGGGTGGTAGTGCCGGTTGACGAGTCCGGCCTCCTTGGCGCGCAGGATGTCGGCCCAGGAGTTGTCCTTGACGTTGATCCACAGGGGTCGTGATCCGACGGTCTGGCTCAGCGGCGCGTAGTAGCGGTCTTCGTCGGTGGCCACCTGGGACAGGTACACCTCCGGCAGCGCGTCCGGCTTGAACGAGTTCTGGATCGGCTTCAGCCCCTTCCAGAACTCGGACCTGGCTTCCTCCGGCATGCTCGGCTCCCTTGTGTCGTGGGTGGCCGACAGTGAACCTCGAAAGCCCAGAACAGTCTTTCTCCTGCCAGACATCGCGGCTTGCCTGTTTGGGACATGCCCATGGGCGAACGAAAGGTGGTCGTCTCCCTATCTCCGAGCTGCAGTCCACGCTCGGCTGTGCGTATCTGTTCATCACGCACGACCTCGCCGTCGTCAAGGAGTTCGCGGACCGCACGCTGGTCCTGCAGCACGGGCGCATCGTGGAGGAGGGAAACAGCGTCGACGTGTGCGACCGGCCCCGGCACGAGTACACCCGCCATCTGGTGGCGGCCGCACCCGTGCCCGACCCGGACCTGCAACGGCGGCGTCGGGAGCAGCGGTCGCTTCAGCTGTCCAGCGGCTCGTAGTCGAACCAGTCGAAGTGGACGGAGGCCGCGGAGGCGAACATGCCGAACACCCGGCCGGTGAAGCCTCCGGCGACCTCCGTGGACAGGTACCGCCCGTCCAGCGAGGCGAGTTCGACGTAGGTGCCGTCCGGTTCCTCGTAGCCGAGCGAGACGTGGTCGGGGCCGGTCCGCGCGTCGGTGACCGGCGTGGGGACCGTCTCGGCGCGGAGCACCACGGGCCCGGGGGGTACGGGCCGGGATGCCACGACCGTGCTCAACGGGCCGATGCGGGCGCGGACCCGCACCTGTCCGTCGCTCGTCTCGACCGCGTAGTGGTGCCCTTCGTCGAGGCGTACGGCGAGGCCGCCCTGCCCCTGCTCCTCCGTCACGTCGACCAGGGTGCGCACCCGGCACGAGGGGTGCTGCTGGCGTCGTCCCACGAACGTCACGTCGGCGTCGTCGAGGGACCCGCCCCGGGCCCGCAGGGTCAGTGAACCGGGCCGTTCCTTGGTGGTGCAGTCCTCCGGGGGGCGGCGGCGCAGCGAGATCCAGTGCGGCGCCAGTTCGGCGGCGTCGAAGTCGTCCCGGATCTCCGGCGCCGCGGCGGGTGGGGTGAGGGGCCAGGGCGGTGCGGGCATGGTGGTCGACAGTTCACCGACGACGGGCCAGCCGTCGACCCATTCGACGGGTACCAGGTAGGTCTCCCGGCCGAGTACGTGCCAACCGGGGGTGCCGCCGCCGGGCCGTACGCCCAGCAGCACCATCCACCACGAACCGTCCGGTCCCTGCACGAGGTCGGCGTGGCCGGTGTTCTGGATGGGGTGGTCGGTGCCGCGGTGGCTGAGGATCGGGTTGGCCGGGCAGGGCTCGAACGGGCCGGTGGGGCTGCTGCCGCGGGCGATCGAGACGCCGTGGCCCCGCTCGGTGCCGCCTTCGGCGATGAGGAGATACCAGTGGTCGCCGATGTGGTAGAGGTGCGGTGCTTCGGGGGCCTTGGCACCGGGTGCCCCGGACCACAGTTGCCGGCGGGTGCCGGACGTCTCCCCGGTGTGGGGATCGAGGCCGATCTGCCCGACTCCGGCAGTGGTGCACCAGCAGGTGCCGTCGTCGTCCCAGGCGAGGTCGGGGTCGATGCCGTGCACCCCGGGCAGCCGGACCGGGTCGGACCAGGGGCCGGCCGGGTCGGTGGCGGTGAACAGCAGATTGCCGTCGCCGCTGACGTTGGTGACGATCAGCCAGAAGCGGCCGTCGTGGTGGCGCAGGGTGGGCGCGTAGATCCCGCCCGAGGAGGCCGTGTCCGGCGGGAGCCGCAGTTGGCTCGGGCGGTCGAGGGCGTTGCCGATCTGGGTCCAGTGCACCAGGTCCCGGCTGTGGAAGAGGGGGACGCCCGGGAAGTACTCGAAGCTGGAGCAGGCGAGGTAGTAGTCGTCGCCCGCGCGGCAGACGGAGGGGTCGGGGTAGAAGCCGGGGATCACCGGATTGCTGACGGTGGGGTCCGTCTCGGACACGCTGGTCACCCTCAGGGGTCCTTTCGCAGTCACGAAAGTTTCTCTGCTTCTTTGGAAAGTTTCCCGATCAGGCTAGTGAGGGCCTTCGCGGCGGTCAATGGCCTCGCCGGTCGGCTTCCGGGGGCGGCGCGGTGCTGGCCCGGACCGTCAGAGTCGTCGCGATCTCCAGCCCGGCCTGGGGGGCCGCCTCGCCCCGGCCGAGCGTGAGCGCCAGTTCGGTCGCGGCCGCGGCCATCTCGGTCAGCGGCTGGTGAACGGTCGTCAGGGGCGGGTCGACCCAGGCCACGACCGGCAGGTCGTCGAATCCGACGACGCTCAGGTCGTCGGGGATCCGCAGTCCCGCCTCGCGTGCCGCCTGGTAGACGCCGAGCGCCTGGAGGTCGTTGGTGGTGAAGATCGCCGTCGGACGGTCGGGCAGGGCCAGCAGGGAGCGTGCCGCCCGCTGTCCGTCCTCGGCGGTGAGGGGCGCGTACACGACGAGTTCCGGGTCGACCGGCAGACCGGCGGCCCCCATCGCGGAGCGGTATCCGTCCAGGCGGGCGCAGCAGTACAGCTGGTCACGCGGGCCGGCGATCATGGCGACGCGGCGGTGGCCGAGTTCGGTGAGGTGGCGGGTCGCGGCCCGGCCGCCGGACCAGTTGGTGGCGCCCACGAACGGGACGTCGTCGGGCAGTTCCGTCGCCGGGTCGAAGACGACGAACGGGATGCCCTTCGCCCTGAGTTGCTCCCGCTCGGCCTCGGACAGCTGGGCCACGGACAGGACGCAGTTCGGCCGCCGGGCGACGGTGTCGTCCCAGGTGAGCGGGTCCGAGTCGTGCAGTCCGAACTCGGAGACCATGACACCGACGCGGTGGCGGCGGGCGACCCGCTTGACCCCCCGGATGATCTCGGCCGCCCACAGGTGCTCCAGCTCGCGGAACACCAGCTCCACGACGTTGTTGCGCTGCGCGCCGGTCGGCTTGCGGTAGCCGTAGCGCTCGACCAGTTCCTCGACGCGGGCGCGGGTGTCCGCGGAGACGCCGGACCTGCCGTTGATCACCTTGGAGACGGTGGGGACCGACACCCCCGCCGACTCGGCGATGAACGCGATCGTGACCGGCCGGGACGTGTCGACCCGTCCCTCGTCGCCGTCGACGCCGTCCACCGGCCCGTCGGCCGTGTAGTCCGCCAAGATCGCCCGCCCGTCTGCTGGTTGTCCCGCTTCATTCTGGCATCTCGGGTCGCCGCGACTGTGGCCTCCGAGGCGTCGTCATGTTAATTTCTCCGCCGCTGAGAGAGAAAGTTTCCTTCTCTCCGAGTTCGCATCTCCCGGCCTCCGGGCCGATCCCACGCGTCGCACACCCCCACTTCAGAAGGTGCACGTGATGACGAGAAGACTCGCAAGCGGACGACTCGCAAGCGGACTGACGGCGTTGCTGCTGGCGCTCGTCCTGCTCCCGCTGATGCCGGCCACCGCACGGGCCGCCGATCCCCCCGTCCCCCCGGCCAGCTCCCCGGCCGCCCGCAGCGCGGTGGCGGCCATGCAGCCCGGGTGGAACCTGGGCAACACCTACGACGCCATCCCCGACGAGACGTCCTGGGGCAACCCCCCGGTGACCCGGGCCCTCTTCCAGAAGGTCAGGTCACAGGGCTTCAAGAGCATCCGCCTGCCCGTCACCTGGGGCATCCACCAGGGCGGCGCCCCCGACTACACGATCGACGCGGCCTGGATGGCGAAGGTGCGCCAGGTCGTCGACCTGGCCCTGGACGAGAACCTCTACGTCCTGCTGAACATGCACCACGACTCCTGGATGTGGGTCAACACCCTCCCCACGGACCACGACACCGTCCTCGCCCGCTACCGCGCGACCTGGACGCAGATAGCGGCGGAGTTCCGCGACAGGTCGCCCCGGCTGGCGCTGGAGAGCATCAACGAGCCCACGTTCACCGGCACCTCCGGCGACGACGAGAACTACCGGCTGCTGGCCGAGCTCAACAGGGTCTTCCACCGCATCGTCCGCGACTCCGGCGGCGGCAACGCGAACCGGCTGCTCGTGCTGCCGACCCTGTACACCAACGCCGACCAGGGCCGCCTCGACGCGCTGGCCGCCGAGCTGGCGGAGCTGCGCGACCCCATGGTGGCCACGACGGTCCACTTCTACGGCTGGTGGCCGTTCAGTGTGAACATCGCCGGGTACACCCGGTTCGACGCGACCTCGGAGCAGGATCTGACCGCCACCTTCGACCGTGTGCACGCAGCGTTCACCGCGCGCGGCATCCCCGTCGTCATCGGCGAGTACGCCCTGCTGGCCTACGACCACAACCGGCCCGGCATCATCCAACGGGGAGAGCAGCGCAAGTACTTCGAGTTCCTGGGCGACTACGCCCGCCGTAAGAACTTCACCACCATGCTGTGGGACGCCGGTCAGTTCCTGAACCGCAACACCCTCCAGTGGCGCGACGCGGAGCTGTTCGGGCAGATCAAGTCGAGCTGGAGCACCCGTTCCGGGACCGCCTCCAGCGACGAGGTGTTCCTGCCGCGATCGAGTGCCATCACCGCCGAGGAACTCACCCTCAACCCGAACGGCACCGACTTCCAGGGGCTGCGGCACGGCTCCCGCAACCTCCTCCAGGGCAGGGACTACACGCTCTCCGGCAACCGGCTCACCCTGACGGCCACCGCGCTGACCGAGCTGGCCGGTGACCGGGCGTACGGGGTCAACGCGACGCTGGAGGCACGGTTCTCCCGGGGCGTGCCCTGGCGGATCGACGTGATCACCGCCGACAGCCCGGTGCTCTCGGCCGCCTCCGGGAGCACCACCGGCCTGGCGATCCCGACCCGGTTCCGAGGCGACCGGCTCGCCACCATGGAGGCCCGGTACGACGACGGGAGCAACGCGGGCCCGGCGAACTGGACCTCGTACCAGCAGTGGGACACCGCGTTCTCGGCCTACACCGACGACGCGATCAAGCTGACCGCCGAGTTCTTCACCTCCCTGCGGGAGAACTCCCGAGTGACGCTCACCTTCCACTTCTGGAGCGGCGCGAAGGCGACGTACCACGTCACCAAGTCGGGGGGCACCGCGACCGGTTCGCCCGCCTGAGGCCGGTCATCGCCTAGGCGGGGCGGTCGACGCCGGGAGGGTGCCGCACCGGCATCCGGCCACGAAAGCTCGCCCGCCCCGCCCAGGCGATGAAGGGACGCTCTACTTCGGCTGCGTCGCGATCTGGATCAGGTTGCCGCAGGTGTCGTCGAAGACGGCGGTGGTGACGGGGCCCATCTCCACGGGCTCCTGGACGAAGCGCACGCCGAGGCCGTGCAACCGCTCGTACTCCGCGCGCACGTCGTCGACGGCGAACTGGGCGAGCGGGATGCCGTCCTCGACGAGGGCGTCCCGGTAGGTCCTGGCGGCCGGATGACCGGCGGGTTCCAGGAGGAGTTCGGTGCCGTGGGGCTCGTCGGGTGAGACGACGGTCAGCCAGCGGTCCTTCTCGCCCACCGGGACGTCGTGCTTCTTCACGAAGCCCAGGATCTCGGTGTAGAAGTGCTCGGCCTTCGCCTGGTCGTCGACGAAGACGCTGGTCAGATGGATCTTCATGGGGTGTTCTCCTGCCGCTGTCCGGGGGTGTCGGTCACGGGCCACCGCTCGGTTATCCGCCGCAGTGGGGCCGTGTCGAGGTCGTGGAACTTGTAGCGGCCCTCCCGTCTGGTCGCGACGAGCCCCGCGGACTCCAGCACGGCGAGGTGCTGGGAGACCGCCTGACGCGAGATCCCGAGCCGGTGCTTCATGCTCAGTCGGGAACAGATCTCGAACAGTGTCTGCCCGGACTTCTCGGTGAGCTCGTCGAGAATGATCCGGCGCGTGGGGTCGGCCAGGGCTTTGAACAGGTCGTCGGCCACGCCCCCAGCATAGGCAAGTCTCCACTTGCCTATCAAGTGGCCGACCGACACGCCGCCCGGCGCCTCTACAGTGCGAACAGCTCCGCCGCGTTGTCGTGGCACACCGCCCGCAGCCACTCCTCGCCGAGGCCCAGCCGTTCCAGGGCGTGGAGCTGGTGCACGTACGGATAGGGGAGGTTGGGGAAGTCGGAGCCGAACAGCACACGGTCACCGAGGGCCGCCAGCCGGGGCAGGGCCCTGCGGGGGAACGGCATGAACCCCTCACTGAAGTCGGTGAACGCCATCGTGGTGTCCAGCCGCACCTCCCCGTACCGTTCGGCGAGGCCGAAGAACTCCTCGTACTCGGGCATCCCCATATGGGCGACGACCAGCCGCAGCCTGGGGTGCCGCGCCAGCACCCGGGCGATCGGCTCGGGGCCGGTGTGTTTGCCCGGGGCGGGCCCGGAACCGCAGTGGATCACCACGGGAACCCCGGCCTCGGCCAGCAGCCCCCAGGCCGGATCGAGGAGTTCGTCGGTGGGGTCGTACGCCCCCACCTGCACATGCGCCTTGAGAACGCGCGCTCCCGCCTCGACGGCCTCCTGGACGTACGCCTCGACGCCCGGTTCCGGATAGAGGGTCGCCGTGTGCAGACAGTCGGGGGTGCGGCCGGCGAAGTCGGCCGCCCAGCCGTTCAGCCACCGGGCCATGCCCGGCTTGTGCGGGTACAGCATCGCGGTGAAGGCCCGCACACCGAACTCCCGCAGCAGGGCGGCCCGTTCGGCCTCCTCGTGGCGGTAGGTGATCGGCCACTCCATGCCACCGGTCAGCGGTCCGAGCCCGTCGAAGTACTCCCACACCTTGCGCAGGACACGCTCGGGCATGAAGTGCGTGTGGACGTCGACGAGTCCGGGCAGGGCGAGCGCCGCCCAGAAACGGCGGATCTCGGCGGCTTCCTCCCCCACGGACATGTCACTCATGGCTACACGTTCTTCTCGCCCTTCACCGGCCTGATGTCCTCGACGAACAGCTGGAAGAGCAGGCGGGTGATGTCACTGTCCCCGAGGGAGAGGCTGAACGGCTCCTTGGCCTCGGGCTTGAGTCCGATGAATCCGGGGAGTTTTCCCTCTCCGCCCGCGGCGGTCGGGAAGGTGCTTCCCGTCTCCTCCTCGCGGGTCTTCCTGATGTGATAAGGGGTTCCCTTCTCACCGGATATCGCCATGTAGTCCGGAGAGAAGAGGCGTTCGTGCGCGCCCTCCTTGAGCGTGAATTCGACCATGACCTGCTTGTCCTCGTCATGGAAGTACTCGGCGGCCTGACCGGCGTCACCCAGGTGGTTGCTGACGGGCATGACTCCGACGTCGCCGCTGCCGTCCGCGACCGCTTCGCGGAAACGCTTCGCGATCCCGGTACCGTCCTTGCTCTCGGTCGTCAGCCACTGCTCCGTGGCCGCGGCCTTTCCCTTCCATTCCATGATCGCGACGGCCTCGCTCGCGAACATGGTCCGGTAGAGCTTCAGCCGGCCCTTGCCCTTGTCGCCCAGGGCGGCCAGTTCCTCCAGAAGCTGGGGTCCGACGGTGTGGAGAATGTCCTCCAGTTTCCGCTTCGGTGCCGGCCCTGCCTTCTTCTTCTTCGTCTTGGGCGGAAGAAGGGAATGGCCCGCAGCCGTCATCTTGTCCTTCCAGTATTTCTCCTGGAGCATTTCCTGAGGATCGCCGAGGGTCCGCTGCACCGCCTGCGCCGGACGCGGGTCACGCACGGAGTCCACCGCGACCCGCCCAGGGTCGGCCGCCCGCTGCACCTCGGGCCGGGCGGGGCCGGACATCACCCGGCGCGCGTTGGCCTCGGCGGCCTGCTCGAACCGGTCGGACGGGTCGGAGACCTTCAGCCCGCCGCCGTTGTCGGTGCCGGCGACCGGCCCCTGGCGCTGCTGGATGACATGGGTGAGTTCATGGGCCAGCGTGTGCTTGTCGGCTCCGCCGTCACCGATGACCACATGGCTGCCTGAGGTGTAGGCGCGGGCGCCGACCTCGGCGGCGGACGCTCTCGCCGCGCTGTCGTCGTGGATGCGGACGTCCGAGAAGTCGGCGCCGAGCCGCGCCTCCATGTCCGTGCGGGTGGCCTCGTCGAGGGGTTGGCCGGGCGCGCGCAGGACGTCATGGACGGCCGAGCGCTGCACGTTGGGCTCGACGGCACTCCCGTGCCCGCAGCCGGCGCCGTGCCGGTGTTCCTCCTGGGCCCAGGAGTGGCCCGCCCGGCGGAGCAACTGGACGACCGCCGCGTTGCCCGTGGCGTTCTGCAGAGCGAGCAGTCCCTGGGGCGACGACAGATCCGGTTGCCGCCGAGCGGGTGACGCCGCCGGTGTGACGGCCGAGCCCCGGTTCTCCTTCCGGTCGTCGCCTGCCTTGTCGCTCCTGCGTGTCCGCACTGACAGCCCTCTCCCATGATCGACGCGTGAAATTCCTTGCTACACCGGCATCGCCCCGTTCGACGAGGTCCTCAGGGGCAGACCTCGGCATCCGATCGGGCAACACCGTGGGACGACGCGAGAGACAGCGCGCGGGACGGCGGTCGTAGCTCCGCGGCGACCGAGCGGTGCGCGTGCCTGGTGTGGTTCGGCCCGGGCCGGGCACTCGGGCGTCGACCGAGGCGGGACGGCCTGGAGGTGTGGGATGGCGGTACGGCATCGGCTGATCAAAGTGAGCCCGCAGACCGTGTGGGACGTCCTCGCGGACGGCACCCGGTACGCGGAGTGGGTGGTGGGCACCTCGGCCTCCGAACCGGTGCGCGGACAGTGGCCGCAGGTCGGCTCGGCCATCGCCTACGAGATCCGGGTCGGCCCCTGGCGGCTGAGCAACGAGACGGTCGTCCGCTACTGCGACGAGGGCTCCGAGCTGGGCCTGGAGGCTCGGGCAGGGGTGCTGGGGACGGCGCGGATCTCCGTCGAGCTGCGGCCCTGGGGACCGTACTGCCTGGTGATCGCGGACGAGCACCCCTTGCAGGGCATGGGCGGACAGCTGCACAACGTGGGTGTGGAGGCGCTGATCCAACTGCGGCACCGCACGATGCTCGCCCGGCTCGCCCGGCTGTGCGAGGCCGAGGGCACGCCCCAGCGGGAGAGCCCCGAGGAGGCGGAGGCGGAACGACCGAGGAAGCCGCGCGGGGTGGCGGCGCACCGCACCGCCGGCGGCCATGGCTGACGCCGTCGTCATCGGGGCCGGTCCCAACGGGCTGGTGGCCGCCAATCTGCTGGCCGACGCCGGCTGGAGCGTCGAGGTCCTGGAGGAACAGCCCGAACCCGGCGGCGCGGTGCGCCACGACCGGGAGGTCGACCCCGACTTCGTCAACGATCTCTTCAGCTCCTTCTATCCCCTCGCCGCCGCGTCACCGGTCCTCGCAGGCCTGCGTCTGCACGAGCACGGTCTGCGCTGGAGCCACGCCCCGCATGTCCTCGCCCACCCCCTCGGCGACGACAGGTGCGCGGTGCTCTCCCGCGACATCGACGTCACCGCCGCGTCCCTCGACGCCTTCCACCCGGGCGACGGGGACGCCTGGAGGCGCCTGCACGCGACCTGGGAACGCCTCGGCCCCGACATCGTGGACGCGCTGTTCACCCCTTTCCCGCCGCTGCGCGCCACGGCCCGCCTCGCCGTCCGGCTGAGGGCTGCCGGGGGTCTGCGGATGGCCCGCACCCTGGCGACACCGGTGCGCCGGATGGGTGACGAGGAGTTCCGGGGGGAGGGCGGCAAACTGCTGCTGGCCGGGAACGCCCAGCACGCCGACCTCGCGCCGGAGGCCGCGGGCAGCGGCGGCTACGGCTGGCTGCTGTGCATGCTCGGACAGACGTACGGCTTCCCCGTGCCGGCCGGCGGCGCCGGAGCCCTGACGGCGGCCCTCGTCAGCAGGCTGCGGGCGCGCGGCGGCACCATCCGCTGCGGGCAGCGCGTGAGCCGGGTCCTGGTACGCGACGGACGGGCCGCCGGGGTGCTCACTGCCGAGGGCGAGACGGTGACCGCCCGCAACGCCGTCCTCGCGGACGTGTCCGCACCGGCCCTCTACGGCGACCTCGTCGGCCCGGAACACCTCCCCTCCCAGGTGCTGGCCGACCTCAGGCGCTTCCAGTGGGACTTCGCCACGTTCAAGGTCGACTGGGCCTGTGACGGGCCCGTGCCCTGGCGGGCCGAGGCGGCGGCGGGCGCCGGCACCGTCCACCTGGCCGACGGGGTCGACGAACTCACCCGCTGTGCCGCCCAGATCGCCATGGGCCAGGTACCCGACCGCCCCTTCGCCCTGTTCGGGCAGATGACGACGGCGGACCCCTCCCGCTCGGCCCAGGGCACCGAAGCCGCCTGGGCCTACACCCACGTGCCGCACGTCATCAAGTCCGACGCGGGCGACGAGGGTCTGACCGGCAAGTGGAACCGTGCCGAGCAGGAGCTGATGGCCGATCGCATCGAACGCCAGGTCGAGCGGTTCGCCCCCGGTTTCCGCTCCCGTGTCCGCGCGCGGCGCGTGCTGGCCCCGCCCACCCTCCAGTCCCTCGACCGCAACCTGTACGGCGGCGCCCTCAACGGCGGCACCGCGGCCCTGCACCAGCAGCTCGTGTTCCGCCCCTCCCCCGGCACCGGCCGCCCCGAGACCCCCGTGGACGGCCTCTACCTCGCCTCCGCCTCCGCCCACCCGGGCGGCGGGGTCCACGGCGCCCCCGGCGCCAACGCCGCCCGCGCCGCACTGCGCCGGCACCGACTGCCGGGCTTGACCCGCGCCCAACGCGCCCTCGCCCACCGGGACCGCACCGGCCGAAAACCCGGCCCCCGCCACTGACGCCGCACGCATCCGTGGCCGTACGGCAGCCGGATGGCGCGGGGACCCGGCGCCCCGCACGAGGAACGGACCCGCGCAGGGCGGAGAGAAGCAGGGCGGAGAGAAGGAGGGCCCGCCGTGGACGACAGCCCACTCGAGGACCGCGTCGTCGTGGTGACCGGAGCGGCCCGCGGCGTCGGGGCGGCGCTCGCCCACCAGCTCGCCCGGCGGGGCGCACGCCTGGCCCTGCTCGACCACGACGAACCGGCGCTGCGGGCGACCGCCGCCGCACTCCCCGGCACCACGCTGGCCCTCCGGGTCGACGTCACCGACGACGCGGCTCTCGACGACGCCGCCACGACCGTCCGCAGTCGCCTCGGCCCGCCCTCGGTCGTCGTGGCCAACGCGGGGATCGCCGAGAGCGGCCCCTTCGCCCGGTCGGACCCCGCCACCTGGCGCCGGGTGATCGACGTCAACCTGATCGGCAGCGCCCAGACGGCCCGGGCGTTCCTGCCTGACCTGATCCGGACGGCCGGCTACCACCTGCAGATCGCCTCCCTGGCCTCCATCGGCGCCGCACCCCTGATGAGCGCGTACTGCGCCTCCAAGTCCGGTGTCGAGGCGTTCGCCCACACGCTGCGCGCCGAGACGGCACACCACGGCGTGGCCGTCGGCATCGCCTACCTCGGCTGGACCGACACCGAACTGATCCGCGACGCCAACCAGTACAGGACCATGCGGGAGCTCCGCGCCCACATGCCGCCTCCCGCCGGACGCGTCCAGCCCGTCGAGACCGTCGCCGTCCGCCTGGCACACACCGTCGAGCAGCGCCGGACCGTCGTCTACATCCCCCGCTGGCTCCGCCTGACCCAGCTGACCCGGGCCGCGATCCCACCCCTCGTACTCCGCGCGACGCGCCGCACCCTCCCGCGCCTCGAATCCGAACGCCCCCTGCACCCCACGGGCTTCCTGGGCCCCGGCGCCATTCCGCCGGAACGTCGTGACGGCACGTACTGACGCCTGACCTGACGGCACGTACTGACGCATGACCTGACCGCATGTCCTGACGTCCCGGCGCGGCCCGTCGCGTCACGCGCGGATGCGACTACTCAGCGAACTCGAACCGATACCCTCCGGAATCGTCGACACGACGTGAGGAGAGACGTATGGATGCGGGCAGGCGGCAGTTCCTCGGCAGGTGCGGAGTCGTGGTGGCGGGAGCCGCGGCACCCCTCACCCTCCCCCGGCCCGTGCTCCAGGAGAGCCACGCCCGACCCTTCGACCTGCACAGCCGCAACCGCGGCCGCACCGAGCACGAGCGATTCATGGGGCTGGCCATCGAGCAGGCCCGGCGCAACCCCGAGTGGCCGTTCGGCGCGGTGATCGTCGACAGCCGCACCGGCGAGGTGCTGGGGAGCGGGGTCAACGAGGGGGCGGACAGCCCGCTGCTGCACGGCGAGGTGGTCGCCATGAACGACTACGTACGGCGGCAGGGCAACCAGGGCTGGGCCGGGACCACCCTGTACACGACGGGTGAGCCCTGCTCGATGTGTATGAGCGCGCTGGCGTGGGCGGATGTGCGGCGGGTCGTCTGGGCGAGCTCGATCGACGAGATCCGTCGCACCGACATCATCCAGATCGCCCTGACCGCACGGCAGGTGGCCGCCGCCGCGCGGTCCTTCTACACCCCCGAACTGCTCCTCGGCGGCGTCCTGTCCGACCGGACCAACCAGCTCTTCCGGGAGGCCCAACGGCTGCGCCAGGGTGCGGGCGCCGCCCACGACGAGACGTCCCGGCAAGGGGCGGGGAGCCGCCGACCGATCTGAACCGGTCCGCCCGAGGCTTCGGGCACGGCCCGAGGTGCGCCGCGGCCCGGCCCGGGCGAACCTGATGATCATGCGGCGCGACGGTGAACCAGACGGTGGCGGCGGTGCCGTGGAATCGGCGCTCGACGAGCTCTACGTCACGCCACCGCCCGCGTTCGTCTCGCGCCGCGAGAGCCTGGCGACCGAGGCCAAAGCGGCCGGACGCGTGACGGACGCCCGTCGGATCCGCGCCGCCCGACGCCCGTCGCTCGCGGCCTGGGCGGCGAACCTGCTGCTGCGCTCCCGGCCGGAGGAGAGCCGGACGTTCCTGGACCTCGGGCGGGCGCTGCGCGACGCCTACCGGAGCCTGGACGCCGACGGGGTCAAGGAACTGTCCGAGCAGCGCAGGAGCGTCGTCGCCGCGCTGTCCCGGCAGGCCGCCGAGCTCGCCGCCGAGGCCGGGCACCGGCTCTCGGACCCGGTACTGCGCGAGGTCGAGGCCACCCTGCGGGCCGTCCTCGCCGACCAGGACGCGGCCGACCGATGGGCGACCGGCCGATTGGAGAGCGCCCTCACCCCACCGTCGGACTTTCCCAGCACCACGACCGCGAGGTCCGATCGCCCCCGGAGGCCAGCCACACCGACGCGCACGCAGGACGAGGTCGCCGAACGGCGCCGTCGGAAGCAGGAGCGACTCGCTCAGCAGAAGGAAGAAAAGCTCCCTCGGCAGGAGCACGAAAAGCTGGCCCGGCAGGAGCAAGAGAGGCTGGCTCGACAGCAGCGGGAGAAGCTGGCTCAGGAGAAGCGAGAACGCCTCGGCCGGGCGCGGGAGGCGGCCCGGGCCGCCGATCAGCGCTTGCGGCAGGCGCGGGACGACCTCCGGCGGGCGGAGCGGCAGCAGCGTGCGGCGGAGAAACAGCGTGAGGAGGCCGCCGACGCCGTCTCCCGGGCCGAACGGGAAGCCCGGGACGCCGCATCCGAAGTGAAGCGACTGTCAGGACGCGGCACGTAGCGAACCGGTTAGATGGTGCGCATGACGACAGTGGAAGGCATCGACGCTCGCGGTACGCACCACTGCGAGACGACGACCCTGGGGGTGCTGCTGCGGCACCAGGGGCTCGACCTGTCCGAGCCCATGCTCTTCGGCCTCGGCTCCGGCCTGTCCTTCATCTACTGGGACAGCAAGAACATGGACTTCCCGTTCCTCGGCGGGCGGGTCAAGCCGTTCGAACTCACCAGGAACCTGGCCGCCGCTCTCGGCCTGGACCTGGTGGTCGAGGAGACCGGCTCACCCCGCAAGGCCTGGGAGAACGTGCAGGCTCCCCTCGACGCGGGCCGACCGGTCGGACTTCAGCTCGACAGCTACCACTTGGAGTACTTCTCCTCGAAGGTGCACTTCGGCGGCCATGTGGTCGCCCTGTACGGCTACGACGACCGTGACGCCCACCTGGTGGACACCGACCAGCAGGGCGGAGCGGTGTCCACCAGCCTGACGAGCCTGGCCGAGGCCCGGGCCGCGCGGGGTCCCATGAGTGCCAGGCACCGCTCGTTCACCCTCACCGCGCCGGCAGGAGGCACACCCGCCCTGACGGACCGGATCGTCCCGGCCATCACCGCCTGCGCCGACGCCTTCCTCCACCCGCCCATCGCCAACCTGGGGCACCGGGGCATCGAGAAGGCCGGCAAGCTCGTACCGACATGGTCGCGCCGCACCGACGATCCAGGACGGGATCTGCCGCAGGCCGCCCTCCTGATGGAGAAGGCCGGCACCGGCGGCGCCCTGTTCCGCAATCTCTACCGTGACTTCCTCGCCGAGTGCGCCGAACTGCTCGACAGCGACCGGGTACGCGCGGGCCACACGCTGTACGCAGAGGCGGCCGGCCTCTGGACGGAGGTGGCGGCGCTGATCGGGAAGGCGGGTACGTCGGGCGAGGAGGAGTGCCTGCGGCAGGCGGGCACCGTTCTCGGCGATCTCGCACGCATCGAGCGCGAAGCCATGGGGGAACTGAGCCGCCTGGAGCCGTAGTCGAGCGACGAGACGTACGCCACTCCTCCCCGCCGGGCCCATAAATACGCATCTTTGATGCAACATTGCTAGGCTGCCGCCGTGAGGCTGACCAGATACACGGATCTCGCACTACGGGCAGTGATGCGCCTGGCCGTGGTGGACGGCGAGGAGTTGCTGACCACACGCCAGATCTCCGACTCCATGAACGTCCCCTACACGCACATGGCGAAGGCCATCGCGCAGTTGCAGCACCTGGGCGTGATCGAGGCGCGGCGCGGCCGCAACGGCGGGCTGACGCTCACCGCCGCGGGCCGGAGCACTCAAGTGGGCGATCTGGTCCGGACGTTGGAGGGCGACCGGGAAGCCGTGGTGTGCGAGGGCGACGCCCCGTGCCCCCTCTCGGGCGCCTGCCGGCTGCGGCGGGCCCTGCGACAGGCGCAGGACGCCTTCTACTCCTCGCTGAACGGCGTGACCGTGGCCGATCTGGTGACGTCACCGACGGGACCGGTGCTGCTGGCACTCGGCGCTCCCCCGGGCTGACCGCCACGTGGTACCGGATCGCGACCGTCGAGCGACCACCACGGCCGTCCCATCACGGCCACCGACCACCACGGCCAAAAATACGAGTCTCCCGCACCAATTAACGAATCAACCCTCGGCAACAGGAGTGTCTCTGATGCTTTCCGCGCAGTCGGCCCCCGTCGTACGCGCGACGCTTCCCGTGGTGGGAGCCTCGCTGACCACGATCACGGAAGTGTTCTACCGGCGGCTGTTCGAGGAGCGTCCGGAGCTGCTGCGGCACCTGTTCAACCGCGCCAACCAGGCATCCGGCGCCCAGCGCGAGGCCCTGGCCGGTGCCGTGGCGGCCTTCGCCACCCTCCTGGTCGAGCGGCCCGACGAACGCCCGGACGCCGTCCTCGCGCGCATCGCCCACAAGCACGTCTCCCTCGGTGTCACCGCGGACCAGTACCCCTTGGTGGGACGCCACCTGCTCGCGGCGGTCGTCGAA
The DNA here is from genome assembly GCF_036322545.1 of Streptomyces sp. SP18BB07. Taxonomy (NCBI): domain Bacteria; kingdom Bacillati; phylum Actinomycetota; class Actinomycetes; order Kitasatosporales; family Streptomycetaceae; genus Streptomyces; species Streptomyces sp. SP18BB07. The sequence continues at coordinate 15,638 of NZ_JAQYWT010000280.1, forward strand.
GTCCTCGGTGACGCCGTGACCCCCGAGGTCGGTGCCGCCTGGGACGAGGTCTACTGGCTGATGGCCAACGCCCTCATCGCGATCGAGGCCCGCCTCTACACGGAGGCCGGTGTGCCGGACGGTGAGGTCTGGCGGCCGATGGAGGTGGCCGAGCGCCGTCAGGAGTCCGCCGACGCCGTGTCCCTGGTCCTGCGCCGGCCCGACGGGCGTCCTACGCCCGCGTTCCGCCCCGGTCAATACGTCAGTGTCCGCGTGGAGCTGCCCGACGGCGCCCACCAGATCCGCCAGTACAGCCTGTCCACGGCCCCCGACCACAAGACCTGGCGCATCACGGTCAAGCGCGAGAGGGCCGCCGACGGCACCGTGCCCGACGGCGAGGTCTCGTCCTGGCTGCACACCCACGCCGAGGTGGGCGGCGTCCTGGACGTCTCGGTGCCCGCCGGTGATCTCGTCCTGCCGGAGGGCGACACCCCGCTCCTGCTCGCCTCCGCCGGCATCGGCATCACCCCGATGCTGTCGATGCTCGACCACCTCGCCCTCACCTCCTCCTCGCGCCCCGTCACCGTCGTGCACGCCGACCGCTCCCCGCGCGACCATGTGCACCGCGACGAGCAGGCGGACCTCGTCAGCCGTCTGCCCCGTGCCGACCTCCACCTGTGGTACGAGCGCGACGCCCACCGCTCCCCCGGCACCCATGTCTTCACCGGCCTCGCCGCACTCGACCACCTCGCCCCGGGCCCCGACACCACCGCCTACCTCTGCGGGCCGCTGCCCTTCATGCGGGCGGTGCGGGGCGAGTTGCTGGCCAAGGGGCTGCGTCCCGCCGCCCTCCATTACGAGGTGTTCGGCCCCGACCTCTGGCTCGGCAAGTGAGCGGGACGCGACACCTTCCCGACATCCGCGACCGCAGGGACGTGGAGCGGCTGGTGGGCGCGTTCTACGACGAGGTCCTCGGCGATCCCCTCATCGGCCGGCTCTTCACGGAGGTGGCCCGTGTGGACCTGGCCGTCCACCTGCCCGTGATGGCCGACTTCTGGGAGAGCGCCCTGCTCTCGCCGGGCGTCTACCGCCGCAACGCCCTGCGCGCGCACCGCGACCTGCATGCCGAGAGCCCGTTGCGCGCCGAGCACTTCGACCGCTGGCTGGAGCTGTGGTCGGCGGTGGTACGTCGACGGCACGCGGGACCGGTGTCCGAGCGGGCGATCGTCAAGGCACACGCCGTGGCCCGCCCCCTGCTGCACCACACCGCGGGAGACGGGCGGCCCCGCCGGGAGCCCGGCCCCGTCCTCGTCACCATCGAGCCGTCGGCCGACCACGGACGGGCGGGCCCGGACGGACACCGGCCGGGAAGCGAGGGGTGAGACCGGGTCACCTCCGCGCGGACTCGACACCTCCGGCCCCGCGCCCGGGCGACTCCTGGCCCGTCGCGTCCGGCTTCCAGTCCTGGGCGAGGAGCCCGAGCACCACCTCGTCCAGGAACTCGCCCATCACCCAGGCCGAGGAGCGCAGCACGCCTTCGCGGACGAAGCCGTTGCGCTCGGCGGCGCCCAGCATCGCGGCGTTGTCCGACAGCGTCTCGATCTGCAGCCGGTTCAGGCCGCGCACGACGAAACCGTAGTGGCACAGCACCGCGACCACGTCCGTGCCGTAGCCCTTGCCCCGGGCGGCCGGCAGCAGCCCCAGCCCGATGTGCGCGGTCCGGTGGTGGGTGTCGATGCCCCAGAGCGCCGCGGTGCCGAGCAGCGTCCCGCCCTCCGACTCCACGACGGAGAACGGGACGCGGTCCTGCGCCGTGCCGTCATCCACGGGCCGCGCGTCCTTCGAGTCGGGGGCGAGCGGACGCCACGGCCGCCCCTCGGACCGCGCGGCATTGACCACGTCGTTGTAGAGCTCGGCCACCAGAATCGGAATGTCTTCCTCGTGCCGAGCCCTCAGCCCGACCTTGGCACCTCTCAGCATGCGAGCTTCCTACCGGGCCGAACGAGCCGACGGCAATCGAATAAGCCCAGCGATCGGTGGAACCGAGCTCATCGGCTCGAACCTGGTGAGCAGGCTCGCCGCCGACGGGCACGAGGCCGTCGCGGCCGCGCCCGGCACCGGCGGCAACACCCTGACGGGCGAGGGCCTGTCCGAGGTCCTGGAGGGGGCGTCGGTGGTGGTCGACGTCTCGAACTCCCCCTCCTTCGCGGACGACGCCGTCATGGACTTCTTCCGGACCTCCACGACCAACCTCCTCAAGGCCGAGAACGAGGCCGGCGTGACCCACCATGTCGCGCTCTCCGTGGTCGGCACGGACCGCCTCCAGGAGAGTGGCCACTTCCACGCCAAGCAGGTCCAGGAGGAGCTGATCTAGGCGTCGGGGATTCCCTGGTCGATCGTGCACGCCACGCAGTTCTTCGAGTTCGTGAAGGCGATCGCCGACATGTCGACCGAGGGCGACACCGTGCGTCTGGCCCCGGTCGGGATCCAGCCGTCCAGCTCGACGCACTCGTCCGCGAGGCACTCGCCGCCACGAACGACCCCCGCACGATCGTCACCGACCCGAACGCCCTGTACTCGGGCGCCCAGGTGAGGGAGAACACCCTCGTCCCCGGCCCGGACGCGCACATCGCGGAGACCCGCTTCACCGACTGGCTCGTGCGGCAGCGGTGAGGGCCGCACCGACCCGACGCACGGGTGGACACCCTCCTGGGTAGGCTTTCCGGCGGGGCCGCGCGACCGTGTGTGTCCAGGTCGCCGTGCCAACCGGTCCGGTGTGCCGCTCGACCAGGAGAGACGTGATGTCCCCGACGATTCGCAGGGCTGTGATCCCCGCCGCCGGCCTCGGTTCCCGTCTGCTGCCCCTCACCAAGGCGATTCCGAAGGAGATGCTGCCGGTCGGCGACAAGCCGGTCGTCGAGCACACCGTGCGTGAGCTGGTGGACTCCGGCATCACCGACATCACCATCGTGGTCTCCGGCGGGAAGAGCCTCATCCAGGACCACTTCCGGCCCAACCCCGCCCTCGTCGAGCAGCTCCGCGAGGATGGCAAGACGGCCTACGCGGACGCGGTCGAGGAGGTCGCGGAGCTGGCCCGCCGGGGGCACATCACCTATCTCGACCAGTACGGGCCGTACGGCAACGGCACCCCGGTGCTGAACGCCGCCCGCTCCTTCGGCGACGAGCCGGTGCTGGTGCTCTGGCCCGACGACGTCTTCGTGGCCGAGGTCCCCCGCGCCCAGCAGCTGATCCGCGCCTACGAGCAGACCGGCTGCCCGGTGCTGGCACTCCTGCCGATGGACCCGACCGAGTCCCAGCGCTACGGCGTGCCCATAGTCAAGGAGGATCTCGGCGACGGCCAGCTGCGCATCACCGGCCTGGTGGAGAAGCCCGAGCCCGCCGCCGCGCCCTCGGCGTACGCGGCCATCGGCGGCTATGTCGTCACCCCCGGCATCATCGACGAACTGCGCGAGCAGACCCGTCGCTGGTACGAGCACCGGACGGGCGAGGTGTACCTGACCGACGCGATCAACGCCTACGCCGCGACCCGCGCGGTGTACGGGCAGGTCATCAAGGGCCGCTGGTACGACACGGGCAACCCGGCCGACTACCTGGTCGCCCAGATGGCCTCCGCCCTGGCCCACCCGGAGTACGGCCCTGTCCTGCGCGGCCTGGTGAACGGCCTGGACTCCCCCGCGAACTGACAAGGCCCCGCGCCGCGGAGCCGGAAGATCGTGAGCCGGGCGCGCCGGCATCTGGCGGAGGAGCGGCGGGGAAGCGTGGACACGGCCGAGCACCGGCGTCTGCTCGGCGCTTTCGTCTCGGCGGCCCGGACGGGGGACGTGGCCGCCCTGGAGGCCCTGCTGGCGCCCGACGCCGTCAGTCTGTCCGACGGCAACGGGCTGCGGGGGTGCGCCCGCGTTCCCGTGACGGGCCGGGCTCGCGTGGCCAGGACGCGGCTTATCCGAAGTTTCGCCGCCTTCAGGTAGGTCCTCCCGCGCTTCCCCCTGGAGACCGCCGCGGTGCGGATGTGACATGTGGGCTGCCGCGCCCCTTGCAAAGGTCCGGACCAACTGCTAATTCCCTTTCTGTTAGGAAAGTTTCCTACCAGTTGGCAGGAGTCCCCCATGAGACCGGCACGATCCGTTCTGCTCGTCGCCGCGCTGCTGCTCCTCGGCCTCGTCCTCACCCCCGCGACCGCGCAGTCCGCCCCCACCACATCCAGGACACCCACGACCCCCTCCGCCCCGACGGCCCCGACCGCGGCGGCGAGCCCTGTCGCCTCCAACGGACAGCTCAAGGTCTGCGGCACCAAGCTCTGCAACCAGCAAGGAAAAGCGTTCCAGCTCCGAGGGATGAGCACGCACGGTCTGCAGTGGTACAGCCAGTGCGTCACCAGCGGCTCGCTCAACGCCCTCGCCACCGACTGGAAGGCGGACGTCCTGCGCGTCTCCATGTACATCCAGGAGGACGGCTACGAGACCGATCCGCGCCGCTTCACCGACCTGGTCCACGCGGCCATCGAGCAGGCCACGGCCCGCGGCATGTACGTCATCGTCGACTGGCACATGCTCGACCCGGGCGACCCGCACCACAACCTCGCCCGCGCCAAGACCTTCTTCTCCGAGATCGCCCAGCGCCACCGCGACAAGAACAACCTGCTGTACGAGATCGCGAACGAGCCCAGCGGCGTGAGCTGGTCCCGCATCAAGAGCTACGCCGAGCAGCTCATCCCCGTGATCAGGGCCAAGGACCCGGACACGCCGATCCTGGTCGGCACCCGCGCCTGGTCCTCGCTCGGTGTGTCGGAGGGCGCGAACGAGTCCGAGGTGGTCGCCAACCCGGTGAACGCGGCCAACATCATGTACACCTTCCACTTCTACGCGTACTCGCACCGGGACGAGTACCTCCAGACCCTCTCCCGGGCCGCCGACCGGATACCCGTCTTCGTCACCGAGTTCGGCACCCAGAACTACGCGGGCGAGGGTGCGAACGACTTCGCCATGGCGCAGCGCTATCTCGATCTCCTGGCGGCCAAGAAGATCAGCTGGGTCAACTGGAACTTCTCCGACGACCACCGCAGTGGCGCCGTCTTCAAGCAGGGCACCTGCGCCGGCAACGGACCGTGGGCCGGCACGTCCCCCCTCAAGCCCGCGGGCGTCTGGATCCGCGACCGCGTCAGGACACCGGACGACTTCTGACCGGTGATCAGCCGGACGACTTCTGAACCGGTGGCCAACAACACGACGGGGGCCGCCCGACCGACCCCGGCTCCCGTCGTGTCGGCGTGGGGCGGGGCACCGGCCGTGGGGCACTGTGGTCGCGTGTGCTCCTCCCCCCAATGGCCCGCACGGCTACGGGGCCTGTCACGAAGGCGCTCCACTGGGCGGTGTCCGCGGCCCTCGCCGTGCAGTTCGCCGTCGGATACCTCCTCGACGAGGACGGCTACGGGCCCTTCGGCGACGGCTCGCCCACGCCACCGGGACCACCCTGTACGCGGTCACGTTCGCCGTCCCGGTCACTTCTACGCGGCACTCGCGGCGCACGTCGGGCTGGTGCTCAAGCATCAACTGGTCGATCGTGACCACCTGCTGGGCCGCATGCTCTGACCGGGTGTGTTCTCAGTCTGCCTCCTCGACCAGGCGGCGGACGCCGGCCTTGTCCAGCTTTCCCGAGGCGTTCCTCGGGACGGCCGGCACGATGGTCAGACGGCTGGGCAGCTTGTACCGGGCCAACCGGTTCGCCGCGTGGGCGTGGACGGTCTCCAGGGTGATCTCCGACGTGCCGTCCACGCTCATGACGGCCTGGACCGTCTCGCCCCACCGTTCGTCGGGGACGCCCACGACGGCGACGTCCACGACTCCCGGCATCGCGGTGAGGACCCGCTCGACCTCGGCGGGATAGACGTTCTCACCGCCGCTGATGATCATGTCCTTGAGGCGGTCGACGATGTACAGACAGCCGTCCTCGTCCAGGTGGCCGACGTCTCCCGAGTGGAACCAGCCCTCCTCGTCGAAGGCGGCGCGGGTGGCCCCCGGATCGTTCCAGTAGCCGGCGGTGACATTGGGGCCGCGTACGACGATCTCCCCCGGTTCCCCCGGTCCCAGGGGGGCGTTGGTGACCACGTCGACGACCCGGACCTCGGTGAACGGCATGGGGATGCCCGCGGAGCCGATCTTCTCCAGGGTGCGCTCCACGGGCAGATGCGTGGCGAACGGCGCGGTCTCGGTCAGGCCCCACGCCTGCTGGAGCAGGATGCCGTGCCGGGCGTAGAGCTCGATGAGCGAGGGCGGTACCGGCGCGCCCGCGACCACGATCGACCGCAGACGGCTCAGGTCCCGGTCGAACATGCCGGGTTGCCTCGCCATGGCGGCGAACATGTGGGGGACCCCGAACATGGAGTTGACCCGATGGGTGACCAGGTCGTCGAGGCACCGCCCCGGGTCGAACCCCCGGCTGATGACCACCGTGCCGCCGCGCACCAGGGTCCGGATCACGAAGCTGTTCAGGGTGCCGATGTGGAACAGCGGGGCGGCGGCACAGGTGACGTCGCCGCGGCGGGTGTCGAGCTGGAGGTCGACGTTCACCCCGTTCCACCAGACGTTGCCGTGGGTGAGGAGGACGCCCTTGGGCGTGCCGGTGGTGCCGGAGGTGAACATCAGGATCGCCGGGTCGTCGGCGGCCTTCGCGGCCACTGAGGTCGTGGGCGGGGCGTCGGCGAGGAGGGACGCCCAGGGTTCCCAGCCGGGCGCGCCCCCGGTCGGCACCTCGGGGTCGTCGTCCACCAGGAGGAACCGCGTGAGGGCGGTCCGGTCGCGGATCCCGTCGACGCTCGCCCGGTGCCCCTCCTCGCAGACGAGCGCGGTGGAGCCGCTGCGGACGAGGACGGCCTCCAACTCGGCGGCCGCCAGCCGGAAGTTGACCGGGACGAAGACGGCCCCCAGTCGATGGGCGGCCAGCAGGGTGACGAGGAAGGAACTGCTGTTGAGTCCGAGGTGGGCGACCCGGTCCCCGTCGCCGACGCCACCGTGCGCCAGCACGGTGGCCAGGCGGGCGGCCCGGTCGTCGAGTTCGGCGTAGGTGAGGTCACCGCCCGGGTAGCGGACGACGACGGAGGCGCCCTGGTAGCGGGCGTTGCGTGCGACGGCGGCGGCCGGGTTGAGGTCGACCCGCAGGCCCGAGTTGCGCGGGTGGGGTGTCGTCGCTTCAGGGGTGGTCACGAGCGGCTCCTCGTCAGGCGTCGGCCCGCCGCAGGCTACGCCGTCGACGCGGGCCACGCGCCGAGGCCGCAGGCGAGTCCGTGCGGAATTCGCGCATCAGGGCCTCTTGCCCGAGGCAACGGGAGGGCCCTGCGGGATGCGACGGAATGGCAGCAGGTCTGGAAGAGACTCGCATGTCGTCCGTGACCCCCCCGATATACCGGATGCGTACGATGCCGAGCTGCCTACACTTGGCATGCACGCGCAACGCTGCGAAAACGGGGGCGCCCTGAGCCTGGAGTACCGACTGCTCGGCCCGGTCGACGCCACCCCACGCAGTGGTGGCATGGGTCCTACGGCGACCACTGCGGGACCCTGCACACCGGCACGACGGCGGCCCTCTGCGGCCCGGCCGACGCCAGAGCCCGGCCGATGGGCGCCTCCTCAGTGGTCCCGTGACGGTTTCAGGCTCACGGGAGTGGGGCCGTCGGGGCGGACCGTGATGCCGTGGACGGCCTTCGGCGCGGCGGAGTGGAAGACCGGCCGGTGGACGGGCAGCAGGTGTTCGAGGAGGACGGTCGACTCGCGCAGGGCGAACTGGAGGCCGAGGCAGGCGCGGGGCCCGATGCCGAAGGGGTAGTACGCGCCCGGCTGGGTGGGGCGGCCGCCCGGGGAGGTGAAGCGCCGAGGGTCGAAGCGCTCGGGGTCCGGCCACAGGACGGGATCGCGATGGGTGAGGTACGGGCAGACCAGGAGGTCGGAGCCCGCCTCGACGGTGTGACCGGCGAGGACGTCGTCCTCGGCGGCGTGGCGCGCCAGGATCCAGGCGGACGGGTAGAAGCGGAGCGTCTCGTGGATCAGCGCCTGGACGGCCTGTCGGCGCTGCGCTGAGCCCTCGTCACCGGCGGACAGGGCCTGTGCGCGGGCTTCCGGGTGCCGATCGAGGAGCAGGTGGAGCCAGGTGAGGGTGGTGGCGGTGGTTTCGTGTCCGGCGGCCAGCAGGGTGACGAACTCGTCGCGGATCAACCGGTCGGTGTACTCGGGGTGTTCGGCGGAGGCGTCCGTCAGCACGTGCAGCAGTCCCGGGCCATGAGGGCCCGCCGCCCCGCCGCGGGCGGCGTCGATGGCGTGCCGGGCGACCGTGTCGATCCGTGCGAGGTCGGCGGCGACGGCGTCCCGGGCCGCGTCCGCGTCGGCGGGCAGGGCCGGCAGGGCGGCCCCCACGGCTTCCACGGCCGCCAGTTCGCTTTGGGTCTCGTCGTCGAGGGGGTGGCCGGTGAGGGAGCGCCAGATGGTGTCCAGGGCGAAGCGGCGCATCTCCTGGCCGAGGTCGAAGGTCTGCCCGGTGCGGGCGTAGGCGTCCCAGCGTCGCGCGGTGGTGCGGGCGGCGGCGGTGATCCGCTCTTCGTAGCGGCGCATCCCGGTGCCGGTGAACTGGGACTGCAGCAGACGGCGTTGCCGTTTCCACGCCGCACCGTCGGCGGCGAGGAGGCCGTCGCCGATCAGCACACGGGCACGGTGCGAGCGTTTGACGTAGCGCTCCGGGCGCGTGACGAGGACGTGTCGGACCGCCTGCGGGTCGGTGACGAGGACGGTGGGCCTCGGGCCGAGGCGGAACGCCGCGACCCCGCCGAGCCGTTCGCGCACCTGCGTCAGCAGATCGAGCAGCTCGCCGCCGTCCGACCGCCATCGCGCCACCAGCTCCGGCTCGGCCTCGGGGACGGGCCGTTGCGTCCCGGGAGCGTGCGGATGAGAGCCGGGTCCGGCCTCGGTGTTCATGTGTCCTCCCCCTGATCGACCGCTCACAGCACGGACTGTACGGGAGCGGGCACCATCGGTGACAGTCGGTCAGCGGTCGCGCCTGCTCTTTCGCGTGCCTTCCGCGACGGCACTCGTCGCGATCGTGAACTACATCGCATACCCGGGGTTCAGGTTGCGGGCGGGGGTGGTGGACATGTTCGGATGAGGCGATGCGCTCCCCCCACCGCACAGATCCGCACCAGTTCTCCGCCGATGGCTCCGAGGCGCCGCGCAACCCGTACGAGGAGCTCGGCGCCCTCGACGACGGTCCTCTGGAAGTGACCTCCCTGGAGGAGTTCTTCGACGAGGACACCACCGGAGGCGGTGACGAGGAGGAGCGGGAGCCGGAGTGGTCTCCGCCCGTGCACCGGCGGGGCGGACGGCGGCGCCGGGGGCGGTTCGCGGGGCTGCCGCTCGCGGTGAAGGCGGTCGTGGGGCTGGTGGTCCTCGCCGCGTTCGCCGGCCTCGCGGACCGGTGGGCGGTGCTGTACGCGGAGCACCGGGCGGCGGACGCCCTGGAGGACCGGCTGGACCTGGCCGCGGCGCCCGAGGTGGAGATCGGCGGCTTCCCCTTCCTCACCCAACTCGCCGACAAGCGGCTGGACTCGGTGCGGCTGACCGTGCCGGACGTCGCGGCCGACCGGGTGTCACTGGCGAAGGTGTCGGCGACGGCCCATGACGTGCGGCTGGACGCCGACGGCCTCACCTCCGTGCGCGGCGCCCACATCCCGCGGCTCGACGGTGACGTGTTGCTGTCCTTCGCCGATCTCAACCGCGAACTCGGCGCGTCCCAGGTGACGTTCACCGGCGAGGGCCGTGACCGGGTCCGGGCGCGTGGCACGCTGCCGGTCGCCGGGCGTGATCTGCGGCTGCGTGCCGAGGCCACGATCCAGCGGCAGGGCGAGCGGGGCATCGCCACGGAGATCGGTGGCATGCGCCTGGACATCGGGGACCTGGCCACGTACCGCCCCGGCACGCGCGCCTCGGACGGTCTGCATCTGACCCCGAAGGCCGCCGCCGACCTCGCCCGGGAGACGCGCAGGGCGAAGGCCCTGCTGTCGGTGCCGGCGATCGTACGGCGGTTGGGGATGTCGGACGCCACCGCCCGCGAGGCCCTCTCCGACGAGGGCGCACTCACCGAACTGACGGGATCACCGCGCTTCGCCCGCCAGGCCCAGGGCCTCAACCTCGTCGATCTGGCCCTGGACAACCCCGCCGTCCTGCGGAGTCTGGGCCTCGATCCCGACCTCCTCGATGCCCTGTCCCGGCTCACCCGGCCGGTGCTCGCCGACCGGCTGGCCCTCTCCTTCGAACTGCCGGAACCGGAGCGCGGGAACGTGCGGCTGCGGGACGTACGCGTGGAGGAGGACGGCATCCGGGTCCGGCTCACGGGCTCCCAACTGGCCTTCGGCAGCCAGTGATTCTCTGTTCTTGATGAAATTTGGTGTGCAGATGTGTTGACCTCTGTTCGAGATCTCTTCTACGTTGCGGGAGCTACAGAGCCGCCGACCTGCGCAGCCGGGTTTCGCGGACGCAACTGCGCAGAAAGGGATCTGGTGCCACGAAAGAACCATCGCGGGACAGCCTGCCTCGCGGCAGCGCTGGCCGGTGTCACGGCCTTCGGCGGAGTCCTCGCCTCCCCCGCGTCCGCCGCTCCCGCCTCCCGCCACGCCTCACCGCCGCCGGTCAGTGACTTCCGCGGTGTCAACTGGGCCGACCCGCGCGACAACTACGCCGACGACGCGGTCGTGCCCTCCGGCCTGTCCACCGGCGACAACTACGCCACGACGTACGCCAAGTCCCGGGCGATCGTCAGCGGGTTCGCCGAGCTGGGCGCCAACACGGTCCGCCTGCCGGTGAACCCCACCTCCGTGAACGGCTCGTTCTGGAAGTCGTACCGGGCCGCGATCGACGCCGCCACCGCCAAGGGCTTCAAGGTCGTCCTGGGCTACTGGGAGGCCGACAACGCCAAGGACGGCAAGATCGACGACCAGGCCTCCTGGGACCGTATGTGGGCACGGATCACCTCCGCGTACGGCCGTAACGGCAAGGTGTACTTCGAGCCGATGAACGAGCCGTTCGGCTACACCTCGCAGGAGTGGCGCGACGTGGCCGCGCGCTGGCTGGCCACCCACCGCTCGATCCCCCGCGACCGGGTCCTCATCGGCGGTTACAAGTACAGCGAGGACGTCAAGCCGATCTGCGCCGACAGCCGGCTCGACGGCACCCGGATCGCCCTGCACAACTACGGCTTCTGGCACACCGACTGGACCAGCGTCGACCAGTGGAAGGCGGACTTCAAGGAGCGCATCGGCACCTGCGCCTCGCGCACGATCCTGGACGAGTTCGGCGCCTCCATGACCACCGGTCTGGACTACAACGGCCCGGTCAACGGCTCCAACGAGGTCGCCTACATCCAGGCCGCGACCGACATCATCCGGGAGCTGCGCCTGGGCTCGGTCTACTGGCCGGGTCTGCGCAACGGTGACACCTACTCCCTCACCACCCTCCAGGGCACCGGCACCCGCCTCAGCCTGAAGGTCAACAACCAGAGCGGCCTCGACCGGCTGCACTGGGCGTGGAAGCAGAAGTAACAGCCTCACGCCGAGGGGCCGGGGAGCCGCCACGACCGAGGGTCGGGGCGGCTCCCCTTCTCGCGTTCCTCGCGGCAAATCCTCTGCGGCACACGGCAGTTGGCGACCGACGTACCACCACGTGCTCCGCTACGCTCGGCGCGGTTCGAACAAATGACGAACGACCGAACGAGCGATGACCGGCGCGGCCCGCCCGCCGGGAAGGAACCGTGAGAGAGCACATGGCACCCGGCGAGGACGACGACCAGACGGCGACGCGTGCGCGGCGCGGCACGGAACGGCTGATCGCCGACCGGTATCTGCTCCACGAGATGCTCGGCAGGGGTGGTATGGGCACGGGTCTGGCGCGCCCACGACCGGTTGCTGGACCGTCCGGTCGCCGCCAAGGAATTGCATCTGCTCACCCAGGGCGACGACGAGCACCGTGTCCGGATGCGCCGGGCGGTCCGCGAGGCGCGCGCGGTTGCCCGCGTGCCGCACCCGCACGTGGTCGGTGTCCATGACCTGGTCGAGTCGGAGGACCGGCTGTGGATCGTCATGGAACTCGTCGGGGGCCCCTCCCTGGCCCACCGGATCGCCGAGGCCGGCCCGCTCACCCCACGCCACACGGCGATCCTCGGGCTGCAGCTGGTGGACGCGCTGGAGGCGGTGCACGCGGCCGGCGCCCTGCACCGTGACGTCAAGCCCGCCAACGTCCTCCTGCGCCGCGACGGCGACGCCGTCCTCACCGACTTCGGTATCGCCGCCCTGGACGACGGCGAGTTCCTCACCGGCACCGGCCAACTGGTCGGGTCCCTGGAGTCCATGGCGCCCGAGCGGGTGACGGGGGCGGAGAGCGGACCGCCCTCCGACCTGTGGTCGCTGGGTGCGACCCTCGCGACGGTCTGCTGCGGCCGGTCACCCTTCCGCAGGCAGGGAGGACCCGCGACGCTGCACGCGGTCGCCTACGAGGAACCCGACCTGCCGGAACAATTGGGCCCGCTGCGACCGGTCGTCGAGGCGCTGCTGCGCAAGGCGCCCGGGGATCGCCCCTCGGCCGCCGCGGCGCGGACCGCGCTGCGGCGTGTGGCGGAGGGCGAGTCGGATGCGGGCCCGCTGCCCTCGGCCACGGTGCGTGTCCCCCGGCCGTCGGACCCCGCGGCCTACGCGGACACCGTGACCAGCGGCCATGAGCGCCCCGTCCGGGCCGGGCGGACCGCGCCGACGGCGAACCGCACCGGGCCGTCGGCGAGCGGCGGGGCACTGCGGTCGGCGCGACGGAAGCCGCTGTGGTGGGCCCTGGCCGCCACAGCGGTGACGCCGGCGGCCGCCGTGGGCGGTCTGTTCCTGGCCGGAGTGCTGCCGTTCGACGAGGAAGCGACGACCACGACCGTCAGTCACGTCGTCCAGTCGGCGACGGGTTGGCAGCCGGTCACCGGAGTCACCATCCGGCGGGGCGACCGGGTTGCGGTGCGCTTCGTCTCGGGCGAGTGGACGGTCGACCACCGCAACATCCCCATGACCGGACCGGCCGGCTACGACGCGGCCACCGACGCGTCGCTGGACGGTGCGAAGGACTGCAAGGTCAAGGCCGCGGCCCCGTTCGGCACGCTCCTCGCGGTCCTCACGGGCGACAGGAAGTTCCCCGTCCACACCGTCGGACGGAAGGTGGCCTTCAAGGCCACCGGGAACGGCACGCTGCACCTGGGCATGAACGACGCCGCCGGCGCCTGCTCCGAGGACAACAGAGGCACCCTGACCGTGCAGGTGAGCATCACGCGCCAGAGTTGACGCGGAGGGAGCCGGGACGGGCGCGGGCGATCACGAGGCTCCGCGTTCTCTACGATCAACACATGAGCGTGTGGAAACGGAGTCTGGACGCGGCGGGGGTCCGGGAGCCGGGGTTGCGGAAAAACTACGACGAGCAGCGGGAGTTGGTGGCACGGGCCCGGCGCACCTCGTATCTCGCTGCTCGACTCCTGCTGCCACGGCGGCTGCTGCCCCATGTAGTGGTGGCGACGGCGGTGATGCACCACGGGGACGATCTGCTGGACACCGGCCCGAAGCCGCAGCGGGTCGCGGCGTGGGCTGCGTGGGAGCAGGAGGTGCGCAAGGCGCTGGACACCCGGACGAGCGACGATCCGCTGATCCGCGCTCTGCTGCACACCACGGCGGCGTATCCACGGCTGCGGGAGACGGTCGAGGAGTATCTGTCCACCGCCACCACCGATCTGGAATTCACCGGCTTCGCCACCGAGGCCGACTACCAGGCCTACGTGGACGCCTATTCGCTGCCCGCCTTCATGCTGATCGCGTCGTTGCTGGGCCCCGAGTCCGACGACGGACGGTACCGGGCGGCCTGCCGCACGCTCATGGAGGGCAGCCAGCGGCTGGACTTCGTCAACGACCTTGCCGAGGACCTGCCGGAGGGCCGCCTGGGCATCCCGGCCGAGACGCTGGCACGCTTCTCGGTCACGGTCGAGGACCTCGTGGCGGGCCGGGAGTCGGCGGGCGTACGGGAGTTGGTGGAGGACCAGGTCGAGGCGGCCCGCGTCTGTCTGCGAGCGGCCGGCGAACTGCCCGTCCTCGGGAAGGGTCCCGGCGGGGTGCTCCTGGAGTCGGTCATCAGGATCGAGTTGCTGACCGCGGACGCGGCGTCGGCCCGCGGCGCCCGGCTGTTGCGCGGTTCGGCGTCCCCGCCGGTGGCGAGCACTCTGGGGGTGCTGCTGCGCGCTCGCCGACGGACACGCGAGGAGCACGGCAGCCGCACGCCGGACACCTGAGGGCACATCAGTTGTCCCAGCGGAGAGCCGAAGTGTCCCTCGCGGGCGGCATCTCGGCCCCGACCCAGGCATCCACGCGGTCGCCACCGGGCACGCGGGTCTGGTGCGGGCCCGCCCCAAAGGGTGTTGAGGTGCGCACGCTGGGCGTGACCAGTTCGGGACGATCCCGCGCCGGAGGAAGCCCTGGTGGGACAGTGACGAGCGGCACCGGGGCTAGTGCACCTTCTTCGGCTTCTTCGGCTTCTTCACCATTCTGTTCCGCGTCGACCTGGGTCTGTCCGCTCTCGGCCACGACCGAGGCCGCTTCGATGACCGCGGGCGTGGCAAGGGCACCGCAGAGCGCGAAGCCGCACACGGCTTTGGCAGTGCGCTTACGAATGGCGGCTTCACGGACCCGCACGGGCGTCCTTGGGATGACCGGACGGCGGTTAGGAGGACCGCGAGGCCGGGCCTCTGCGCCGCCCTCGGGTGCGGACCGTGGCCGAAGCGACCCGTAGCCGGCGTGACCAGCACGGCCCGCTGGGCATCGGCCACTGACAACGGCGGAATCTTCGGACCCGGACGACCCATGCCGAACCTCCTGTCGGCCTCGCGGCCGGGCGTGGACCGGTGTCGTGGCCGGGCTGTCACTCCCGTGTCGTGCGGCCGAGGTAGGTCACCGGGCCGGGGTCCGGGACCTTGATCTCGTGGAAGCCCAGGCGGTCGTAGAAGGCGCGGGCCGGTGTGTTGCTGGTGAGCATGGAGAGGTGGACGGCCGGGACCCCGCCGGTGCGCAGGGCACGGAGGAAGGTGCGCATGAGGGCCCGGCCGTGGCCCCTGCCCTGCCAGGCGGGGAGCAGGTCGATGTGCAAGTGGGCGGGATAGGGGGCGAGTTCGGGCAGGAGCATGCGCTCGGGGTGGTGCAGCAGCCGGACGATCTCCGCGTCGGGCGTGGTCGTCGGGCCGACCGGCGGCGGGAAGCGCTCGCTCACCAGCGGCAGCCACTGCCTGCGGAAGGCCTCGACGAAGGCGGGGGTGTCCGCGGTGCCGAGGATGTAGCCGACCGCTCGGCCGCGGCCGTCGTCCAGGACGAAGGTCAGCTCCGGTTCCAGCCGGGCGTAGGGGGTGGCGAAGGTTGCCGGGAAGACGTCGGGGTCCGCGTAGTGGGGACGGCTGTCGCCGCCGTTGTGGGCGGTGCGGACGCAGATGTCGTGGACGGCGTCGAGATCCTCGGGCCGGAAGGGACGGACTTCGGGGGCCGGGGTCATCGCAGCGTTCCGCGCGCCGCCGGCTGCCCGGCCCCGAACCACCGAGCGAGTGCGTCGAGCAGTTCCCGCTGGTCCTCGCCGGCCCACGCCACGTGGCCGTCGGGCCGCAGGAGGACCGCGGGCGCGTCCAGGCCCTCGGCGGCGTCGACGACGTGGTCGACCCGGTCCGCCCAGCCCTCCACCGAGAGCGTGCCGCTCCGGTCGAGCAGCAGGCCGCGACCGTCGTGCATCAGCTCGTACAGGCGCCCCCGCTTCAGCCGCAGGTCCCGCATCCGCCGGCCGAGCAGCTCGTGACCGTCGCCGAGGTCGTAGCGGACGTCGACCCCGGTGATCATCCCGGTCACGTACCGGTTCACCTCCTCGAAGTCCATCAGCTTCGAGAGCAGTTCACGCAGCGCGGTCGGACCCGGCTCGGACCCCAGCAGGGTGATCTGCGCGCGGGTGTTGACCAGCACGCGGGCCGCGACCGGGTGCCGTTCGGCGTGGTAGGTGTCCAACAGCCCTTCCGGCGCCCAGCCGTTGACCTCGGCGGCCAGCTTCCAGCCCAGGTTGAAGGCGTCCTGCACACCGAGGTTGAGCCCCTGGCCGCCGGTCGGCGGGTGGATGTGCGCCGCGTCGCCGGCCAGCAGCACCCGGCCGACCCGGTACTGCTCGGCCTGCCGGGTGGCGTCGCCGAACCGGGAGAGCCAGCGCGGGGAGTGGACACCGAAGTCGGTGCCCGCGAAATCCCGTAGCCGCTGTTTGAACTCGTCCAGGGTCGGTGGGGTCGTACGGTCCTCGGCCACCCCCTCGGCGGGTACGAGCACGCGGTAGTTCCCGTCCCCGAGAGGGGCGAGGCCGAACCGCAGTTGGGTCCTGCGGACCTCCTCGACGACCGCGGCGATCGTCGCCGGGTCCTCGGTCGCCCCCATCTCGCCCAGCAGGGTCTCGACGGTGGCGGGCTCGCCGGGGAAGCCGACGCCGAGGAGTTTGCGCACCACGCTGCGGCCCCCGTCGCAGCCGACGAGATAGCGGGCGCGCAACCGCGTGCCGTCCGCCAGTTCGGCGGTCACACCGTCCGCGTCCTGGTCGAGTCCCACCAGTTCGCTGCCGCGCCGGATGTCGGTGCCGAGTTCCAGGGCGCGCTCCTGGAGGATGCGCTCGGTGACCGGCTGCGGGGTGGCGACCCCGTACGCGTGTGCCGTGTCCAGGCTCTCCGGCCAGGGCTTCATGATGCCGCCGAAGAGGCCGCCTACCCGGAACTTCTCGCTGACCTCGAGGAACCGCTCCAGCAGACCTCGCTGGTCCATCACCTCGACACTGCGCGCGTGCAGGCCCTGTCCCCGGGACTCCCCGGTCGGCTCGGTCAGCCTCTCCAGCACGACCGTGCCCACGTCGGCCAGCCGCAACTCGCTCGCCAGCATCAGCCCCGTCGGTCCGCCCCCGACGACGATCACGTCGATCATCTCAACCCCCATGTGCGCCGATTCGCCGCTGCTTCTCGCTTCGGTCGGCGATTCTGCGGCACGGGGAGGGTCTTGCCGCAAGCCCCCCGGTGCGCTATACGTTGAGACAGGCAAGGAGGACTGGACCTCCTTGCCTTTGTCGTTCTCGTCCCCCGGTTCGCACGACAGCCCCGTCCCCCGGTTCGCGTGACGGCCCGTCTCCGTTCGCGTGACGGCCAGGGCCGTGCCCACAATGGCGCTGTGCCGGGGACGGAGCGTGCGATGTTCTCCCGGACCGCGCGCGGCCCGGGAGCGCCGTCAGTCGCCCAGACGCCGGCGCAGGAGTTCCTTGCCGAAGTCGGCGCCCTTGCGGCTGTCGGCCTGTGCCTTGCGGAACAGCTCGACCACCTCGGTGTCCTTCTCCCGCTCCGCGTCCTCGATGTACGACTCGAGGCGCAGCGCGTTGTTCAGGCAGGCCTCGACGTACCAGATCAGGTTGTAGTCCTTGTCGGCGGTACCGGTGACGCGGCCCGTCTCGGTGGTGCTGGTCACGTTCTCCTCCTCCGTGTCGTGGACTGGGGTTCCGCGCCTGCCGGGCGCGGCTCCCGAAGCGCCGCACGGGTACCCGGGCCGTCGCCGCGTACACGGGTACGGTCCGTACGCCGTCCGGTGAGGTGTCCCGGCGTCGTCCGAGGGCACACGGCTCTCACCACCTAGCGCAGAAGGGCCGGATGACGTGCGTACCGTCGGAGTGGAAGAGGAACTTCTCCTGGTCGACCCTGAGACCGGCGAGCCCCAGGCGCGGGCCGCGGCGGTGCTCGCGCGGGTCGCCCTGGAGGGCACGGACCAGGACGTGTTCGAGAAGGAGCTGCACGACGAGCAGGTGGAGTTCGCCACGCACCCGCAGTCCTCGATGACGGATCTGGGTGCCGAGATCGTCCGCTGCCGCAAGGACGCGGCCCGCCATGCCGAGGGGCTCGGCAGCGCCGTCGCGGCGCTGGCGACGTCGCCGCTGCCGGTGAGTCCGACGATCACCATGAACAGCCGGTACCGGTGGATGGCGCGGGAGTTCGGTCTGCACACGCAGGTGCAGCTGGTCTGCGGCTGCCATGTTCATGTGTCCGTCGAGTCCGACGACGAGGGCGTGGCCGTCCTGGACCGGATGCGGCCGTGGCTCTCCGTGCTGACGGCGCTGAGCGCGAACTCCCCCTTTTGGCAGGGACACGACAGTCGGTACGCCAGCTACCGCAGCCAGGTGTGGGACATGTGGCCGATGGCCGGGCCGACGGACCTGTTCGGCTCGGCCGAGCGGTACCACCAGTGCGTCACGGACCTGATCGCCACGGGGGTCGTACGCGACGAGGGCATGATCTACTTCGACGCGCGGCTGTCCCAGCGGTATCCGACCGTCGAGATCCGCGTCGCGGACGTCTGTCTGCACCCCGACACCGCCGTCCTCGTCGCCGCCCTCGCCCGGGGGCTCGTGGAGACCGCGGCCCGTGAGTGGCGGGCCGGCGTGGAGCCGCTCGGCCACAGTGCCGGGCTGCTGCGGCTGGCCACCTGGCGGGCCGCCCGCTCCGGGTTGTCGGAGAACCTCCTGGACCCCGTCACGATGCGGCCCAGGCCTGCCCTGGACGTCGTCCGCTCGCTGCTCCACCACGTCGAGGAGGCCCTCGTCGACCACGGGGACGCCGACCTGGCCCGGGACGCCGTCGCCGAGCTGACGGGGCGCGGCAACGGAGCCCGGGTGCAGCGCGAGGTGATGGCCCGGACGGGAAGTCTGCGGGAGGTCGTCGCGGCCTGCGTACGGCACACCCAGGCCTGACATCCTGGGCGCGGTGCGCGAACCGTGTCCGGGGGATCGCCGTCCGTGCACCGCGCGGGACGGCGCCCGGGGCCCCGGCACCCGCTCCCACCTGCGGTCCGGGACCTCGTGCGCGTAGGTCGTCGGGGACGGGGTAATGCGTGCAACACACACGACGGAACCGTCCGTCTACGTCTACGACCGTCCTGTCCTCGACCGGGACCGGAGTCGGAGGAGCCCCCAACATGAGCGCGTGGAGTCCGGATCACACCGATCGGCGGCCGCCGGGACCGGCGGTGCGTTCATCGGACGGGCTGCCCGACCTCCTGCACGCCGGTATGTACGTGGTGGACGACAACGGCCTCGTCGTCGCGGTGAATCCCCGGGCCGAGGAGCTGCTCGGCCGCCCGGCCGAGGGCCTCATCGGGCAGGACGCCCACGAGCTGCTGCACCGGGACCTGCTCGGGCACACCGTGCCGCGGGCCGCGTGCTCGATGATGCGCGCGTTCCTCAGCGGCCGCACGGGCAGCGGGGACCTGGAGTGGTTCCTGCGCGGCGACGGCACGCTGCTGCCGGTGACGTGGCTGGTCACCCCGTGCCGGCTCGACGGGCCCGCGACCGGCGCGGCCGTGCTCTTCTACGAGGGCGCCCCGGAGGCCGGCGTCGTGCCGGAGGGCGAGCCGTCGGCCATGTCGCAGCTGGACCGGCTGGCGCTGCTCGCCGAGACGACGACCCGGCTGAGCTCCACCCTGGACGCCGAGGAGGCGGTGGCCCGCCTGGTGCGGCTGGTCGTGCCTCGGCTGGCGGACTGGGCCATCGTGGACCTGATCACCGAGAGCGACGACGTCTGGCGGACCACGGTGGCGACCCACCGCGACGGTGTGGTGGTCCGGCGCGAGGAGTTGGAGGGCCCGCTCCCGCCGGTGCACGAGGAGTCGCTGATGCCGCTGTCCCGGGCGCTGCGCGGCGCGGCGTCGACCCTGGCCGGGCCGGAGACCTACCAGGGCCCGGCGGACTCGGGGATCACGGTCGCCCAGCAGAGGCTGTTCAAGGAGACCGGGCTGCGCTCGGCGGCCATCGCGCCCATCCGGGGGCCGCGCGCGGTGCTCGGCGCTCTCACCCTGGGCCTGAGCGAACGGCCGGGGGCCTTCACCGACGCGGAGCTGTCCCTGTTGGACGACATCGCCCGCCGGGCCGGGCTGGCACTGGAGAACGCGCGCCTGTACCAGCGGCAGCGGCACATCGCGGAGACCATGCAGCGCCATCTGCTGCCCCAGATGCCGGAGGTGCCGGGGCTGCGGATGGCCGCGCGCTACGAGTCGGCGTCGAAGTCCTCCCAGGTCGGCGGCGACTGGTACGACGCGTTCCCGCTGGCCGACGGGTCCACGGCGGTGGCCATCGGGGACGTCGTCGGACACAACATCGACGCGGCGGCCGGGATGGCGCAGGTCCGCAACATGCTGCGGGCCTACGCCTGGGCGCTGGAGGAGCCGCCGAGCATGATCGTGGAGCGGCTGGACCGAGCCGTGGTGAACGTGACCGAGGCGTCCATGGCGACGCTGATCTTCGGCCGGGTCGAGCGCGGCGACGACACCTGGGCCCTGCGGTGGACCAACGCGGGGCATCCGCCGCCGCTGCTGATCACCCACGACGGCAGGTCCCGGTTCCTGGACGAGGAGCACGACCACCTGCTCGGCACCGGACTGACCCGGGCCCGCACGGACACGCTCACCCCGCTGCCGCCGAAGTCCACGCTGGTGCTCTACACGGACGGTCTGATCGAGTCGCCGGGGCACACCCTCGACCGGGGCCTGGCCCGGCTGCGTCAGCACGCGGCGGCCCTCGCGCACCGGCCGCTGCACGTGTTCTGCGACCTGCTGCTGGAGCGTGCCCGTCCCGTCGACAACGACGACGACGTCGCCCTGCTGGTCTTCCGCACGCCGTCCGAGGACGGTGAGGCGGGTGACCGGTAGAGCGCCGACGCGGGCCGGGGGCTCCGGAAGGCCACGGTCTTCCCGAAGGCCCCACACATCCCTACGCTTTCGCACGCGTAGCGGCTCTGCGC
The DNA here is from genome assembly GCF_036322545.1 of Streptomyces sp. SP18BB07. NCBI lineage: Bacteria > Bacillati > Actinomycetota > Actinomycetes > Kitasatosporales > Streptomycetaceae > Streptomyces > Streptomyces sp. SP18BB07. Next base: position 36,512 of record NZ_JAQYWT010000280.1, read on the forward strand.
ACGGGAAACACGAGCGTCGGAGAGGCACGCGCCATCGCGTCCGCCTCAAGAAGCCGAACCGGGGACGACGAGATGTCAACAGAGCCACGTAGGGACGACAAACTGCCTGCCGAGGAGATTTACGACAGCCACGCCGCCTTCGACGGAGAACTCGGCGACGTGACGGGGGCTCGTACGGCCGCGGAGGGGTTCCTGGGTGTCCTCTCGCGCACGTCGCCGCCGGCCGCTGTCGAGCACTGGGACGACATCCTGCTGGTGGTCACGGAACTGGCCGCGAACGCGGTGCAGTACGCCCCGGGGCGGTTCGAGCTGACGATGCGGCGCACCCTGGACGGTGTGCATGTGACGGTCGGGGACACGAGCACGACGTCACCCGCGCCGCGCCCCTTCCATCCCAGCAAGGGCGGCGGCGGTATCGGCTGGTATCTGATCCAGACGCTCTGCGAAGAGGTGAGCGTGGTGGTGCACGACCACGGCAAGGACGTCCACGTCTTCCTGCCCTGGTGAGGGCCCTGGGGCAGGCCCTCGGGACGGTCCTGGTCGGCCTCAGGTCAGCGGCACCAGCACGCTGATGGTCTTGCCGCCGGCCGCGCGGCGCTCGACGTCGACCCGGCTGGAGAGCTTGTTGATCAGCGGCCATCCGTAGCCGTTGCCCTCGTGGGCGCGCGGCAGCACGCCGGGCCCGTGGAGTCCCACGGGCACGGCGGCGCTGTGGTCGCGGACGCGGAGCCGCACACCCTCGGGGGTGAGGGCGACGTCGAACCCGGCGATGCCGCCGCCGTGCCGGACCGCGTTGGTGACCAGTTCGGAGACGACGAGGATGAGGTCGATCATCGACTGCTCGGTCGGTGGGCCGGCGGAGGAACGCCACCGCTCCCCCACGAACGACCGCACATGACGGCGGGCCGCCGCGGCGGTGGTGATCGCGACCGGCGGTCCCGGCGGCCGGGCGGGGGGCCCGGCCGCGGGAGCGGTGTCGTGGTGCACGAGCGGGTGGCGTTCCATGGGTGTCATGTCAGATGCGGGGTCGACGACTCGGGACAGCTGGGTTCATCAGTGTTCATGAAGCGCCGCATACCCGCTCCCGCCCGGACCATGGCCGCCGAGATCTCCCGGGACCGTCGTCCCGCTCCCGCACAGCTCGGCGGTCGCGGTCGCCTGCGCGGCGGCGAGCTGGGCGCGCGCCGCGTCCAGGGCCCGGCGGACGTCACGGGTGCCCGTGGACACGCACAACGTGTACGCCAGGTCCTGCGCGCGGCGAGCGCTCTGCGGGTCGCCTCGCTCGCCCTCGTGGGCGACGACCGACTCGTACTCCTCGACGAGCCGGCGCAGGGTCGCGGGGTGGGGCATCAGCATCTGTTTCGCTCCTGGGGGTTGTCAGACGGAGGGCGTGGTGCGGCCGAGGGCCTCTTCGCGGACGCGTGCGCAGCTGCGGCTGATGAGGCGGGAGACGTGCATCTGGGAGATGCCGAGGCGGTCGGCGATGCGGTTCTGGGTCATGTCCTCGAAGAAGCGCATGTAGAGGATGGCCCGCTCGCGTTCGGGCAGTCGGCGCAGTCCTTCCTTGACCGACTCGCGGTCCACGACGGTGTCGTACGCCGCGTCGGGGGCGCCGAGGGTGTCGGCGAGGCTGTAGCCGTCGTCGCCGGAGGCCATCTCGGCGTCCAGCGAGAGCGCGCTGAAGCTGTCGAGCGCCTCCATCCCGGCGTGGACCTCTTCCTCCGTGAGACCCGCGAGGGCGGCGATGTCGGCGACGGAGGGCTCGGCGGCGCCGCCGGAGGTCTGGCTGAGTTCGCGCCGCGCCACGCGCACCTTGTTGCGGAGGTCCTGCACCCGCCGGGGGACGCGGAGCGTCCACATCCGGTCGCGGAAGTGCCTCTTGATCTCTCCGGTGATGGTGGGCACGGCGTAGCTCTCGAACGCCCCCCGTTCGGGCTCGTAGCGGTCCACCGCCTTGACCAGGCCCATCGCGGCGACCTGGCGCAGGTCCTCGAGCGACTCGCCGCGGTTGCGGAAGCGGCCGGCGATGCGGTGCGCCATGGGCAGCCAGGCGCGGACGAGTTCGTCCCGGACATGGTCGCGTTCGGGTCCCTCGTCCATCGCCGCGAGCCGGGCGAAGTCGTTGGCGGTGTCGGGGGCGTCGTCGTGCGTCCTCCTGTCGGGGGTACCGGGGCGGACGGTGGTGTCTGTGGCGTGTGCGGACGCATTGACCAGCATGGGAAATCGCTCCTGAACGACGCTTTCAGGGACTTGTGACGGGGAGCGGTGGGCGGGCGCCGAGGCCCGTGCGCGGAACACCGCTTCCGCCGGGGTGCCTCCACTACGGAGGCGTGGAACTCCGCTTGCCCCACGACCCGGTGGGCAAACAACGGTGCGCGCATTCTCGGTGACGGATCGCCAGGCCGGTGGTCCGCGTCACCCGGGTCGGCGACGACTTCCGGCCAGAGTGGGAAGCGCCACGGTCCCTTTCACGAATTCGGTGGACTGAGACGCGGCTCGCGGGGCAAGCGTGGGATGGCAACAACGCTTCGGGCGAGAGGGGTGGACAGCATGGCAGCCGTGACGGCACGTACAACGGCCACGGCACGGGGGAGGGTCATGGCGGACGGGGTGGACCTGCCCCTGATCGAGGACCCGTCGCAGGTGAGGCCCAAGGACGCGCGGGAGATGTCCCGGCAGTTCTTCGACCGGCTGGCCATGCTGGAAGAAGGCACCCATACCTATCAATACGTACGCAACACGCTCATCGAGATGAACCTCTCGCTCGTCCGGTACGCGGCCTCGCGTTTCCGCGGGCGTGAGGACTCACTGGAGGACATCGTCCAGGTCGGGACCATCGGGCTGATCAAGGCCATCGACCGGTTCGAGCTGTCCCGGGAGGTGGAGTTCACCACGTTCGCCGTCCCGTACATCGTCGGCGAGATCAAGCGGTTCTTCCGGGACACCAGCTGGGCGGTGCACGTACCACGGCGGCTGCAGGAGGCGCGGGTGGAGCTGGCCCGCGCGACGGACGAGCTGCAGTCCCGGCTGGGCCGGATGCCGACGACGCGTGAGCTGTCGGAGCTGATGTCGCTGTCCGAGGAGGAGGTCATCGAGGCGCGCAAGGCGTCCAACGGCTACAACACCTCCTCGCTCGACGCGGCGCTCACCTCCGACGGCGGCGAGGACGGCGACACCGTGCTGGGCGACCTCATCGGCGAGGAGGACCACGCGATGCAACTCGTGGAGGACTTCCACTCGCTGGCGCCGCTGATCGCCGAACTCGACGAGCGTGAGCGGCGGATCCTGCATCTGCGGTTCGTGGAGGAGCAGACCCAGTCGCAGATCGCCGAGCAGCTCGGGGTGTCCCAGATGCATGTGTCGCGGCTGATCAGCCGCATCATCAAGCGGCTGCGCGCGGGCCTGCTGGAACCCGGAGTCGCCTGATCGGGGCCCGTGTGCCCGCACGATTCGCGGGTATGCGCACGGGCGCATCGCCGGGCGATGCGTCGAATCCGTGAACCGGGGCACCCACCCCGGTCGGCTCTCTTGGAGGCTCTCGTGTCCGTTGCCCACAACCCCCTGTCGATCAAGGTCGATCTGCCCCGGGACGACGCCGTGCTGCTCACGATCGAAGGGGAACTGGACATCGACACGGCGACCGAGCTGCAGCATCACCTGGCGAACCAGTTGCGGCACGGCCGACGGCATTTCCTGCTGGACGTGTCGGCCGTCCCCTTCATGGACTCGTCCGGTATGAACATCATCCTGCGGACGTATCAGGAGGTGCGGAAGATCCCGGGCGGTGTGTATGTGATCGCCCCGGCTCCGGCCGTGCGACGCATACTCGACCTCACCGGCGTCAGTCTCACCGTGACCACGGTGGACAGCGTGGACGAGGCACTGGCCGCCGTGGACTCCGGGCAGGTCGCCCCGCTTCCGGACGAGCCGCCGGCACAGGAGTAGCCGTCACCGTCAACGCGCCGACGGGCAGCGCCGCTTGGCTCTCCCCGTCGGCGCGGCGGCACGCACCCATGGCCAATGGTTGTCGTTTGACAACTATGGCCGGAAGGCAACAGAGTGAGCCGGGGGCCGAGAGTGGGAAGGGTTGGAATGAGGCTGTCGAACCGGAACCGGGTCGGCGGCGGTCAGGCGCTCCGCGCGTCCGTGGCGTCGCCCTCGTGGAACTGCGCCGCCGCGGCGTCGCAGAACGCCTCCAGCCCCTCCACCAGCGCGGTCCGCTTCGCGGCCGGCATCTGCTCCAGCACGGACCGCAGGGCGCGTTCACGTCGGGCGCGCAGGTCCACGAGGTACGACCGCCCGCGCCGGCTCAGCCGCAGACACAGCTCGCGCCTGCTGGCCGCGCTGGCGTGGCGCTCGACGAAGCCCACCGCCTCCAGCCGGTCGCACAGCCGGCTGGTGGAGGGCGGCGTGGAGCCGAGGGCGTCGGCGAGCATCCGCAGGTTGATCCCGTCGTTGTGCTCCAGGATGAACAGCACGCGGAGCTGGGAGGCGGACACCGGTGCCGTCGAGGCGCGTCCCCACACGACTTCCAGCAACTCTGCCGCCTCGGAGGTCACACGCGCCACCTCGTCCGGCCGCGGGTTGGAGGAGGAAGTCACAGGCCCACTCTTCCAGGCATCTCGAACACTGTCAGCTCTGGCAAGAATGGCGTATCCGACATCGTGAACAGATTCGTGGCAGCCGAACGAGCCCTTCGTTCCGCTGCTCCGCACCACCTGGTGGACGCTCTGAGAGACGTACTGGCCGACCACTGGTCGGCCCGGGACGTCGAGCTCTACCTGGCCGACTACTCGCTCACCGTGCTCCGGCCGGCGTCCACGCGCCCGGACCCACCGGACTCCCTGCCCATGCACGACGGCCCGGCCGGCCGGGCGTTCGGGGCGCAGGAGCCGTACGTCGAGAAACACGGTGACGACCAGGTGCGGCTCCATCTGCCGGTCACCGTGCGCGGTGACCGGCTGGGCGTGCTGCGGCTGACGCTGCCGTCCGCCGCGCACGCCGGGGAATGCCTCGCCGAACTGACCGAGCTCGCCCAGGTGCTGGGACACGAGCTGGTGGTCGCGGAGCGCGACACCGACGTGTACCTCCGGGCACGCCGCTCCAGCCGGCTGACCCTGGCGGCGGAGATGCAGTGGCAGCTGCTGCCGGGCCGCTCCTCCACCCGTGCCGAGTACGCGCTCGGCGGCCAACTGGAGCCCGCCTACGCCATCTTCGGCGACAACTTCGACTGGTCCGCCGACGCCGATCACCTGATGCTGTACATCACCAACGGCATGGGCGAGGGCATCGAGGCGTCCCTGCTGACCCAGCTGGGGATCAACGCGCTGCGCAACGCCCGCCGGGCCGGCGTCTCCATCGCCGAGCAGGCGGCCCTCGCCGACCAGGCCGTCCACGCCCAGTACGGCGGGGCCCAGCACCTGTCGGTGCTCCTGCTGGACCTGGACCTGGTCACCGGACACCTGCAGATCGTCGACGCGGGCTCGCCTCGGATGCTGCTGCTGCGCGACCGGAGCGTTGCCGCCGTCGACCTGGAGGCACAGCTGCCGCTGGGCATGTTCGAGGAGACCGAGTACCTCGCCCAGGAGGTGCGGCTCGAACCGGGCGACCGGCTGGTCTTCGTCAGCGACGGGGTCTACTCCGTCGCCACACCCGGCGGGGAGGCGTACGGGGACCGGGCGCTGGCCCGGGCGATCAACGCCACCCGGCTGCTGCCCGCCGCCGACGTCCCCGGCGCGGTGCTCAGGGAGCTCTCCGGTCACCGCGGCACACCCGTGGCGGACGACGACGCGCTCGTGGTCTGTCTCGACTGGTTCGGCCGAGGGGGTGCCGACGACCGGCCACACCGATGAACCGACCAGCAGTCGTTCCCCGGAGCGGGGAGGCGCCCCAGCGAGTAAGGAGACACCCGTGCCGGAACAGGACACGGCAGACCGGCAGTTGACACCGACGCAGGAGGTGGCGCGCTTCCTGCGCGACCGCCAGGAACAGATCGCCCAGCGCTGGGCCGACGCCGCGCTGTTCCGCACCGTCTTCACCCACTCCCGCGACGAGGCGGTGGAGGCGGGCCGGGCCGTGGTGGACGCGCTCGCCGCCGTGGCCGCCGCGGAGAGCGTGGAGGACGCGGAGTCCGGCGGCTTCCACGTCGTCCGGGAGCAGCTGGCGCGGACGGCCGCCGCCCGGGCGCGGGCCGGCTCCACGGTCACCCAGATCTCCGCCGAGGTGGACGCGCTGCGGCCGCCCGTGACCGATCTGCTGCTGGCCGAGTTCGCCGCGGCGCCGGCGGCGCACCTGCGGGAGTGCACCACGACCCTGACGGTGCTGATGGGCACTCTGCGCCTGGTGGTGCTGGAAACGGCGCTCAACGAGGGCGAGGAGCTCATCCACCGGCAGCGGCTGCAGCTGATGGAGGTCGCCACCCCGGTGATCAAACTGTGGGAGGGCATCGTCGCCGTCCCCCTGATCGGCACGCTGGACAGCGCCCGCAGCCAGGTGGTGATGGAGCGGCTCCTCGACTCCATCGTCGAACAGCACGCCCGGTTCGCCATCCTCGACATCACCGGGGTGCCCACCGTGGACTCGCTGGTGGCGCAGCACCTGATGAAGACCGTGGCGGCGGCCCGGCTGATGGGCGCCGAGTGCATCGTCTCCGGCATCCGGCCGCCGATCGCGCAGACCATCGTCCATCTGGGCATCGACCTCAGCTCGGTGCTGACCCGCACGAGCCTCGCGGACGCCCTGGCCTACGCGCTCGGGCAGCTGGGCACGGACATCGTGTCCCGCGACGGCGCCGGTTCGGGGCACAGGTGAGCGGCGAGCTCTTCGCCGCGTACGGCGGCCCGTCCGCGTACGGGGCGCCCGTGCCCGTGCTCAAACTCGGCAACGTGCTCCTGGTGTCGCTCCAGGGCGATCTGCACGACGGGGCGGCCGAGCAGCTCCAGGAGGACATCAGCGACACGGTCGCGCGCAGCGGTGCCACGGGGGTGGTGATCGACCTGTCCGGTGTGGAGATGGTCGACTCCTTCCTCGGCAGGGTGCTCGGCGACATCGCCGCCCAGACGAGTCTGCTCGCCGCCGGGACGGTCGTGGCCGGGATGCGTCCGGCCGTGGCGATCACGCTGGTGGAGCTGGGTCTGACCCTGCCGGGGCTCCGCACCGCGCTCAGCACCGAGGACGCGCTGCGCCTCCTCGGCGAAACGGACCCGACCTTCCCCCGCCGCGTCCCCGCCCGCCAGGAGAGTCCGTGATGCAGACCGCCGGCGGCATCTCCGCCTGCCTGCCGATCCACTCGGATCTCGATCTGGTGTGGGTACGTCAGCATGTGCGGCAGGCGGCCGCCCAGCTCGGCTTCGGTCTGGTCGACCAGACCAAACTGGTCACCGCGGCCAGCGAGCTGGCCCGCAACACCCTGGTCCACGGTGGCGGGGGCCAGATGGAGTGCGAGCCCGTGGACAAGGGCGGCGCCCGAGGGCTGCGGCTGACGTTCAGCGACGAGGGGCCCGGCATCGCCGACCTCGACCAGGCCCTCATCGACGGCTACACCTCCGGCGAGGGACTGGGGATGGGGCTGGGCGGCGCCCGGCGGCTGGTCCACGAGTTCGCGATCGACAGCCGGCCCGGCTCGGGCACCTCGGTGACGGTGACGTCCTGGCTTTCGGGTGCGCCGCGCCCGCGCGAGGAGCGGTGATGCCACGCGTCTGGGAGGTTCCGGTGCACGACTCGACCCGGGTGCGCGACGCCCGGGTGGCCGCCGAGGCGGCCGCGGCTCGGGCCGGGCTGGACGCGGCCCGCACCGCGGGGTGTGCGCTGGTGGCCACCGAGCTGGCGACCAATCTGCTCAAGCACGCCGGAGGCGGGCTGATACTGCTGGAGGTCGTGTCCCGCCCCGCCCCTGACCGGGCGGACGGCGCGGCCCCCATGGTGCAGATCGTGGCGATCGACCACGGGCCGGGGGTGCGCGATGTGGCGGGCGCGCTGCGCGACGGCTACTCGACGACGTCCTCGCTCGGCGCGGGCCTCGGCACCTGTCGCCGGGTCGCCGACGACTTCGACCTGCACAGCACGGTCGGCCGGGGCACGATCGCCCTGGCCCGGCTCGGCGCCCGGCCGACGCGCCGGGCGGGCCGGGCCCCCTCCCCCACCCCCTCCGTGCGGGCCGGAGGCGTCAACGTCCCCTTCGCCGGGGCGGAGTTCAGCGGCGACGCCTGGGCCTGGGTCCGGACGGACAGCCTCACCACCCTCATGCTGGCCGACGGCCTGGGCCACGGTCTGGCGGCGGCCCGCGCCTCCTCGGCTGCCGTGGAGCAGCTCTACCGCGCGCCCGAACTGCCTCCCGCGCAGCTGCTGCGGCGGCTGGAGGGCGCGCTGCGCGACACCCGGGGCGCGGCGGTCGCCGTCGCCCAACTCGACCTCGCCGCAGGCCGGTTGCTGTTCGCGGGGGTCGGCAACATCGGGGCGCGGCTGCGCGTCGGCGCGGACTGGCAGCCGTTGCTGTCCCGGCCCGGCATAGTGGGCGCCCACCGGGCCGCGCATCTTCCGCAGCACGAGGTGGCCTGGGGGGACGACCGCCTGCTCGTGCTGCACAGCGACGGTCTGCCCAGCCGCTGGAGCCCGGGGCCCGCCGCCCACAGCACCTCCCTCGACCCCGCTGTGATCGCCTCCGTGATCGTGCGCGACGCGAGCAGCCCCGCCCGGCCGGTCCGCGACGACACCACCGTCGCCGTACTGAGCCCCTCCCCGCCGGACCACCTCCCATGACCCGTACCTGGACCGTCCGTTCCGTCACCGACGCCGCCCGCGCGCGTATCGCCACCGCGCGGCTGGCCACCGCGCACGGGGTGTCGCCGACCGACCGGGCGCGGCTGGTGTCCGTGCTCTCGGCGCAGCTGCGGCAGTGCCTGACCAAGGGCGGCGCGTGGCTGCTGACGGCGCGGGCCGTCACGCCGAGGCCCGGTGGCTGCCGGTTCCTGGTCGAGGTGACGTCGGCGAATGGGCGGCCGGGCGAGTACCGGCAGCCGTGGCGGCTGACGGTCGCCTGCTCGGAGGAGGTGCGGCTGCCGGACAGCGAGTATGTGTCCGGTGATCCGACGACGCTCGCGGAGGCCCTCTTCGGGGCCGACGAGGACGCGGCACTGCTGCTGGAGAAGCTCGACGAGCAGGAGGCGCTGGTCGCGTTCCACCGCGAGGAGCTGCACCAGACCAACCAGGGTGTCCTCGCGCTGCACGCCGAGCTGGACGCGGCCGGGCGCGCGCAGCGCGAGCTGTTCGCCGCCGAGCAGAAGGCCCGCAGGGAGGCCGAGAACGCGCGCGGCAGACTCACGCTCCTCGCCGACGCCAGCGCCGCGCTCACCGCGTCGCTCAACCCGGACGCGATCGTGCGTCTGCTGCCGTCCCTGCTGGTGCCCCGGTACGCCCGCAGCGCCGACGTCTGGCTGTTCGACGGGGAGGGCGAGGTGACCGGTGGCGGCCCGCGTCCGGCGGCGGCCGTCGTGGCGGCGCGCCGCGGGCGTCCCCAGTACGCGGCCGACCATCCCGGCGAGCTGCCCGGGGTCGACGACCACCCGCCCTCGGCGCTCGACCCGACCCGGCCGCTGCTGTGCGTGCCCCTGGTGGCCCGGGGCGCGCCGCTGGGCGTGCTGACGCTGTCACCGCCCGACGACGAGCGGTGGGACGCCGACGACGTCTTCATGCTGATCGAGTTGGCCCGGCGGGCGGGTGTCGCGCTGGAGAACGCCCGGCGTTTCGAGCACAACCGCGACATCGCCGAGACCCTGCAACGGGCCCTGCTCACCGAGCTGCCCACCACACCGGGGCTGCGGCTGGCCGCGCGTTATCTGCCGGCGACGCGGGGCCTGAACATCGGCGGCGACTGGTACGACGCCTTCCGGCAGCCCGACGGCAGTCTGATCACCGTGATCGGTGACGTCACCGGGCACGGTCTGCGCGCGGCGGTGATGATGAGCCAGCTGCGGACCGCGCTGCGCGCGTACGCGGTCGACGGCAAGACCCCCGGGCAGCTCCTCACCCATCTCCATCTGTTCCTGCACCATCTGCAGCCCGACCTCTACGCCACGGCCGTCATCGCCCGGTTCCATCCGCACGAACCCACCCTCACCTGGGCCGCCGCCGGCCATCCGCCGCCGGTGCTGCGCTCGCCCGACGGGAGCGTGCGGATCCTGGACGCCAAGCCCGGCGCGATGCTCGGCATCCCGCTGCACCAGGAGATCGCCGACCACACCGTGCCACTGCCGCCGGGGTCGACCCTGGCGCTCTACACGGACGGGCTGGTGGAGCGGCGTGCCCTGGGCATCGACCCGGGCATCGAACAGCTGGCCACGGCGCTCGGCGGGCTCCCGTCGCGGACCCTGGACGACGACCTCCAGGAGTCCGCCGACCAGTTGCTCGCCCCCCTGCTGGACGAGGAACACGAGGACGACGTCTGCCTGCTGCTCTGCCATGTGCACAGTGCCGCGGGGCGCGCCACGGCGCACCTCAACTGAGGCTTCCGCCCAGGGACCGCAACACCTGTTCCACCCGTGCGCGTTCCGCCGGCGGCAGAGCCGCCAGGGCGTCGCCGAGCCGTACCGACAGGTGTTCGGTGACGTCCGCGAGGAACCGGTGTCCACGCTCCGTCACCACCAGGCGGACCTCGCGCCGGTCGTCGAGCCGGGCACACCGCCGCAGCAGGTCGGCCGCTTCGAGACGGTCGCAGAGCCGGCTGGCGGTGGGCAGACCGACACCGAGCCTTTCCGCCAGACCGGTCAGGTTCAGCTCGGGCACCCCGCGCACCGCACGCAGCGCCAGTATCTGTCTCGGGGACAGTCTCGGGGTGACCTCCTCCACTGCCGAGAACCAGAGCGGCACCAGGTTCTCCACCGCGTCGAGAACCTGCCGGTCGAAGTCGGCGGGGCCGGTCATAGCGGGGGGCCTACCCGAAGTGCCCCGGACTACACGGCCGTTTCCGCGCCCTCCGGCGCCGACCGGACCGGCCGGCCCGTCCCGAGCGCGCCGACCGGTGTCGCTACGCCTTGTAGGCCACTCCCCCGTACACGTCCGTCGGCTCCGGGGCGGTGCCCGGTTCCGGGCGCCACAGCGGGCAGGAGACGATGCCGGGCTCCAGCAGCTCCAGGCCCTCGTAGTAGGCGTGCAGCTGGCGGGGGCTGCGCAGCACGTAGGGGACGGCGCCGGTGTCGTCGTAGCCGTCCTGGGCACGCTTGAGTTCGGCGTCGGTGTCCGTGCTGTCGTAGTGGACGAAGTAGCTGCCGGACGGCAGGGCGGCCTGGAGGCGGCGGACGATCTCCTTGGCCTCCTCGTAGTCCTGGATATGGCCGAGGATGCCCATCAGCATCAGCGCCACCGGCTTGTCGAAGTCGAGGATCTTGCCGGCGGCCTCGAGGATGGTGTCCGGGTCGTGCAGGTCGGCGTCGACGTAGTCGGTGACCCCTTCGGGGGTGCTGGTGAGCAGTGCCTGCGCGTGCCGCAGGACGAGCGGGTCGTTGTCGACGTAGACGATGCGGGACTCGGGGGCGACCTTCTGGGCGACCTGGTGGGTGTTGTCGTAGGTCGGAAGGCCGGTGCCGATGTCCAGGAACTGGCGGATCCCGCGCTCGCGGGCCACGAAGGTGACCGTACGGATGAGGTAGACGCGGGAGGCGCGGGCCATCGTCTCGATGTTGGGGGCGATCTCGCGGTAGGCGTCGCCCGCCTCACGGTCGACCTCGTAGTTGTCCTTGCCGCCCATCCAGTAGTTCCAGATACGAGCCGAGTGCGGCACCGTGGTGTCGATCTTCGACAGGGCTTCCTGATCGGGAGTGGGGTGGCCGTCTGCCATGGGGACTCTCCTGCCTCACATCGCGTGGTCGTCGCTAACCTATCGTCAACTGCCCTGCTTCACGCCAGAGTTGGTGCGAGCGAGCAGCGGGCGCACGGATGGGGCCGCCGGGCTCGCCGACATCGACGGTCAGCACGGGTACGTGCTGGGCGAGGGTGCGGAACACCCGGGCGTAGGCGGTGGCCGCCTCCGTGACCTCGGGCGTGGTCAGGTGGAGCATGGCTCCGTCGCGTTCGGCCACGGCGTCGGCCAGGTCCAGGGCCTGTATCCAGGTGACCCGGGAGCGGCCCCGGCGCAGCGGGCCGTGGACGAGTTCCGCGATGAGGTTGCCGTCGACGGCCAGGCGGCCGGGCCCGGCGAGGAGTTCACGGCAGGGCAGGGCGGGGTCCAGGTGGTGCAGGGCGGACGGCAACCGCCGGACCTCGAACCCGAGGTGCGCCAGCTCGGCGACGAGACGGGCGCGGCTGCGTCCTTCGTGTCCCTCGACGATCAGGGTCCGGTACCGGCTGAGGGCGGGGGCGGGAGCGGGCGACGGTGTCATCCCTCCCCTTCGGGTGGTACGCGGCGGATGTCGACCTCCCGGGACCGGCACCCGGCCCGGAGGTGCCCCCAGTCTGGGCGGAGCCGGGGGGCGACGGGAGTGCGCGCGGGGGTTGTCCGGTTGTGCGGGCGTAGTGATCCGCGGGGGCGTAGTGATCCGCGCGGGCGGCGGGGCCGAAAAGCACGGGGCGCAGCCCCTGCTTTTCAGGGGCGCGGGGAACTGCGCGAGAAGCCCCACCGGACCCGCACCCGACAACGCACCCAATGGGCTCAGGCGATCAGAAAGTCCGCCTCCCCCGCCTTCGCCCCCTCCAGGAACGCCACCATCTCCTCCCGCGAGTACACGAGCGCGGGCCCCTCCGGATCGGTGGACTGCCGGAACGCGACCCGGCCGTCGGGCAGCCGCTTGGCCTCCACACAGGAGCCGCCGTTCGTACCGCTCCACGGCTTGCGCCAGCCCTCCGCGCCGAGTTCGGGAGCGGGCATGCCGCTGTGGACGGGGCCGTCGGGTGTCCTTGCCATGTGTCACAACTCCTTGCGTAGTGCCGCCAGGATGTCCCTGGTCCGAGCCACCGGTTCCGCCTGCACGGACATCCGGTCCAGGACCTCCAGATAGGTCACGACGTCCACGGGCTGGTCGACGTACTGGGCGCCCGCGAGACCCTCGGTGTAGACGATGTCGGGGAGTTCGGAGAAGCCGAACCGGAAGTAGTGGAAGGGGCCGTACGCCCCGGGGTGGGGCCCGGCCGCGAACCGCATGATCTGGATCCTGATCTTGGGCCGTTCCGTCGCCTCGACGAGCCGGTCGATCTGCTCCCGCATCACCTCGGGTCCGCCCACGGGGCGGCGCAGCACGGTCTCGTCGAGGATGGCCCAGATGGCGGGCGCCTCGGGTTTGACCAGCAGGTCCTGACGTCTCAGGCGCAGGGCGACATGCCGTTCGACCTCCTCGGGGCTCGCGTTGGGGAAGCCGACCCGGATGAGGGCGGCCGCGTAGTCGTGGGTCTGCAACAGGCCGGGCACGTACTGGGGTTCGTAGAGTCGGATGACGGCGGCTTCGCTCTCCAGGCTCACGTACGCGCTGAACCACTCGGGCAGCACGTCGCGGAACTTGTGCCACCAGCCGGGCTGGTTGGCCTCGCGGGCGAGGGAGAGGAAGCCCTCGATCTCGGTGCCGGAGACCCCGTAGGTGCGCAGCAACTCCTTCACGTAGGGGATGCGGAGGCCGACCTCGGCCTTCTCCATACGGCGGACCGTCAGTGCGGTGACCTCGATGGCGCGGGCCGCGTCGTCGAACGAGACCCCGGCCCGCTCCCGGAGCTGGCGGAGCCGTTTGCCGAGGACCATGCGCAGGACCGTGGGCGCCGCAGGAGCACTCCCTCCTGAGCGGGTCTCACTCACGTGCAACCTCCCAAGGCGGGATTCACAGCGTGCAGTGTGCCACGCGATCCGTTGACACGGACAGGTCCGCGCGGTTCATTCTGAAATTATCAGAACGCAGGTTGCGGGCTGAGCCGTTCGGCCACCATAGTGATCGAGTGACCTACCGCACACGCTGCGCAAGGTCCCTCGAACTCCTCCGGCCCGCCCAGGAGTTGGCGCCACGGCGGGCAGGAGTCAAGCCACGCGCCGACACGATGCGACACCTGGATGGCCGCCGTGACGAACGGATTACCAAGGAGCCCGGTCAAAGGGGCCGGCGGGCCCAACAAGCCGCTGGCCACAGCCCTGAAGGAGGCGGGCTGCTCGTACGCGTCCCTCGCCCTGCGGGTCAACGAACTGGGCCGCTGTCAGGGCGCGGAGACCAACTACGACAAGGCCTCCGTCACCCGCTGGCTCCAGGGCCAGCAACCACGCGGAAACACACCGGAGTTGATCGCCGCGGTCCTCGGCGAACGGCTGGGCCGCGCGCTCACTCCGGCCGACCTCGGTTTTCCGCTCGATCGCGGACGACCGGTGACGGGACGGGCGTTGATGTACGTCGAGAACGTGGCCGAGACCCTGCACACCCTGGCCGAACTGGGCTCCACCGACATCGCGCGGCGCAGTCTGCTCGGTGCGGTGCCGTTCGTGCCGGGTGCCCTGACGAACCCCCAACGGGCCTGGTTGCTCTGGCTGGTGGAGAGCCGTGACGCGCCCCGGCTCGCGCCGGTGTCGGGCGGCGGGCCGGTGGAGCAGGTCCACGCGATGCTCCGCATGTTCGACGAGATGGACAACCACTACGGGGGCGGTGGGATCCGCACGAGCATCGTGCAGTACCTCACCACCGAGGTGATCCCCCTGCTCCAGCAGCGCGGTGTCACCCCGCACCACCGCCGCGAGCTGTTCGCCGCCGCGGCCCGGCTGGCCGCCATGGCGGGGTGGAGCTCGTACGACGCCGGGGAGTACGGCCTGGCCCAGCGGTACATGACACAGGGGCTCAGGCTCTGCGCGGAGGGCCGCGACCATGTGCTCGGCGGGCAGATCCTGGCGGGGCTTTCGCATCTGGCGACCAGCCTGGGCCGCCCCGACGAGGGTGTGGCGCTGGCCAGGGCCGGGGTCGCCACCGCCAAGGACTCGGGCAGCCCCCTGGGTCTGATGCGGCTGCACGCCATGTCCGCGCGCGGCCACGCGGCGCTCGGCCGGCCCCGCGAGACCGCCGAGGCGCTGCGGACCGCCGAGAAACAGCTCGACGCGAGCCGGGGCGCCGCCGAGGAGTCGCCCTGGGTGCGGTTCCTCGACCACCACTACCTCCAGGCCGAGTCCGCGCTCTGCTTCCGTGACCTGGGCCTCGCCGCGCAGGCCGAGCACACCGCGAGCGCGTCGGTGCGCGCCCACGCCGACCGCCGCCGGCGTCAGGCCATCAGCCGTTCCGTGCTCGCGACGGCCCATCTCCAGCAGAACCGCCTCGACGAGGCCGTCGCCACGGCCACGGACGCGCTCGAAGCGCTCAGCGGTGTGCACAGCGAGCGGTCCATCCAGGCCCTGCGTGACTTCCGGGGCCGACTGGCGTCCCGTCGCCACGAGCCCCTGGTACAGGACTTCGAACGCCGGTCGCGTGTGGTGCTGGGGGCGGCCGCCTGAGGTGGGAGCGTCACAGCGGGCGTCCGCCTCAGTAGCCGTCCGGCGAGGGCGCGTTCTGGGCCCGGTCCACCGGCAGGTGGGCGCCGGAGACGCCGGTCGCCCAGTCGGAGAGCAGGAACACCACCGTGCGGGCCACCTCGTGCGGGGTGACGGGCGCACCGGTCGGCAGCTCCGCCCCGACGAACGCCTCGTACGCCCGTGGATCCTCCCGGCGCATGCGGTCCCAGCGGCGGCCCGGAATCAGCATCGAACCGGGCGAGACGGTGTTGACGCGGATCTGGTCGGGGCCCAACTCGCGGGCCAGGGAGGCGGCCAGTTGGATCAGGGCGCTCTTCGCCACCCCGTACGGGGCGGGCGGCCCCGGCTTCCAGCCCGAGACGGAACCGATCAGCACGACCGAGCCACCGCCGGCCGCGCGCAGACGCGGCAGCGCGGCACGGACGAGACGGGCGGCATGACCGACGTTCAGTTCCCAGGTGGCCGCCCAGTCGGCACCGTCCGTCTGCTCGAACGTGCCGCCCCGGGAGCCACCGACACAGGCCACGAGGCCGTCGAGACCGGCCACCGGCGAGGCCGCGTGCAGGGCCTGGAGGTCCGGGGTGCGGCCCGGCGCGGCGAAACGTTTCGCCGCAGCAGTGACGAATTCCTCCAGCCGTCCGGGCTCGGTGACGTCGAGCGCTTCGGTGAACAGTCGGTCCCGTTCCTCCCCCGTCAAGGAGTCACCCAACGCCGTCAGTCCGGCTTCCCGGCGCGCACAGGTCGCCACCCGGGCTCCCTCGGCGAGCAGCAGCCGTACGACGCCCTCGCCCAGGCCCCGGGTGCCCCCGGTGACCACCACCCTCTTGCCCCGCATACCGGGCCACCCGGCGGGGACGTACCGCTCCCGCGAGGACGGGCTCCCGTCGACGTTCACCATGGTGGGGAACCTACACAGCGGGCGCCACTACCCGCCCGCAACTGCACAACCCCTCCACCACCTGGCGTTTCGTGTGCCCGGTGCTGTTGTCTTCGACAACAGCACCCCCAGAAACAGCACCGCACAGCACGCGACAGCACCCCCGGGAAAACCACCTTCGAGGATGTGGAGGAACTCGATGACGGCGGTCAGTGTCGGCAGGTCCCGCCGACGGAACCCAGCCGCGCCGGCGCACGACCCCGGGTGGAGCGTCCACGACGCCCCGTCCGGCGGGGCGGGGCGACCCCCGGGCGCGGTGAGGCTGCCTTGATCTCCGTCGAGAGGTCCCGCCTCTTCCGGATGGCGGTACCCGCGCACCCGTCGTGCGCCGCCGGAGTACGGCGCACGGTGGCGGCGCACCTCGCCCGCTGGGAACTCTCCGCGATCCTCGACGACGCGGTCCTCGCCACCGACGAGCTCTTCGCCAACGCGGTCCGGCACGCGAGCACCGATCCCGCCGACACCATCGCCGTGGTCCTCGAGCACTCCGGGAGCGAACTGCGCGTCACGCTCGCCGACCCCTCGCCCGTGCCGCCCCGGCCCCGCACGGTGACCTCGTCCGCCGAGTCCGGGCGGGGGCTGTCCATCGTCTCCACGCTGGCCGACGACTGGGGCACCGAGCCGCCGGAGCCGGGTGACACGGGCAAGAAGGTGTGGTTCTCGCTCGCCGTGCGGGAGCCGGTATGAGGGGCGCCCCGGCCATGCAACCCACGTCGGAACCCGCGCCCGGCACCGGGCAGCCCCGCGAGCGGGTGCTCGCCGCCGAGCTGATCCGCCGGGCCGAGGACGTACGGCGGCTGGCCCGGGAGGCCCGGTCCGCGCCCACCGCCGGGGCCCGGGACCGTATCGCCGCGTGCCACGCCGGCAACGGCGACGCGCTACGGGCGATCGTCGCCCGCCACGGCTGGCCCACCGCCGAGGCGGTCGGCGAACCCGCCTCGACGGCGGCCCTCACGCTCCTGCTGCACTCCCCCGACCTCGGCTTCCAGCTCACCTGCCGCGATCTGATCGCCGAGGCCGTCGCGGACGGGCGCTGTCCGGCGGTGCACCACGCCTACATCGCCGACCACTGCGCCGTCGCACTGAACCAGCCCCAGTTCTACGGCACCCGCATCGACCCCGGCACCCTCTTCCCGTACCCCATCCGCCACCCCGAGTCCGTCGACGAACGCCGCCACGACGTGGGCCTAGGCCCCCTGACCGACCACCTGCGAGCGGTGCGCCTCGACCTGGGGGCGAGCGGCGGACTGTGAACGACGGTGTGCGTCATCGGCTTCGCCGGGCTGGATCCGCGGCGTGGTGTTCCGGGTGACGCCCGACGTCACCCAGTTCGGAGGGCTCGGTACGCCGGGCGTCGCCTGCCGTCCGATCAGCTCGCCGCCCAGCCCGCGTAGAACAGGCCCAGGCCGGCGATCACGCAGATGCCCTGGATGGTCCAGAAGCGGACCACGACCAGGACCTCGGACCAGCCCTTGAGTTCGAAGTGGTGCTGGAGCGGGGCCATCCGGAAGACGCGCTTGCCGGTCAGCTTGAACGAGCCGACCTGGATGACCACCGACATGGTGATCAGGACGAACAGCCCGCCGAGGACGGCAAGGAGCAGTTCGGTGCGGGAGCAGATGGCGAGGCCGGCGAGGGCGCCGCCGAGGGCCAGGGACCCGGTGTCACCCATGAAGATCTTGGCGGGCGAGGTGTTCCACCACAGGAACCCGAAGCAGGCGCCCATCAGCGCGGCCGCGACGACGGCGAGGTCGAGCGGGTCGCGCACCTCTATGCAGGAGGCGGGGTCGGTGAGTTCGAGGGCGTTGGCGCACGAGTTCTGGAACTGCCACAGGCCGATGAAGGTGTAGCCGCCGAAGACCATGACCGACGCGCCGGTGGCGAGGCCGTCCAGACCGTCGGTCAGGTTCACCCCGTTCGACATGGCCAGGATCATGAACAGGGCCCACACGACGAACAGCACCGGCCCGATGGTCCAGCCGAAGTCGGTGACGAACGACACCTTCAGGGAGGCCGGCGTCTGGCCCCGGTCGTCGGCGAACCGAATGGCGAGCAGGGCGAACACGATGCCGACGATCAGCTGGCCGGCCATCTTGGCGCCGGCCCGCAGCCCGAGCGACCGCCGCTTCACGATCTTGATGTAGTCGTCCAGGAACCCGACCACACCCATGCCCGCCATGAGGAACAGCACGAGGAAACCGGGGTAGGTCGGGCTCTCACCGGTGATGACCTTGGTCGCGGCGTAGGCGACCAGCGTGGCCAGGATGAAGGCGATGCCGCCCATGGTGGGGGTACCGCGCTTGCCGGCGTGGCCGCGCGGGCCGTCGTCGCGGATGAACTGGCCGTAGCCCTTTCGGGCCAGCAGCTTGATCAGCAGCGGTGTGCCGATCAGCGTCAGGAACAGACCGATGGCTCCGGCGTACAGGATCTGGTTCATCGGACGGTGGTCTCCCCCTCGGTCGCGCTCGGACACGCGACTGCCGCACCGGTGTCGCTGTTTCTCACGGGCCCCACCCTATGCAGTCACCTGATCTTCGTACCGGGGTGGGTAGTTGACGGCCGAGCCCCACCGCTCCGCCGACGGCGGTCGGGGCCGGGTCACTCGAAACGGTGCTCAGGAGGTGGCTGCCGCGCCTCGCGCCCCCGGGGCCCCGGGGGCGGGACGCCCGCCGCCACGGGCGGCGACCGACCGGTCGGCACGGGCGGCGTCACCGCCTCCCCCACCGGCCCACCGCCCGGGCACCCGGGCGAGGCTGAGACACTGCACGTCATGGCCTCCTTCACTCCCGCGCGCGCCCTGCTGATGCTGACCACCGGGCTGACCTGTCTGCTGATGGCGGGCGGTGCCCTCATCGGCGCGCTGATCGGCGGCGGGCCCGTCGCGCTGGGGGCAGCGGTGTGTGCCGGGCTGGTCGGCATGGTGGGCTCGCTCATCGTGCGGCGGCGGGCCATGGCGCACTTCGCCATGGCCCAGCGGCAGGCCGGGCAGCGGGGGTACGCGGAGGGCATCGCGCACGGCGTGCTCATCCATGTGACCGCCTACGAGGCCGCCGTCTTCCCCCGCACCGGGCCACACGGCGTCAGCGCCGAGGAGCGCGAGGCCCGCCGCACCATCGCCTACCGCATGGCCGCCCTCGACGAGGTGCCCCAGCGGGTGCGCCTGGCCGCCGCGGACGCCCTCGCGCTCCTCGACAAGACGGACCGCGAGGGCGCCGAGGAGGCCCTGGCCCGTCTCGCCACCACGGTGCGGCTGGAGTACTCCCGCCTGTGAGCCCCACAGCCGCTCAGTGGCCGCTGAGCGCGCGGGCTCAGTGGCCGCTGATCGCGCGGGCTCAGTGGCCGCTGATCGCGCGGGGGGTGTAGGGCCGCTCCAGTTCCTCGGTCTCCTTCTCGGTCAGGGTGACGTCGAGGGAGGCCACGGCGTCGGCGAGGTGGTGGGGCTTGGTGGCGCCGACGATGGGGGCGGTGACCGTGGGCCGGCTCAGCAGCCAGGCCAGGGCGACCTGCGCCCGGGGCACCCCGCGCTCACCGGCGATCCGGGTGACGGCGTCGACGATCTCCCGGTCGCCCTCCTGGTAGAGGGTCCTGCCGAAGTCGTCCGTCTCGGTGCGCGCGGTGACGGAGCCCCAGTCCCGGGTGAGGCGCCCGCGCGCCAGCGGGCTCCAGGGCAGCGTCGCCACGCTCTGGTCCTCGCACAGCGGGAGCATCTCGCGCTCCTCCTCGCGGTAGAGGAGGTTGTAGTGGTTCTGCATGGACACGAAGCGTGTCCAGCCGTGCAGCCGGGCGGTGTGCTGCATCTTCGCGAACTGCCAGGCGTACATCGAACTCGCCCCGAGATAACGGGCCTTGCCCGCCTTCACCACGTCGTGCAGGGCCTCCATCGTCTCCTCGACCGGGGTGTGGGGGTCGAAGCGGTGGATCTGGTAGAGGTCCACGTAGTCGGTGCCGAGGCGCCGCAGGCTGTTGTCGATCTCCGTCATGATCGCCTTGCGGGAGAGGCCCCAGGCGTTGGGGCCCTGGTGCATGGCGCCGTTCACCTTGGTCGCGACGACGACCTCCTCGCGCCGCGCGAACTCCGCGAGCGCGCGGCCGACGATCTCCTCGCTGGTGCCGTCGGAGTAGATGTTCGCGGTGTCGAAGAAGTTGATCCCCGCGTCCAGCGCCTGCCGGATCAGCGGGCGTGACGTCTCCTCGTCCAGGGTCCATTCGTGCGTGCCTCGGTCGGGGAGGCCGAAACTCATGCATCCCACACAGATCCGGGACACGTCCAGACCCGTCGAGCCGAGCTTCACGTACTGCATCGTTGCAACTCCTGCCTGTGAGGGGTGGGCTGACAAGCGTACGAAAGAACGGATGTGCCGATCGGTCAGATTCGGTACCGGCGCAGTGCCGGTGTGACCGTCGCCAGGAGCAGCACGGCGGCCATGACCAGCAGACCGCCGCCGGCGACGGCCGTACGGGTGCCGAAGGCGGCGCCGGCCGTGCCGTGCAGGACGTCGGCGAGGCGGGGGCCGCCGGCGACGACCACGGTGAACACGCCCTGCATCCGGCCGCGCATCTCGTCGGTCGCGGCGGAGAGCAGGATGGCGCCGCGGAAGACCATCGAGACCATGTCGGCGACTCCGGCGGCGACGAGGAACACCACGGCGAACCACAGGCTGGTGCTCAGCCCGAAGCCCGTGATGGCCGCGCCCCAGGCCATGACGGCCGCGATGACCATCAGTCCGTGCCGGTGGGAGCGGGAGAAGGTGCCCGACAACAGGCCGCCGACGACGGCCCCGATGGGAATCGCCGCGAACAGCAGGCCGAGGGCGAGACCTTCGCCGTACGGCGCGTACGTGGTGGCGGCCAGCTGGGGGAAGAGGGCGCGGGGCATGCCCAGGACCATGGCGATGATGTCGGCGAGGAAGGACAGCAGCAGCACCTTGTGCAGGGCGATGTAGCGGAAGCCCGCGAGCACCTCCCGCAGGCCGGCCCGCCCCTTCGTGGTGTCGTCCAGGGGCGGCAGGGAGGGCAGCCGGTGCACGGCCCAGAGGGTGACGCAGAGGGCCAGCGCGTCGATGAGATACAGCTCGGCCAGGCCGATCACCGGGATGAGCGCACCGGCGAGCAACGGTCCGGCCACCAGGCCGAGTTGCATCACGGTCGAGCCGAGCGCGGCGGCCGCCGGCAGTTCCTCGGCGGGGACGAGCCGGGCCACGGAGGCGTTGCGGGCCGGTGAGTTGAGGCCGAAGAACGCCTGTTGGAGGGCGAGCAGGGCCATCAGCGTCCCCACGGATTCGAGGCCGGTGACGGCCTGCACCCAGAACAGCACCGAGGTGACGGCGATGCCGGTGTTGGTGACGAGCAGCAGCGTGCGGCGGTCGACGGTGTCGGCGACCGCGCCGCCCCAGAGCGCGAAGACGACCAGGGGCAGCAGGCCGGCGAGGCTCGCGTAGCCGACCCAGGCGGAGGAGCCGGTGATGTCGTAGATCTGTTTGGGGACGGCGACGGCGGTGAGCTGGCTGCCGACGGCGGTGACGATGGTCGAGGTCCACAGGCGCCGGTAGGCCGGGCGGCGCAGCGGGCGGGTGTCCATCGCCCAGCGGCGCCAGCCCTCGCGGGGTGGCGCCACCGGGTCGTCCGGTGCGGTGTCGTCGCCGGCGCTGCTCTGGGTGGTGTCCACGGGCATCCTGATGCTCGATACATCTTTCGATACGGGCACCACTATCGCGGAGATCACCACCGCCGGGACAGGCGATTTCGCCGCCGTCTCACATGCTGTCGCCGGGGCCCGCGCACGCTCTCGGGCCGCCCGCACACGCTTGTGGGCCGCCCGCGTCCGCCGCGGCTCAGGCTCCGGCGATCAGCATCCCGCCGAGGACGAGCATGGTCACCGCGACCAGGCCGTCGAGGACCCGCCAGGCCGACGGGCGGGCCAGGAAGCGGCTGAGCAGCCGGGCGCCGAAGCCGAGGGCGGCGAACCAGCAGAGGCTGGCGAGGCCGGCGCCGAGGCCGAAGGTCCAGCGCAGGGCGCCGCGGTCGGAGGCGATGGAGCCGAGCAGGAACACGGTGTCCAGATAGACGTGCGGGTTGAGCCAGGTCAGCGCCAGACAGGTGAGGACGGCCCGGCGTCGTGAGCCGGCCGACCCGCTCTCCGCGCGCAGCGCGTCGTCGCCCGGCCGCAGGGCACGGCGGGCGGCCAGGGCGCCGTAGACCAGGAGGAAGCCGCCGCCGACCAGGGCGACCGCCGTCAGCGCGCCGGGCCAGGCGACGACCACCGCGCCGACGCCGGCGACGCCGAGGGCGATCAGCACCGCGTCGGAGAGGGCGCAGATGGCGACGACCGGGAGCACGGCGTCGCGGTGCAGGCCTTGGCGGAGGACGAAGGCGTTCTGGGCTCCGATGGCGACGATGAGGGAGAGGCCGGTGCCGAAGCCGGCCGCGAGGGCTGTCATTTCGCTGAACACACTCACGACGCTAGGAAACGCACAGCCATGCGTACAGCTAAAGATTCTTACGTATCATTAGCGATCGTGATGTCTCAGCTGCCGCTCGATCTGGTGCGCACCCTTCTCGCCGTGGTGGACGAGGGCACGTTCGACGCGGCGGCCGGTGCCCTGCATGTGACGCCGTCGGCGGTCAGCCAGCGGGTCAAGGCGCTGGAGCAGCGGGTCGGCCGGGTCCTGCTGATCAGGGAGAAGCCGGTGCGGCCGACGGAGTCCGGCGAGGTGATCGTCCGGTTCGCGCGCCAGCTGGCCCGCCTCGAACACGACGCGCATACCGCGCTCGGGATGACGGGCGCCGGGGAGGCCACGCGGGTGTCGATCGCGGTGAACGCCGACTCGCTGGCCACCTGGTTCCTGCCCGCCCTGACCCGGGTGCCGGAGGAGGTGCGCCCCTGCTACGAACTGCTCCGGGAGGACGAGCAGCACACGGCCCGGCTGCTGCGCGAGGGGCTCGTGATGGCGGCGGTCACCTCGGCACCGGACGCCGTGGCCGGCTGCTCGGTCCGGCCGCTCGGCCGGATGAGGTACCGGCCCTGTGCCACGCCCGCCTTCGCCGAGCGGTGGCTCGGCTTCGGATCGGGCACGCCGCTGAAGGACCTGATCGCCGACGCGCCGGTGGTCTTCTTCGACCGGCGGGACGAGTTCCAGGACGTCTTCGTCCGACGGCTGACACGGGGCCGCCCCGCCAGTGCCCGCCGGCACTACGTACCGACCTCGGAGGGGTTCGTCGACGCCGTGGCCGCCGGTATGGGCTGGGGCATGGTGCCGGCAGCCCAGGCCGGGCGGCTCCTCGACAGCGGCCGGCTCGTCGATCTGGCGCCTGAGGGGTTCGTGGACGCCCAGTTGTTCTGGCAGCAGTGGAAGCTCGACTCCCCCGCGCTGACGGCGGTGGCGGAGGCGGTCGCCGCCGAGGCCGCCGAGACGCTCGACCCCTGAGCGCCGTCCTTGGACGCCGCCTCGGTCGCCGTCCTCAGGCGTCGTCGCGACCGGCGCCGAACGGGCCGTCCAGCGCCGCCCACTGGAGCAGCATGATGGTCTTGGCGTCGGCGATCTCGCCGCTGCGGATCATCTCCAGGGCCCGGCGGAAGGGCAGTTCGACGAGTTCGATGTCCTCGCCCTCCTCCTCCAGACCACCGCCCTCGTGGGTCCGGGTCGACGGGCCGTACGGGGCGGCGTAGAAGCTGACGCGTTCGGTGACCGAGCCGGGGCTCATGTAGATGTCGAAGACGTGCTGGATCTCGCCGATGGTGTGGCCGGTCTCCTCGACGACCTCGCGCCGCACGGCGACCTCCGGGTGTTCGTCCTCGTCGTCGAGCAGGCCGCCCGGTGTCTCGACGAGCATGCCGTCGGGGTGGCCGTTGACGTACACCGGGTAGCGGAACTGCCGGGTGAGCAGCACGGTTTCGCGTTCGGTGTCGTAGAGCAGGACGGTGGCGCCGTTGCCGCGGTCGTGCGTCTCGCGCTCCTGCGTGCTCCAGGTGCCGTCGGCGTGCTGGAAGTCGAAGGTCGTCGTGCGCTCCACGTACCAGTGGCTGGACAGCAGACGGACGTCCCGCACCTTGACGCGCGGGTTGCCTGTCAGGTCGCGGCCGGTGCGGTCGAGCCCGGTGCGGCCCCGGCGGTCCGGGAGGTCTACACCGACGGTCTTGTTGGTCATGGGTCCGCTTCTACCATTCCGGTCGAGATGTTGTCAGGCTCCTCAATTCGCTTGCCGCGCGCGTCGCTTGGCGGAATCGGGCAGTCCGGGACAGCATGCCCGTATGAAGAGCGATCTTTTCTCCAACGAGAACATGGTCCAGCCGGCGTACGCGCCGGGGATGAGCGTCCAGAACGCCAAGTCGATCAAGTACGCGGTCAACGGCGAGATGCTCGCCCGGCAGGGCGCGATGATCGCGTTCCGGGGCAATCTGCAGTTCGAACGCAAGGGCCAGGGCGTGGGCGGCATGCTCAAGCGCGCGGTCACCGGGGAGGGGCTGGCGCTGATGGCGGTGCGCGGGCAGGGCGAGGCCTGGTTCGCGCACGAGGCACAGAACTGTTTCATCGTCGACATCGAGCCGGGCGACGTGTTCACCGTCAACGGCCGCAACGTGCTCTGTTTCGACTCGACGCTGTCGTACGAGATCAAGACGGTGAAGGGCGCCGGCATGACCGGTGGCGGTCTGTTCAACAGCGTCTTCACGGGGCAGGGGAAGCTGGGTCTCGTCTGCGACGGCAATCCGCTGGTCATCCCGGTCTCGCCGCAGCTGCCCGTGTTCGTCGACACGGACGCGGTGGTGGGCTGGACGGCCCACCTCTCCACCTCGCTGCACCGCTCGCAGTCCTTCGGCTCGATGATCCGCGGCGGCTCCGGGGAGGCCGTGCAGCTGAAGCTGGAGGGCGAGGGCTTCGTGGTCGTACGGCCGAGCGAGGTGACTCCGCAGGCCCAGCAGCACTGAGCCGACGGACGAGGAGAGGGAGCCGGGGCGCCCGGGGTGCCTGGGGTGCCGACGCGGTCTCCCGCCCCGCACGGCCCGAGCGAACAGGTTTTCGAATCTGGAGGTACGGTGGAGCTACTATGGCCGCGCATCTCCAGGGCTCCCTCTTCGACCAGTCCGACGACGTCCGCCTCGGCCCCCTCGACGGGCTCCGCCGTCGTGAGCTGGGCGCCGGGGCGTGGGTCGACGTGCTGCCCGGGTGGCTCGGGGGCGCCGACGCGCTGTTCACCCGGCTCGCCGAGGACGTGCCGTGGAAGGCGGAGCGACGGCAGATGTACGAGCAGGTCGTGGACGTACCCCGCCTGCTCGCCTACTACGGCCCCGAGGACACCCTCCCGCACCCCGTCCTGGACGAGGCCCGGGACGCGCTGTCCGCGCACTACGGCGCCGAGCTGGGCGAGCCGTTCGCCACGGCGGGGCTCTGCTTCTACCGCGACGGCCGGGACAGTGTGGCCTGGCACGGCGACCGGATCGGGCGGGGCGCCCGGGAGGACACGATGGTGGCCATCCTGTCCGTGGGCGACCCCCGTGACCTCGCCCTGCGCCCGCACGGCGGCGGGCAGACCCTGCGCTTCCCGCAGGGCCACGGCGATCTGATCGTGATGGGCGGCTCCTGCCAGCGCACCTGGGACCACGCGGTGCCCAAGTCGACGCGGGCGGTGGGGCCGCGCATCAGCATCCAGTTCCGGCCGCACGGCGTCCGCTAGCGGCCGGCCCCGGGGTCGGCCGCCGTCGGCTACTTCCGTCCGGCGAGGGCCCGCGACTGCGACGACCGGGCGAGCTTCGGGCCCAGCCAGCGCTTGAGACGGCGCAGGGCCTCCAGCCGGCCGGCCGCGCGGTCGAGGCGGTAGTAGAGCTGCGGCGGCACGTACGGCAGCAGCGGGGAGTGCCGCTGGCCGAGGAGCGCGAACATCTGCTCCGGCGGCAGGTCGATGTACCGCTGGATGTTCTCGTACCACTGGGCGCTGTACCGGGCGGCGCTCTGCAGCCGCAGGAGGTCGGACTTGCGCCGACGCTCGTACGCGGTGAGCGCGGCCTCCGAGTCCGGGTGGGCGTCGAGGGCCTCGGCCAGGCAGATGGCGTCCTCCAGGGCGAGGGTGGTGCCCGCGCCGATGGAGTAGTGCGTGGTGTGGGCGGCGTCGCCGAGCAGGACCAGGTTGCCGTGGTGCCAGGAGCGGTTGGTCAGGGTGCGGAAGGTGAGCCATCGGGCGGTACCGTCGTCCTGGTCCCGGCCCAGCAAAGGGTGGCCGTCCAGGATGTCGGCGAAGAGCTTCTCCAGCAGCGCGAGGCCGTCGGCCTCGCCCAGGCGGTCCAGGCCCAGGCCGCTCAGGGTCTTCGGTGAGCACTCGATGACACAGGTGCTCTGCTCGTCGCTGAACGGATAGGCGTAGGCCCAGATCCAGCCGTGGTCGGTCTCCTGGAAGGAGAACGTGAAGGCGTCGTGGACCTTGGTCGTGCCGAGCCAGATGTAGGCGTTGCGGCCGAGGGTGATGTCGCTGCCGAAGCGGTCGGCGTACCGCTCGCGCACCGCGCTGTTGACTCCGTCGCCGGCGACCACCAGGTCGGCGTCCGGCAGGGCGTCGGCCGCGATCTCGTTCTCGTACTCCACCCGGACACCGAGGGCGCGGGCCCGGTCGGCGAGCAGTTCGAGCAGGCGGCGTCTACCGATGCCGAAGCCGTCGTCGCCGGGTTGGACGGTCCTGCGGTCGCGGACGTGCGCCACGCCGCTGTTCCAGGTGACGGAGTTCTCGCTGATGGCGAGGGCCGTCTCGGGGTCCTTCGCGCGGAGCACGTCCAGCAGTCCGGACCAGTAGGTGACGCCCCAGCCGTAGGTCGAGCCGGCCGGGTTCCGTTCATGGACGGTGATGTCGTGGGACGGGTCCTGCCGCTTCATCAGGATCGAGAAGTACAGGCTTGCGGGTCCGCCGCCGACGCACGCGATCTTCACGCACACTCCCATTTCGCTGCGCAAAGCGATCAATTGACCACGAAGAGTAGCAGTGTGCGTGCACTCCGGATTCACGCCACTTTGCGCGCGTGACGCCGACCACGCGCCCCACCCCGGTACCGCAAGATCATCGGCGTCGCCCGCGCCACCGGGCGGAATATCTCCCTCCACCCTCGCCCGCGAGACCGTCACAGCAAGATCATCTTTGTTCAACCTTGCACGACATGTGCGTGATTGTCCTGATCGCGGCCAACCGGTTTCCTGGGATTTCTCCTGCCCCACAGCGGGTCGATAGGTATGACGGGTCATCAATCACCCTTTTCCCAGGAGGTTTTCGCATGCCCGACATCACCCGACGCCACGCTCTCGGGGCCGCGGCGGCGCTCGCCGCGACCGTCGGAGCGCCGCTCACCGCGGCGGCCGCGGACGACCACGACAGCCACCAGGACCACGGCGGCCATGACAGTCACCAGGGCCTCCAGCCCTTCGACGAGGTCTACCGGGGCCGCCGGATACAGGGGCACGCGACCGAGGGCGGCGGCCACCACCACGGCGCCGGATACGCGGTGTTCGTCGACGGGGCGGAGCTGCACGTGATGCGGAACGCCGACGGCAGCTGGATCAGCGTCGTCAGCCACTACTCCCCCGTACCGACCCCGCGCGCGGCCGCCCGCGCGGCGGTCGACGAGCTCCAGGGCGCCCGACTCGTCCCCTTCAACTGACCCGCGCCCACGTCACACAGCGCGCAGTACGCACCACGCACCACCGGAACACCGCAAGGAGCCGCAGACCCATGACCATACGCAAGAACCAGGCGACCCTGACCGCCGAGGAGAAGCGGCGCTTCGTCGACGCGCTGCTCGCGCTGAAGCGCTCCGGCCGCTACGACGAGTTCGTCACGACGCACAACGCCTTCATCCTCGGCGACACGGACAACGGCGAGCGCACCGGCCACCGTTCGCCGTCCTTCCTGCCCTGGCACCGCAGATTCCTGCTGGAGTTCGAACGGGCCCTGCAGTCCGTGGACTCCACGGTCGCCCTGCCCTACTGGGACTGGACGGCCGACCGCACGGTCCGCTCCTCCCTCTGGGCGCCGGACTTCCTGGGCGGCACCGGGCGCAGCCGCGACGGGCGGGTGATGGACGGGCCGTTCGCGGCGTCCACCGGGAACTGGCCGATCAACGTGCGCATCGACGGCCGCACCTATCTGCGACGCGCCCTCGGGAGCGCGGTGCGGCAGTTGCCGACCCGGGCCGAGGTGGACTCCGTGCTCGCCATGTCCACGTACGACATGGCGCCCTGGAACAGCGCCTCGGACGGTTTCCGCAATCACCTGGAGGGGTGGCGGGGCGTCAACCTCCACAACCGGGTGCATGTCTGGGTGGGGGGCCAGATGGGCACCGGGGTCTCCCCCAACGACCCGGTGTTCTGGCTGCACCACGCGTTCATCGACAAACTGTGGGCCGACTGGCAGCGGCTGCACCCCAACTCGGCGTATCTGCCGGCCGCCGGGACGCCGAACGTGGTCGACCTCAACGAGACCATGAAGCCGTGGGACGACACGACCCCGGCGGCGCTGCTGGACCACACCCCGCACTACACGTTCGACGCGGCCTGAGGACGTTATCCCCCGGGGACCTGGGTACTCGCGCCGGACGCGCCCGGGGCGACCCGGACGCGACCGCAACGAGAACCGATGTGAGGGAGACACCCGATGACCCAGATCGAGGAGTCCGTCGAGGTCCAGGTCCCCGTACGGACCGCCTACAACCAGTGGACGCAGTTCGAGACGTTCCCCAAGTTCATGAGCGGGGTCGAGCGGATCGAGCAGCGGTCGGACACGCTCACGCACTGGGTGACCAAGGTGGACGGTGTGCACCGGGAGTTCGACGCGGAGATCACCGAGCAGATCCCGGACGAGCGGGTCGCGTGGACGACCGTCTCCGGTGAGGCCCGGCAGGCCGGCGTCGTCACCTTCCACCACCTCGCCGAGGGGCGCACCAAGGTGATGCTGCAGATGGAGTTCCAGCCGGAGGGCACCGCCGAGAAGGTCGCCGACAAGCTGGGCGTGGTGAAGCGGCAGACCAAGGGCGACCTGGAGCGCTTCAAGAAGTTCATCGAGGAGCGCGGCCGGGAGACCGGGGAGTGGCGCGGCGCCGTCGTGTGACGCGACGCGCACGCCCTCCCGTGGCGTCCCGCCCGGCGGGCTACTCGGCCCCGGCCGTGGCCGCCGTGCGGCACTCCGGGTGGCCCCAGCCCTGGTCGTTCTTGGCGATGGGCTCACCCGCGGCGTACGGGCGGCCGCACAGGCAGCGGCCGGGGAACTTCGCCTTGATGGTGCGGGACGAGGACGCGGACGAGCCGGTACGGCCGCCGGTCCTGCCCGGCTTCCCGGACTTCTTCGCCGGTGCGCGGCGGACCGGGACCGTGTCGGGTGCGGCCGGCGGCTCCGGCGAGCCCAGCTCGGTGCCGGCGGGTGCCTGGACGGTGGCCGCCTGGCTCGCCGCGCGGTCGGCGAAGTCGTTGAGGCGGTCACCGTCGACCTGGTGGGCGGGGACGTAGCGGAACTCCACGGAGCGTCCGGCGAGCAACTCGTCGATACGGACCACGAGTTCCCGGTTGGCGACCGGCTTGCCGGCGGCCGTGCGCCAGCCGTTGCGCTTCCAGCCGGGCAGCCAGGTGGTGACCGCCTTCATCGCGTACTGCGAGTCCATCCGGATCTCGATCGGGACGGCCGGGTCGGTGGCCGCCAACAGCCGCTCCAGCGCGGTGAGTTCGGCGACGTTGTTGGTGGCCCTGCCCAAGGGCCCGGCCTCCCAGCGCGCAGGGATCTCATCGTCCTCGGCCACCACCCAGGCCCAGCCCGCAGGGCCGGGGTTTCCCTTGCAGGCTCCGTCGCAGGCGGCCACAACACGTTCCGACATGCGCTCGATCATGCCATGCCGCGCGTGCCCGTCGGTTCCTGTGTCCGCTCAGTCGACGTCCTTGAGTTCCGGCATCTCGCCGTGTGTGCGGGTGACGTCGATGACCGAGAACGACGCGCCCTGCGGGTCGCTGAGCGCGGCGAAGCGGCCGAAGGGGGTGTCCATAGGGCCGAAGCGCAGGACACCGCCCAGCTTGGTGGCCTTGGCGACCGCGTCGTCGCAGTCGGGGACGGTGAAGTACACGTTGATGTACGAGGGCACCTCGGGCGGAAAGTCCTCCGGCGTCATCTTCATCCGGCCGAGGAGCGGGCTCTGACCCAGGTCGAAGACGCGGAAGTCCATGTGCGGGCTGTCGGGGTCGTCCATCTGCTTGGACCGGTAGGAGAAGACCGCCGGGAAGAACGCGTCGGACTTCTCCGGCTCCCGGGTGAAGATCTCGGCCCACACGTAGGCGCCGGGCACGCCCATCGCCTCGAAGCCCTGGTGGACGCCGGCCTGCCAGCCGCCGAAGACGACGCCGTCCGGGGAGCGGGCCAGCAGCATGGAGCCGAACTCGCCGACCCGCATCGGCTCCATCAGCACGTCGCCGCCGTTGTCTCGGACCTTCGCGGCGGTGGCGTTCACGTCGGACGTGGCGAAGTACAGGCACCAGGCGGACTGGCCCTCCTGGCCGGGCATCGGCGGGACGACCGCGGCCACCGCCTTGCCGTCCGCATACGCCTGGGTGTAGTTGCCGTACTCGGAGGACGACTCGCCGAAGGTCCAGCCCAGGACCTCGCCGTAGAAACTCTTGGCGCCCTCGACGTCGCTGAACATCGCGTCGACCCAACAGGGCGCTCCCTCGGGGTGTGCGGCCATGACTGGCACTCTCCTCGGTTCGACAGGTGGTTTCCCCGGTCTCACGCTAGTCAGGACGGGTCCCGGTCGCGCGCCGAACAGGACGGACCGCGTGAAACCGGCATGAGTTCCGTGGGGCGGGGCCGCGGCTGTGCGCCGTCTGATAATTTCAGCGGCGCTCGCACTCTCGTTCGCCTCGACTCGTGAGGTGCCGCCATGTCCGGCCGACCGTTCCGACGTACGGCGCTGCCGTGCGCCCGGAGCCGGACGGCACGCCTGCTGCTCGTGGCCGCGCTGGCCCTGACCACCTTCCTGTTGTTCTGCGCGGGCTCGCCTCCGGGTGAGGCGCCCGAGCGGCACCCGCAGGCGGTCTCGGCGGGCCCGGGGCAGGAACGGCCGGAGGGGCGGTCGGCGGCGGGCCGCTCGGTCACCGCGCCGACGGGTCATGTGGAGCGCGACCCCTGCGGTCACAGTCCCGGTGAGCACGACTGCCACTCCCCCGACCCCGCCGCGGTGCTGGGCCAGATGCCGTTGCCGGGCGCCGACCACACCGCCGCGCCCTGGCAGCCCGCGCCGGCTCCGGCCGCGCTGGCGCCGCATGGCGCTCGGGAGCCGGGGCGGGCCCGCCCTCCCGACCTCCACCAACTGCAGTTGCTCCGCGTCTAGGCCGACCACCGGCCGTGAAGACACCACCTCAGACGACTCGCAGGACCGCCGTGCCCCGTGCGGGCAGGGCCGGGAGAAGGACACCCCATGGCTTCATCCAAGTCCAAGGCCAAGAACAACACACCGAAGGGCAAGAACAACAGCCCGAAGGCCCGAGAGGCGGCGCGGCGTGCCCGCGTGGAGGAGATACGCAAGGCGGAGCAGGCCCGTGAGCGGCGCATGCGGCTGCTCACCCTCGGTGTGACCGGTGTGATCCTCGCCGGGCTGGTCGGCGGCGGCTGGTACCTGATCGACGCCGCGCAGGAGAAGGAGGAGGCGAAGGCCGCTCCGGTCGAGGGCGTGAAGAGCTGGTCGAAGCTCACGCAGAACCACGTCGCCGAGAAGGTCGACTACAAGATGAGCCCGCCCGTGGGCGGCGACCACAACCAGGTGTGGGTCAACTGCGACAAGCAGGTGTACACCAAGGCCGTCCCCAACGAGAACGCGGTGCACGGGCTGGAGCACGGCGCCGTCTGGGTGACGTACAACGACAAGGCGGCCAAGGCGGACGTCGAGTCGCTGACCGAGCTCGTGAAGAAGACGACGTACACCTTCATGAGCCCGTACGAGGACCAGTCGTCGCCGATCGTGTTGAGCGCCTGGGAGCACCAGCTGAAGGTGGACAAGGCGTCCGACCCGCGGGTGCGGAAGTTCCTCGACAAGTACGTGCAGGGCGAGCAGACACCGGAGCCGGGGGCCGCGTGCACGGGTGGCATGACCCCGTGAGCTGACGGAGTGAGGGCGTCCGGCCGGATGGGACGCCCTCGTGGCCGACACGGGTCTTCCGCCCCGGGGCGGGGTGTGCTTGCCTGGGGAGCCGTTTCGGTGGACGGGGCGGGAGTCGCCGTATGCGCAAGCCGTGGATCGTGGGAGTGGCGGGGGCCGTGCTCGCCGGGCTGCTGCTCGGCGCGTGCGGGGATCCGGAGTCCGCACCGGACGAGGGGCCGCCGTCGGTCGCCGCACCGGACCCGTCGTCGACCACGCACCGGCGCGCCGCCACGGCACCCCCCGGCGACGCCGACGGCACGGACGGCACTGGCACCGGTGCCGGTACCGGCACGGCGAAGCCCGCGCCCCGGGTGCTCTACCTCGGGGACTCCCTCGCCATGGAGAACCAGGACGTGCTCGGCGACCTGTTGAAGGACGGCCTCGACGCCCGCTACACCAGCGCCCCCTACTCGGGCACCACCCTGTGCGACTACCTGGAGGGCACCGCCGACCGGTCGCTCGTCCCGCCACGGGACAAGGCGGCCGCGCTGGTGCGACGACTGCGGCCGGACTACGTGGTCCTGCAGTTCTGGGGGAACGCCTGGGACTACACGCCCTGCATGGACGGCGTCACCTACGGCGAGGCCCGCGCCGAGTACTTCCGGCGCTACACGGCCGCCGCCGAGCAGCTCACCGACCAGATCGCGAACGCGGGTGGTGAGCACCGGCCGACGATCGTGTGGGTGCTCCAGGGGCCGGACCCGATGACCCCGGACCGGGTCCGCCGGGTGAACGCCCTGTACGCGCGGCAGGCCGAGGCCTCCGGTGATCTGGTCGCGGACGCCGGGAAGGCCGTCAGCCCGGCCGCCGACCGCTACACCTGGACCCAGTACCTGCCGTGCACGGCCTACGAACGCGAGCACGACGGCTACTGCACCCAGCCCGGCCGGGACCGCACCGCGCTCCACCACGACAAGGACTACCTGCACTTCTGTCTGGCTCCGACGACGTCCAAGCCCAGGCCGTGCCCGGTCCGGTCCCCGGGGATCACGCGGATGGCCCGGGAGATCACCCGGACCATCGCCGACGCGCGTACCGACCGGTCCTAGGGATTTCGCTCCGGGCGGCCGCTCAGACCCGCTGGGACGTGGGCTCGTCGTCGCCCGTGCCCTCGCCGTTCGCCGCATCCGCCGCCGGCGTGGCGGCAGCCTCCGCCTCCTGCTGCTTCTTCGAGGCCCACAGGCTCGTCACCGTCGTCACCGCGAGGACCAGGACGATGAAGCCGAGGGAGAAGGGGATGGAGATCTCCGGGACGTGGACCCCGGACTCGTGCAGCGCGTGCAGGACGAGTTTGACGCCGATGAAGCCGAGGATGATCGACAGGCCGTAGGAGAGGTGGACGAGCTTCTTCAGCAGGCCGCCGATGAGGAAGTACAGCTGGCGCAGGCCCATCAGGGCGAACGCGTTGGCGGTGAAGACGATGTACGGGTCCTGGGTGAGGCCGTAGATCGCTGGGATGGAGTCGAGGGCGAAGAGGACGTCCGTGGAGCCGATGGCGAGCATCACGACGAGCATCGGCGTCATGACGCGCTTGCCGTTCTCCTCGATCCACAGCTTGGTCCCGTGGTACCGGTCGGCCACCCCGAATCGTTTCTCCACCGCCTTGAGGAGCTTGTTCTCCTCGTACTCCTCCTCGTGGCTCCCCTTGCGGGCGTCCTCGACCAGCTTCCAGGCCGTGTAGATCAGGAACGCGCCGAAGATGTAGAAGACCCAGGAGAAGCTGGAGATGATCGCCGCGCCCGCAGCGATGAAGATCGCGCGGAGCACCAGGGCCATGAGGACGCCGACCATCAGCACCCGCTGCTGGTACTGCGACGGCACCGCGAACTTCGCCATGATCAGGACGAAGACGAAGAGGTTGTCGACGCTCAGCGACTTCTCGGTGATGAAGCCCGCGAAGAACTCTCCCGCGGGTTTGCCCCCGCCGACGGCGAGCACGCCCAGGCCGAACGCGATGGCCAGAGCGATCCAGACGGCCGACCAGATGCCGGCCTCCTTGATCGACACATCGTGGGGTTTGCGGCCGATGAAGAAGTCGACCCCCACCAGCACGCACAGGGCGACGACGGTGAACAGCCAGGTGGTCAGGGTGACGTTCAAGGTTCCTCCGGGTAACAGCTGGTGCACAGGAAAGCCTCACCGCAGTCCTTTGCGTCCGCTACCCGGCCGAGGTAAAGAATCGCCGAAATCCTCGTGTGCGCCCTGGTGGGGCCCCATTGCGGAGGCCTCCCACCAGGGCGGGAGGGGGTGCGAGGACGGCTACTCGCCCGCGTACGCCTTGCGCAGGGCAGCGAGGTCGAACTTCCCCATCGCCATGAACGCCGCGGTCGCCCGGGCCACCTTCTGCGGATCGGAGTCGCTGATCATGTCGACGAGTTCGGCGGGCACGACCTGCCAGGAGACCCCGAACCGGTCCTTCAGCCAGCCGCAGGGGCCGGGCTCGCCGCCCTCCGTGAGGCTGTTCCAGTAGTAGTCGATCTCGTCCTGGTCGGCACAGAGGATCTGGAAGGAGATGGCCTCGGTGAACTTGAACTCCGGGCCTCCGTTCAACGCCACGAACTGCTGGCCGTTGGCCACGAACTCCACGGTGAGCACGGAGCCGGCCGGCTGCCGGGCACCCTCGCCGTAGTGCGTGACCCGGCCGAGCCGGGAGTTCTTGAAGACCGAGACGTAGTGGGCGGCCGCCTCCTCGGCCTGGCCGTCGAACCACAGGCAGGTGGTGAAACCTTCGCTGGACATGTGCGCCTCCTCCGGCGGGGTGTGTCGTCTCCTGTGTCGACCGATGCTGGTCCGGAAACTCATCGGTGGCGCGGGCACGGGATGCGCCGGGCGGGGGCGGGCCAGTGCCGCTCTGCTGTCGGCGAATCTGCCGTGGGCAGAGAAAGGCCAGGTGAGGGCCGGTTCTTGGGGAGGGTGGAGACAGCGGCCACCGTGGTCGCGTTCACCCAAAGGGAGGAACCGTGGCTCCACTGATCACCGGCCGGGCCCCGCTGCTCGCCCCGCGCGCGGAGGACGGCGAGACCCCGCCGTCGCGCTTCGACGACCATCTCGCCGCGCAGCTCCTCGCCCAGCGGATCGTCTTCCTCGGCACCCAGGTCGACGAGGTGTCCGCGAACCGGGTCTGTGCCCAGTTGCTGCTGCTGTCGGCGGAGGACTCGCGCACCGACATCAGCCTCTACATCAACAGCCCCGGTGGTTCGGTGACGGCCGGTCTCGCCATCTACGACACGATGCGGCTGATCCCCAACGACGTGTCCACGCTGGCGATGGGCTTCGCGGCGAGCATGGGCCAGTTCCTGCTGACCGTCGGCGCCCGCGGCAAGCGGTTCGCGCTGCCCAACGCGCGCATCATGATGCACCAGCCGTCGGCGGGCATCGGCGGCACCACCGCGGACATCGAGATCCAGGCGGAGAACCTGGAGTTCACCAAGCGGGCCATCGAGCGGATCACGGCGGAGCACACCGGGCAGACCAAGGAGACGGTCTCCCGGGACGGCGACCGCGACCGCTGGTTCACGGCCGAACAGGCCAGGGAGTACGGGATGGTAGACCGGGTCGTCGCGTCGCTCGACGACGTCCGCCCGTCCTCCTCGCGTCGACGGATGGGACTGCAGTGATGGGGACGTACACGATTCCGAACGTGGTCGAGCGGACCGCGCAGGGCGAGCGCTCCTACGACGTGTTCAGCCGGCTGCTGTCCGAGCGGATCGTCTTCCTCGGCACGGAGATCGACGACGGGGTGGCGAACGTCGTCATCGCCCAACTCCTCCATCTGGAGGCGGCGATGCCGGACCGCGAGATCTCCGTCTACATCAACTCGCCCGGGGGTTCGTTCACTTCGCTGATGGCGATCTACGACACGATGTCGTACGTCCGCGCGCCGATCTCGACCCTCTGTGTGGGGCAGGCGGCCTCGACGGCGGCGGTGCTGCTGGCGGGCGGGGATCCCGGGCGGCGCTTCGTGCTGGAGCACGCGCGGGTGCTGCTGGGGCAGCCGGCGAGCGGCGGCCGCCAGGGCACGGTCTCCGATCTCGCCCTGCAGGCCAAGGAGATGGTGCGGATCCGGGCACAGGTCGAGAAGGTGCTCGCCCGGCACACGGGGCGCGAAGTGGCCGAACTGCGCGCCGACATGGACCGGGACAAGGTGTTCACGGCGGAGGAGGCGGTCGGGTACGGGCTGGCCGACGAGGTGTTGAGCCGACGGCCCGTGGGGGTGTGAGGCCCGCACCCGATCCCGGTCAGGCCGCCAGGCACAGGCCGTTGTAGGAGGCCTTGGGCGTACTGCGGGTCAGTTCGCCCTGGGCCAGGGAGAGCAGGTCCCCCAGGCCGAGGCCCAGGGCCTGGGCGGCTGCCGCGAGGACCTCCGACGAGGCCTCCTTGCGGCCGCGTTCCACCTCGGAGAGGTACGGCATCGAGATGCGGGCCGCGTCGGCGACGTCCTTCAGCGTGCGCTCCTGGGCCAGGCGCTCACGGCGGAGCACGTCGCCGACGAGGTCGCGCCACAGCGGTTCCTTGGCGGGTGGGCCGGTCGGCGGGGCCGCGGCCGGGCGCAGGGGGATGACTCGGGCTTCGTTCGAGGCGTGTTGGCTCACCCCCTCAGCCTAGGAAGTCGGCGCGCCACGGGAAGGGGGTGGCGTTCCGCCCTGAGAAAAATCCCGGTCCGCGCCGGGTGTCACTGGCCGATGCGGCCGTCGATGCGTTCGCGCAGGAAGTCGGCGTGGCCGTTGTGGCGGGCGTACTCCTCGATCAGGTGGACCAGCACCTCGCGCAGGGCGATGGGTTCGCCGTCGTGGTGTCCGGTGACGGCCAGGTCGGGGGCGGCGGCCACGAAGCGCTCGGCGAAGTCGACCTCGGCGCGCCAGGTCCGCCAGGCGTCGGCGACGGCCTCGGGGTCGGCCACGGCCTCGTTGAAGTCCCCGTCGGGGTCCTCGCCGGCGCGGTAGTGGCGAGGCTCCGGCCGGCCCGCCAACGCCTCGCGGAACCAGTACTGTTCCACGCCGGCCAGGTGGCGCACGAGTCCGAGCAGCGACATGTTCGACGGCGGCACCGAGCGGCGGGCCAGCGCCTCGGCGTCGAGGCCCGCGCACTTCAGCTCCAGGGTGAGCCGCTGGTTGCGGAGGTATCCGACGAGCGTGGCCCGTTCCCCTTCGAAGCCGCCCTCGGCACGCGGGTCCCCTTCGGGGCCGACGAACCGGTCACCCCACCCGGGCTGCCGCTCGGGCAGGGGCTGTTCGTGCTGGGGCTGTGCGTCGGGCCGCGTGTCGCGTAGGTCGGTCATGCGCAGGAGCATCGGCGCTCACCGGGTGGGAGCGCCACCTCTTTTCCCCCGGCCGGTCCTTGCTGTCGCTCCAGGCCGTGCAACCCTTCCCCGTTCTCCACGGTCGAACAGGACGCCGGACAAGGAACGGGCCCTTTCCGGACACCCCCGCGCTGCCCGGCCGTTCCTACTCTTTGGAGCCGTACATGCGCAAGAACCGTTCGGCTGCCCTCGCGGCGGCCACCTTTCTTCTCGTCTCGGGTGCGGCGGTCGTCGCCGCGCCGTCCGCGTACGCGGGGGTGCCCGGCAGTACCCAGGCCAGTGACCGCAACGCCGACTTCAACGGCGACGGCTACGAGGACGTGCTGATCGGCGCGCCCGGCGCCACGGTCAGCGGCAAGAGCGGCGCGGGGCTGGTGACCGTGCAGTACGGCTCGGCCAGAGGCATCGGCACGAGCGACGTGGCCCGGTTCAGCCAGTCGACGTCGGGGGTCGCGGGCGCGGCCGAGGCCGGCGACGGCTTCGGCCGGGCGGTGGCGACCGGTGACCTGGACGGCGACGGGTTCGACGACGCGGTGGTCGGCATCCCCGGCGAGGACCTCGGCACCGTGAAGGACGCGGGCGGCGTGGCCATCCTGTGGGGTTCGAAGGCCGGGCTGAAGGGCTCCGCGAGCGACTGGCTGGAGACCCAGGAGCCCGCCGCCGGGGAGCGGTTCGGCCTCGGCCTCGCCGCCGCGCGCTTCACCGCCGAGACGGAGGGCGACCTCCTCGCCGTCCTCGACGGGTACGACGTGGAGCTGTTCGCGTACGACGAGGCGGCCCGCGCCTCGATGCGCCACGAGGCCACCCGGCGGGTCGACCCGAAGTCCGCCGAGGCCCGCCAGATCGCCGCCAAGTCCCTGACCACCGGCGACTACGACAGGAACGGCTTCGCCGACCTCGTCGTCTCGGGGCTCAGCGTCGGGGACGAACCCGGTCACGGCTGGTCGACCTATCTGTCGGGGAACGCCGACGGGCTGAAGTACGAGCGTGATCTGCGGGGCGGTCCGGTGGCGGCGTCCGGCGACATCAACGGTGACGGGTACGACGACCTGGTGACGGGTGAGCCCAACTCCCCGGACGACCAGCCCGGCGAGACCATGACGGGTGGCCTGGTCGGCGTACGGCTCGGCGGTCCCGACGGGCCGGCGGCCGAGCCCGACTGGTGGGTGCAGGACTCCGACGGCGTGCCCGGTGTCGCCGAGGCCGGTGACGGCTGGGGGTCGGACCTGTCGGTCGCGGACACCGACGGGGACGGGTTCGCGGACGTGGCGATCGGCGCCGCGGGCGAGGACATCGGCGCGGTGCGGGACGCCGGCGCGGTGTGGGTGCTGCGCGGCTCCGCCTCCGGGCTGACCTCGGCCGGCGCCAGGTCGTGGGACCAGAACTCGGCGAACGTGCCGGGCGCGGCCGAGAAGGGCGACAAGTGGGGCGCACAGGTCCGGCTGACCGACCCGAACGGCGACGGCCGCTTCGGGCTGCTGGCCGCCGCGCCGGGTGAGAACACCGTCGACGGGCACGTCTGGGTGCTCTCGGCGGGCGCGGGCGGGATCACGGCGTCGGGGTCATGGACGTACAACGCCGCCTCGCTCGGTGCGCCCTCCGTGGACGCGCTGTTCGGGTCGGCCATCGACGAGTGAGACGGACGGCCCGGGGGCTGCCGGACGGCACGGGTCGGCAGCCCCCTGGGCCGCCCGGCGGGCCGGTCACGAGTTCGGGTCGGCCGGCTCCGGGATGTCGTGGAGGGACGCCGACCCGCTCGTCGTCGTGTCGTCCGGCGGCGAGTCGGCGGTCTCGGGGCTCTCCGGCTCCGGCGCGGGGGTCAGGGTCTCCGTCGGTGCGGAGGTGGAGGGCGTCACCGAGGACGACGAGGGGCACGGACTGGCGGTCTCGTCGTCCGCGGCTCCGGCCGGGGTCGAGGGACACGGTTCGGGCGACTCGGTGGGCGGTTCCTCCGAGAACGACGTGGACGCCGACGGGGAGGGCTGGTCGACGGGCGGGGTGGTCTTCTTGTCCTTGCCCCCGGTGTCGCCGGAGGGGCGGGTGAACCAGTCGTCGCGCTCAGGGTCGTAGAGGACGAACACGTTGATGATCACCGTCGACGGCTCGACCACCACCACGTTCTGCGGCCGGTACGACGGCCA
This sequence comes from Streptomyces sp. SP18BB07, assembly GCF_036322545.1. NCBI lineage: Bacteria > Bacillati > Actinomycetota > Actinomycetes > Kitasatosporales > Streptomycetaceae > Streptomyces > Streptomyces sp. SP18BB07. Next base: position 76,484 of record NZ_JAQYWT010000280.1, read on the forward strand.
GGAGTCGCCCTTCGGCTCCGGTGTGGTCTTCAGGGCGACCGGCGGCTTCAGCGGGTTGCCGCAGGCGCACCGCACCCGGGGCACCCCGCGGTCGTCTACGAGGACGGCGGTGCCGGACTGCAGGACGGCCTGGTAGCTGGTGGCGGCGCCGTCGCGGTAGCCGTGGTTGGTGACGCGGGTGTCCATCCGCAGCTGCACCGGGGTGAGCTCGCGCAGATAGGCGGGTACGCCGGAGGGCTCGACGCCGGCGACGGCGGCGAACGCCTCGTTCTTGGCGGGGTTCGCCCGGAGCACCTCGACCTGCTTCTCGACGTCGCAACTGGCGACGTTGCGGGTGCCGCCGTAGAGGCCGGCAGCCGCGCCGTCCACGGCGCGGGTCACGTTGGCGGGGTCCGATCGGGTCGGTGTCGCCGTGGGGGTCTCGGGCGGGGTGGAGCTGTCCGTCGCGGTCGACTCGGTGAACGGGTCGGGGCCCGACTTGCCCGCGGCCTGGAGGAAGACCTCGCCGTCCGCCGAGCCGCCCGAGTCGTCGGAGCGGGTGAGGACGACGACCAGGACCACGGCGACGACGGCCGCGAGGACCATGAGGGCGATGCGCGGAGCGGACCGCCACCACGGACGACCGGGGCCCGCGGGACCCGCCCCCGAGCCGCCCGAGGTCCCGCCCGGCCCACCGGGCCCCTCGGGACCGCTGGGGCCTCCCGGTCCCTCAGGGCCGCCGGGTCCGCCAGGCCCACCGGGTCCGCCGGGTCCGCTGCCGGAGTCGCCTGTTCCGCCCTGGCCCGGGGCGCCGCTGGGCGGTTCCGGCGGACGCTCGACGCTCGGCCGGGTCGGGTCGTGCGGTGCGGGGCCGGGCTGCGACGGTCCGGACAGAGGGCCGGAGGGCGGGCCGGTCGGGCGGCCGGAGGACGGTTGGTCGGCGCTCACGGGGCTTCTCCCGCCGTAGGGGTTCTGCGGCGATTCACGCCGATGACGGCGTTTTGCTCCACAACAGGCCCATTGTGTGCTCTGGTCCCGTGCCGCCCGCAAGCCGAAGGCCGCGGCCCCGGGGCCGCGGGCTCGCCGCGCGGAGTGCTCCGGCCGTGCTTAGCGTGGCAAGAGTGAGTCCCCAGACCCTGCGTCCACGGCGGACGACGTCACCCGGGCGGGCGCCCGCCCGCCACGGCTGGCTCCACGCCCTCGCGACCGTGCTGGCCGGGCTGATCGCGATGATCGTGACGGCCTCGCTCGGACTCTGGGCGGCGGGCGCGACGGACCTCCCGGACGGCGCGTTCCCCCGGGTCGTCGCGGCCACCGTGGTGACGGCGGTCGGCGGCACCATCGAGCTCTCCGGCGACGCCGGGCCCCTCGCCGAGACGCAGGCGGGGCTGACCGTGATCCCGCTGTCGGTGACCCTCGTCGGCGCACTGGTGACGGCGGCCGGCTTCCTGCGGCCGCTGCGGCACCGGGCGGTAGCGGGAGCGGGCGAACTCGCGGGCTGGGCCGCCCGGATCGCCGTCCTGTGGCTCGCGGCGCTGATCGGTCTCGCGCTCGCGGCCCGCCAGAGCTTCGACATCCCGCTCGGCGACGTGGGCGACTTCTTCGGCGCCTCCGCCGACGTGGGGTTCGAGACGGCCATGGCACCGACCGTGTTCTTCGGGCTGCTGTGGCTCGCCGGTGTGCTCGTCCTGGCGCTGCTGGTGTCGCGCGGCGCGCCGCTCCCGGCGCGGCTGCTGCGGTTCCAGGAGTCGGTGCGGCCCGCCGCGTACGCGATGGTGGGCCTGCTGCTGGCGTACGTCGGTATCGGGCTGGTGATCGCGGTGGTGGTGGCGCTGACCCGTGGGCACGCCGCCGAGACGGCCGCGGTGATCCTGCTGGGGCTGCCGAACGTGCTGTGGCTGGTCCTCACGATCGGGCTGGGCGTCACCTGGGACAGCCAGGTCGAGGGGCCCTTCGGGCTGCCGATGCCGAAGGTCCTGGACGAGGTCGTGCGCGGCCCCGACGTGTCGACGCTGAACCTGGGCTCCCTCGCCGAGTACGACGGCCGGGTGTGGTGGCTGCTGGTCGTGAACGCCGTGCTGCTGACGGTCGCCGCGTTCGTCATGGCGGCCCGTTCCCCCGCCCGGGTACGGCTGTGGCAGCACGGTGTGCACATGGCGGCCGCACTCGCCCTCACCGTCCTGATGATCTGCCTGGTGGGCCGGATCTCCGCGCACTACGGACTGTCGGTCCTCGGCATCGGCGACCTCGGCGGCGACCTGGGCGGGGAGCTGTACCTGCGGCCCCATCTGTGGTCCGCGCTCGGGCTCGCCGTGCTGTGGGGGCTCGTGACCGGGTTCCTGGGCGGGGTACTGGCGAAGGGCGTACGACGGCGGGGCGCGGTCGACCCGCACGCCGACCACCGGTAGCGGGGGTCCGGACCGCCCGCCCCCACACACACGGCGGCGAACGGTCTCCCTGCATGCGCAACGCCCGGCCCGGCGGGCGAACCCCGGCCGGTCGGTCAGCCCTGCGGCGCTGCCGGGGCTGTCGCGCGGCGGGCAAGGAGGGAAGCGCAGATCTCCCCGGCGCGTACGGCGGTGGTGGACAGGAGGGTCGAGGTGAGGCCGTGGGTGTGTTCGGTGCCGCCCTGCAGATAGATGTCGGCGGTGACGTTGGGGTTGGTGGTGACCCGGTGGTCGCGGCCGACCATGAGGGCGTCCTCGTCGTCGCGCAGGCAGAGTTTGCCGATCTCGCCCAGGTTGTCGCCGACGCCCTGGGGCCGGTAGCCGGTGGCGTAGACGAGGAGGTCGGCGGAGAGGATCTCGCGCTCCCCCGTCGGCAGGAACTCCACGGTCACCTTGACGTCCTCGGTGCCGGCCTCGACCTCGCGCAGCCGGGAGACGTTCATCATCCGCAGCCGCTCCCGGCCCTGGACCTTCTCCTGGTACATGGCCCGGGACAGGGACTCGATCAGGTCCATGTCCACGACGGAGTAGTTGGTGCTGCGGTGGTAGTCGAACAGCGACTGCTTCACCTCGCGGGGCGCGCCGTAGTACAGGTCGACGGCCTCGGGGTCGAAGATCTTGTTGGCGAAGGGGCTGTCGTCGGCGGGCGTGTAGCCGTACTTGGCGAAGACCGAGCAGATCTCGGCCTCGGGGAAGCTGCGGTGGAGGTAGTCCACGGCCTCCGCCGCGCTCTGGCCCGCGCCGAGGACGACCGCGCGGCGCACCGGCTGTCCGGAGCGCACGACCTGGTCGACGCGGGGCAGCAACTGACTGTTGTGCCACACCCGTTCGGAGAGGGCGGCGCCGGGCGGGAGGTGGGGTTCCAGGCCGGTGGCCACGCAGATGCTGCGGGTCCGGCGGACGGTCAGGCTGTCCGGGTCGCCGGGAGTGCGGCTGGTGACGTCGAAGTAGCGGATCTCGCCGTCCCGGGTGACGGGGCGTACGGAGACGACTTCGGCGGAGTACTCGACGAGGTGCTCGACACGGGCGGCCGCCCACTCGAAATAGTCGTGGAACTCGATGCGCAGCGGGAAGAGGGTCTTCAGGTTGAGGAAGTCGACGAGTCGGCCGCGATCGCGCAGGTAGCACAGGAAGCTGAAGTCGCTGGTGGGGTCACGCATCGTCACCAGGTCCTTCAGGAAGGACACTTGCATGGTGGCGTCGTCGATGAGCATGCCCCGGTGCCATCCGAACCGGGGTTGTCTCTCCAGGAATCCGACCCGGAGTCCGTCCTCGGTGCCGGAGGCCGCGGAGTGTTCGTGCAGTGCGATGGCGAGCGCGAGATTGGATGGGCCGAAGCCGATCCCCAGTACGTCGTAGATGGAATCCGCCCCGGTGTGCAGCGTCGTCACCGCGTCATCTGCCTTTCATAGAAGGGGTCACAGAGTTTCCCAAGCCGGAACACAGCCTCCCCCAGCAGAGCCATGTTAGATAAGGTAAGCCTTACCTAGCAACGGCTGAGGAGGGCTCATATGCGGGTCGTCATGTTCGGGTACCAGACCTGGGGACACCGGACGCTGCAGGCACTGCTGAATTCCGAACACGAGGTGGTGCTGGCGGTCACCCATCCGAAGAGCGACCACGCGTACGAGAAGATCTGGAGCGACTCGGTCGCCGACCTGGCCGAACAGCACGACGTACCGGTGCTGTTGCGCAACCGGCCGGACGACGACGAGTTGCTGCGGGCGCTCAAGGAGGCCGAGCCCGATCTCATCGTGGCGAACAACTGGCGCACCTGGCTGCCGCCGGAGATCTTCGATCTGCCGCCGCACGGCACCCTGAACATCCATGACTCCCTGCTCCCGACCTACGCGGGTTTCTCCCCGCTCATCTGGGCGCTCATCAACGGCGAGCCGGAGGTCGGTGTCACGGCCCACCGCATGGACGCCGAACTCGACATGGGCGACGTGCTGTTGCAGCGTTCCGTGCCGGTCGGACCGCAGGACACGGCGACGGACCTGTTCCACCGCACGGTCGATCTGATCGGCCCGCTCGTCACCGAGTCGCTCGACCTCATCGCCTCCGGCGAGGCCGTGTGGACACCCCAGGACCGCTCCCGGTCGAGCTTCTTCCACAAGCGGTCCCCGGAGGACAGCCGGATCGACTGGACCTGGCCCGCCGAGGACCTGGAGCGGTTCGTCCGGGCCCAGTCCGACCCGTATCCCAACGCCTTCACCCACCACCGAGGCCAGCGCCTCCGGATCGTCTCCGCCGCCGTCTCCGAGGGCCGCTACGGGGGCACTCCGGGCCGGATCTTCATCCGGGAGGGGGACGGTGTCGTGATCGTCGCCGGTGCGCAGGCGCGCTCCGGGCGGCTGCCGGGGCTGGTGGTCAAGCGGGTGCGGACGGAGGACGGCACGGAACTCGCGGCGACGGACTACTTCCGCACGATGGGCGGTTATCTGACGGACCGTCCGTGACTCTCCCGGGCCCCGTGTCAGCGGGGCACCGCCGGCCGTACGTCAGCCGGCGGTGCCCGCCACGGGCACCGCGTCGGCGTCGGCGTCCGCGCCCTCGCCATCGTGGTGACGGCCCATCGGAATCACCAGGGGCGTACGGCTGACGGGGTCCTCCCCGACCACGCAGCGCAGCCCGAAGACGTCCTCGACCGTCCTGGCGGTGATGACGTCGGCCGGGGCGCCCTCGGCGGCGATGCGTCCGCCCTTCATGGCGATGATGTGGTCGGCGTACCGGCATGCCTGGTTGAGGTCATGCAGGACCATCACGACGGTGCGGCCCTGGTGCCGGTTGAGATCGGTGACCAGGTCCAGGACGTCGATCTGGTGGGCGAGGTCCAGGTAGGTCGTCGGCTCGTCCAGCAGCATCACGGGGGTGCCCTGGGCGACGGCCATGGCGATCCAGGCGCGTTGCCGCTGTCCGCCGGAGAGTTCGTCGACGGGACGGTGGGCGAGGTCGGTCATGGCGGTGGCCCTGAGCGCCTCGTGCACGGCCTCCTCGTCGCTGCGGGACCACTGCCGCCACCAGGTCTGGTGCGGGGAACGGCCGCGCCCCACCAGGTCGATGACGGTCAGGCCCTCGGGCGCGACGGGCGTCTGCGGGAGGATGCCGAGCCGCTGGGCGAGGACCCGGGTCGGGATGGAGTGCACCGAGCGGCCGTCGAGGTGGACGGCGCCCGCCTTGGGAGTCAGCAGGCGGGCCAGGGCGCGCAACAGGGTCGACTTGCCACAGGCGTTGGCGCCGACGATGGCGGTGACCCGGCCCGTCGGGATCACCAGGTCGAGGTCCTCGACGACGATCCGGTCGTCGTAGGCCAGGCGCAGGCCCTCGGCCCGCAGTTCGGGGCCGTCGGCGGGACCGCCGTCGCGAGAGTCCGCGAGGCCGTGGGCGCGGGCGTCGGCGCGGGCGTCGCGCCTCGTCGTCGGCTCGTCCTTCGATGACACGTCTTCAGCCTCCTGAACCGGCGCGGTTGGCGCGGATGAGCAGCCACAGCAGTACGGGGGCGCCGAGCACCCCGGTGACGACCCCGACCGGAAGCTCCGTGTCCGGGACGAGCTTGCGGGCGGCGAGGTCCGACACGAGGACCATCACGGCGCCGGTGAGCCCGGCGGCGACGGGTGGTGGGAACGGGGTGCCGGCCAGGCGCTGGGCGACCTGGGGCGCGGCGAGCGCCACGAAGGCGATGGGTCCGGCGGTGGCCGTGCCGAAGGCCACGAGGCCGACGGCGATGAGCAGGACGGCCACCCGGACGAGCTGCACCCGGGTGCCGAGGCCCTTCGCGACGTCGTCCCCGAGTTGCATGACGCGGATCTGCCGGCCGAGCAGGATCGCCGGTGGCACGAGCACGGCCATGGTGACGGCGAGCGGGCCGATCTGGTCCCAGGTCCGGCCGTTGAGGTTGCCGACGAGCCAGCCGAGGGCGGCCTGCGCCTGGAAGCGCTGGCCGCGCGCCATGAGGTAGTCGGTGAGGCTGGTGCAGATCCAGGCCACGCCGATGCCGACGAGGACGATGCGGTAGCCGGTGGTGCCGCGTTTCCAGGCCAGCGCGTAGACCAGCAGGCCGGTGACCGTCGCGCCGAGCAGGCCCAGGGCCTGGGTGCCCAGACCCGCGTCCCAGCCGAGGACGATCCCGGCGACGACCGCGGTGCCGGCGCCCTGGGTGATGCCGATCATGTCGGGGCTGGCCAGCGGGTTCAGCGTCACTGTCTGAAGGAGGGCTCCCGAGACGCCGAAGGCGATGCCGACGAGCAGCCCGGCGAGCGCCCGCGGCAGCCGCAGTTCGTGGACGATCAGCTCGGTGCCGGGGTCGCCCGTGCCCACCAGAGCCTTCATCACGTCGGTGAGCGGGAGGGCGATGTCCCCGACGGAGGTCACCACCGCGAACGCCAGGAACGCGGCGGCCGCGAGGAGCAGACACACCACCAGCAGCCGGGGCCGTACGACACCGGAGACGGGCGGGGCGGGCAGCCGGAAGGCGACGCGGTCGGCCGTGCGCCGCTTCGGCGTGGGGTCCCCGGCGCCCTTCGGGGGCGGCACGGGCGCGAGTTCGGTGGTCATCGGCTCACAGCTCCACGGATTCGGTTCGCACGGGCCCGCGTACGCCCGGTCGTGAGGTCATGGTTCACAGCTCCGCGAGACGTCGGCGGCGGACCAGCGCGATGAAGAAGGGGCCGCCGACGAAGGCGACGAGGACGCCGGCCTGGATCTCCGTCGGGCGGGCGAGCAGACGGCCGGCGATGTCGGCGGTCAGCAGGAGGCAGGGGGCGAGGACGGCCGACAGCGGGAGCAGCCAGCGGTGGTCCGGGCCGATTCCGGCCAGTTGGGCGAGGACGCGGGCGATGTGCGGGACGACCAGGCCGACGAAGACCACGGGTCCGATGACGGCGACGGCTCCCCCGGTGAGCAGGGTGACGGCGACGACGCCCTGGACGCGGACCAGGCCGAGCTTGAGCCCGAGCGACTTCGCGACGTCGTCGCCGAGGGCGAGGCTGTTGAGGGCGGGGGCGCAGGCGAGGGCGAGGATCGCGCCGACGGCCAGGAACGGCAGGACCCGCACGAGGACGGCCTCGTCCTGATTGGCGAGGGAGCCGGCGCTCCAGAAGCGGTAGCGGTTGAGCGCGTCCGGGTCGGTCAGGGCGATGGCGCTGGTGAGCGAGAACAGCAGGGAGGTCACCGCCACACCGGCCAGCGCGAGTTTGACCGGTGTGGAGCCGGACCGGCCCAGTCCGCCGAGGAGGTACACCAGGACGCTGGCGGCGAACGCGCCGCCGAAGGCGAACCAGATGTACCCGTACACCGATCCGATGCCCAGCACCCCGACCGACAGGACCACGGCGAAGGCCGCGCCGGCGCTCACCCCGAGGATGCCGGGGTCGGCCAGCGGATTGCGCGTCAGCGCCTGCATCAGCGAGCCCGACAGGCCGAGGGCGGCGCCGGTGGCGAGAGCGAGGGCGGTGCGCGGCAGGCGCACGGACCAGATGACGTTGTCGATGCGGGTGCTGGGGGCGTCGCCGAGCAGGGTGTGCCACACCTGGTCGAGGGGGACGCCCAGGGCGCCGAACGCCATCGACAGGGCGCACAGCGTGAGCAGGAGGACGCCCGAGAGCGCCAGCAGCAATACCGCGCGGGGGCCTTTCGCCGCCCGGACCGTCGAGGTCCCCACGTCTTCAACTTTCTTTGATGAGGCTTGCCTTAACTGTAGGGCGAGCACGGGGTGAACTGTAGGTCCTCCGTCGAATGCCGTCCCGTCCCGGCGGGTACCTCTCTTTGCGGACCCTGTGAATTAGGTAACCCTTACCTTAGTATGTCGGCGACCCCGGCCCCAGGTCCGGGACCCCGACCCGCTGGGGAGGCTCGCGGCTGTGTGCGGTTCCGAGGAAGTTCTGTCCCATTGGCGGCGGTTGCTGACACCGCTCCCGCTCGAGATCGCGCTGCCCGCCGACCGGCCGCATCCGCCACGGCCGCTGCCCGAGCGGGACTGGCGGGTGCTGTCGGACGTCCCGGACGCGCCCGACGCCGTCCGACTCGCGGCGTTCGTCGCCCTGTTGCACCGCTACACCGGCGCGACGGACCTGACCGTGGGCCATGACGGGCTCCCGCTGCGGGTGTCCGTCGAACACGAGCCGACATTCGCCGAGTTGGTACGACGGGTGACGCAGGCGTGGGAGGAGGCGCAGACCCACCGGGTGCCCGTCGGCCTCCTGGTCGAGGAGCTGCGGCCCCGGCCGACGCGCGGCGGCGGACTGTTCTTCAACACGGCGTTCGACACGGCCGCCCGTCCGGTCGGTGAACTCCCGGCCCCGGTCGACGTGTCGCTGGAGGTGGACGGGGACTCGGCGCGGGCGTCGTACTCCCCCGCCCTGTTCGACGGCACGACCATCGAGCGGCTGCTCGGTCACTACCGCACGCTGCTCGCCGACGCCGTGGCCCGGCCCGGGACGCCGGTGGCCCGGCTGGACCTGATGTCCCGGGAGGAGTACGGGCAGGTCGTCCTCGACTGGAACGACACCGCGCACACGGTGCCGTCGGACACCTGGCCGGCGATGTTCGCCGAGCAGGTGCGACAGCGGCCCGAGGCCGTGGCACTGGTCTTCGAGGACGAGGAACTCACCTACGCCGAGCTGGACGAACGCGCCAACCGCCTGGCGCACGCGCTGATCGCGCGGGGTGCCGGACCCGAGCGGATCGTCGCCCTGGCGCTGCCGCGGTCCGCCGAGCTGATCGTGGCCGAGGTGGCCGTCCTGAAGTCGGGCGCCGCCTATCTGCCGATCGACCACGACTACCCGGCGGACCGCATCGCGTACATGCTCGGCGACGCTCGGCCCGTCTGCATGGTGACCACCGGCGAGACCGCGCGCGACCTCCCCGACCCGGCCGAGGGCATGACCCTCCTGGAGCTGGACTCGCCCGCCACGACCGCCGAGTTGGCGGGGCGGCCGGTCCACGACCCCACCGAGGCGGACCGCGGGGCGCCCCTCACCGTCCTCAACGCCGCCTATGTCATCTACACCTCCGGTTCGACCGGCCGTCCCAAGGGCGTCGTCCTCGCCCACGGCGGCGTGGCGAAGCTGGTGGCCACGCAGAGCGAGCGGTTCGGCATCGGCCCGCACAGCCGGGTGCTGCAGTTCGCCTCGCCGAGCTTCGACGTCGCCTTCTGGGACCTGTGCCTCGGGCTGCTGTCCGGCGGCCGGCTCGTCGTCGTCCCCGCCGAGCGCCGGGTGCCCGGGGCGCCGCTCGCCGACTACGCGAACGCGCACGGCATCACCTTCATGATCCTGCCGCCCGCGCTGCTGGCGGCCATGCCCGACGACGTCGAACTGCCGCCGGGCGCAACGCTGTTGGCGGGCACCGAGCGGGTCTCGCCGGAGCTGGTGGGGCGGTACGCGCGCGGTCGGATGATGTTCAACGCGTACGGCCCGACCGAGGCCACCACCAACTCCACGCTCGGACTGTGCGATCCGGACATCCCGGCCGGGGCGATCGTGCCGATCGGTGTGCCCGACCCCGGGACCCGGGCGTACGTCCTGGACGCGTTCCTGCGGCCGGTGCCCGCCGGAGTCACCGGCGAGCTGTACCTCGGCGGCGCGGGCCTCGCGCGGGGCTATCTCGGGCGGCCGGACCTGACCGCCGAGCGGTTCGTCGCCGACCCGTTCGGGGAACCCGGCGAGCGGCTCTACCGCACCGGCGACCTGGTGCGCTGGCGGGCGGACGGGCGACTGGAGTTCCTGGGGCGCGCCGACGCCCAGGTCAAGATCCGCGGCTTCCGTATCGAGCCGGGCGAGATCGAGTCGGTGCTGCGCGGCCATCCGGCCGTCGACCAGGTCACCGTCGTCGTCCGCGAGGACCGGCCGGGCGACCGCCGCCTCGCCGCCTACGTCGTCCCGGCCCTCGACGCGCCGCGTGAGGCGGACGCGGACGCGCGGGTCGAGGAGTGGAAGGAACTGCACGAACTCCTCTACGGGGCTGCCGGTTCCGAGGACTCCCGCGCGGCGGACACCGACGGCTCCGGCCTCCGCGAGAACTTCGCCGGCTGGAACAGCATGTACGACGGCACGCCGATCCCCGTCGAGGAGATGCGCGAGTGGCGGACGGCGACCGTCGACCGGATCCGTGAACTCGGCCCCGCCGGGCGGGTGCTGGAGATCGGCGTGGGCAGCGGTCTGATCCTGTCCGAGATCGCGCCCCACTGCGAGGCCTACTGGGGCACCGACCTGTCGGCCCAGGCCGTCACGGCACTGCGCGCACAGGTCGACAGCGATCCGGAGCTGGCCGCGAAGGTCGAGCTGCGGGCGATGCCCGCCCACGACACCGAGGGCCTGCCCGAGGGGTACTTCGACACCGTCGTCATCAACTCCGTCGCGCAGTACTTCCCCAGTGGGGAGTACCTCGCCGACGTGCTGCGCCAGGCGGCGGGACTGCTCGCCCCCGGTGGCCGGATCTTCGTCGGCGACGTCCGCAATCTGCGCCTGCTGCGGACGCTGCGCGCGGCCGTGGAGACCCGTCGGGCGGCCGGTGGCGACGAGGACGACAAGAGCGCGCTGCGGGCGGCCGTCGAGCGGTCCGTGCGCTGGGAGGGCGAACTCCTCCTCGACCCGGACTTCTTCGCCGCCCTCGACGGATTCGACGCGGAGATCCGCCTCAAGCGGGCCGCGCACCACAACGAACTGAGCCGGTACCGGTACGACGTCGTGCTACGCCCGGGGGCCCCGGTGACCGCCCGGGAACTGCCGGAGGCCGACTGGTCGGCGGTCGGTGGTCTCGGCGGTCTGGCGGAGCTGCTGGCCGGGCGCCCGGACGGACTCCGCGTCACCGGTGTGCCCAACGCGCGCCTCGCGGACGACCTGGCGGATCTCCGGCGGCTGGACGGCAGCAGCCGGCAGGCGGCCGACGGGACCGACCCCGAGGACCTGCACGCGCTGGCGGCCGAGCACGGCTACCGGGCGGCGCTCACCTGGAACGGGAACGCCGACGACGGCGCGTTCGACGCCGTGCTCGTCCTCGACGGACCCTTCGGCCCGCTGTACCGGACGACGGGGGTCCATCCGCGCGCCAACCGGCCCGCTCCCTTCCGTGACGTGAGCGCGCTGATGCGGACCCTGCGCGGGCACGCCGCCGAGTGGCTGCCCGACCACATGGTCCCCTCGGCGTTCGTCCCGCTGCACGCCCTGCCGGTCACTCCCAGCGGCAAGATCGACGGCAGAGCGCTGCCGGCGCCGGACTACGCCACCATGAGCTCCGGCAGGGCCCCGCGCACCCCGCGCGAGAACCTTCTGTGCGCGCTGTACGCCGAGGTGCTCGGCCTGGACGCGGTGACGGCCGAGGACGACTTCCTCGCGCTCGGCGGCGACAGCATCAGCGCCATCCAACTCCTCATCCGGGCCCGGGAGTCGGGCCTGAAGCTGACCACCCGCGACGTCTTCCGGCACCGCACGGTCGAGGCACTGGCCCAGGCGGCCGTCGAGCGGGTCGCCGAACACACCGCCGACGAGCCCCTCATCGAGGTCGACCCGGCCGAACTCGCCGAGATCCAGGGCACGCACCCGCTGCCGGTCGCCGAACTGCTGCCGCTCACCCCGCTCCAGCAGGGCTTCTTCTTCCACTCCCTCACCGGCGGCGCCGACGGGGACACCTATGTCGTCCAGCAGGTCCTGGACCTCGCCGGACCGGTCGACGCCGCACTGCTGCGCCGGGCCGCACAGTGCCTGCTGGACCGGCACGCGCCGCTGCGGGCCGCGTTCCGCCAACGCCCTGACGGCACCCCGGTGCAGATCATCACGCGGGACGCCGAACTGCCCTGGCGGGAGGTCGACCTGTCGTCGCAGGACGGCGAGGTCCGCGAGACGCTGGGCGACGCCGTGGCCGCGGACGAGCGGGCCCGGGGCTTCGACCTGGCCGCGCCCCCGCTGCTGCGCTGCGCCCTGGTCCGGCTCGGCGAGGAGCGCAGCCGCCTCGTGCTGACGTTCCATCACATCGTCGCCGACGGCTGGTCGTTGCCGGTGCTGCACCGCGAACTGATGGCGTACTACGGCACGGACGCGCCCGCGCTGCCCGAGGTCGCCCCCTACCGCGGCTTCCTGCGCCGCCTCGCCGAGCAGGACCGGGACACGGCACGCGGAGTCTGGCGCGAGGCGCTCGCCGGGCTGGACGAGCCGACGCGGCTGGTCGGCGCCCCGGCCGACGGGGCGCCCGTACGGCCCGAGCACGTCCGCGTGGAGCTGTCCGAGCGCACCACCGCGCGGCTCGCCGAGCGGGCCCGTGAGCTCGGTGTCACCCTCGGCACCGTGGTTCAGGGCGCCTGGGGTTTGCTGCTGGGCCGGCTGACCGGCCGGGACGACGTGGTGTTCGGCACCACGGTCTCCGGGCGCGACGGCGAGGTCGACGGCATCGCGTCCATGGTGGGCCTGTTCATCAACACCCTCCCGACGCGCTTCCGTTGGGCACCGCGCGAGTCACTCGGGGCGCTGCTCGTCCGCCTCCAGGAGGAACAGGCCCGGCTGCTCGACCACCAGCACCTGGGCCTGGCGGAGATCCAGCGGCTCACCGGGCACGCGGGCTCCGGCGAACTCTTCGACACTCTCGTGGTGTTCGAGAACTACCCCGCCGAGTCGGACCTCCGGGACGCCTCGGGCACCGTACGCATCACCGGCGACGCCTTCCACGACGCCGTGCACTATCCCCTCGCCCTCGTCGTCAAGCCCGGCCGGCGGCTCGACCTGCGGCTCAAGCACCACGCGGAGCGCCTCGACGGCGACACCGTCCGCGCCCTCGGCGACCGGCTGGTCCGCGTCCTGGAGGCCGTCGCCGAAGCACCGGACCGTGCGGCCGCCTCCGTCGAACTGCTCTCCCCCGACGAGGCCCTGCGTGCCCGCCCCGTCGGCGAGGAGCGCGCCGTACCGGAGAGCACCCTGGCGGAGGGGTTCGCCGCGCAGGTCGCCCGGACGCCCGACGCGACGGCCGTCGTCTTCGAGGACGAGCGGCTGACCTATGCCGAACTGGACACCCGCGCCGAGGAGTTGGCCGTACGGCTGCGCGGCCGGGGCGCGGGCCCCGGGGTGTTCGTGGCGGTCGCCGTGCCGCGCTCGGCAGAGCTGATGGTGGCGCTGCTCGGCGTCCTGAAGTCGGGCGCCGCCTATCTGCCGGTGGACCTCGACTACCCGGCCGACCGGGTGGCCCACATGCTGGCCGACTCGGGCGCCACGACCGTGGTCACCGTCGCCGCGACGGCCGACCGACTGCCCGCGCCGAGCCCGTCCGCCGGGGAGAACGCACCCTCCGTACTGCTGCTGGACGCCGCCGACGCCCTGCCCGCCGAGGCCGCCACCGGCCCCGCAGCCACACCCGCACGCCCCGACGATCCCGCCTACCTGATCTACACCTCCGGCTCGACCGGTCTGCCCAAGGGCGTCGTCGTGACCCACCGGGCCATCGTGAACAGGCTGGCGTGGACCCAGGGCGAGTACGGACTCGGCCCCGACGACCGGGTGCTGCAGAAGACGCCGTCCAGCTTCGACGTGTCCGTCTGGGAGTTCTTCTGGCCGCTCCTCGAAGGCGCGACCGTGGTGCTAGCCCGCCCGGACGGCCACCGTGACCCCGCCTACCTGGCGGAACTCGTGCGGGAGCGGGCCGTCACGACCATGCACTTCGTGCCGTCGATGCTGGAGGCCTTCCTCCAGCACGAGGACGTCACCGGCGACCCGTCCTGGTCGGCTTCGTTGCGCCGCGTCCTCAGCAGCGGCGAGGCGCTCCCGGTCACCGCCGCGAGCCGCTGGCACGCGCTGACGGGCGTGCCGCTGCACAACCTGTACGGCCCCACCGAGGCGGCCGTCGACGTCACGTACCACCCGTACGCCCCCGAGGAGGAGCAGGCCGGCGCGTCGGTGCCGATCGGGCGCCCGGTGTGGAACACGGGCCTGCGTGTGCTGGACACCTGTCTGCGGCCCGTCCCGGACGGTGTCCCCGGCGAGCTGTACCTGACCGGTGTCCAGCTCGCCCGCGGCTACCACGCCCGGCCGGGCCTCACCGCCGAGCGGTTCACCGCCGACCCGTTCGGGCCGCCCGGCAGCCGGATGTACCGCACCGGTGACCTGGTCCGGCGGCGCGCGGACGGCGTGATCGAGTACCTGGGCCGCACGGACCGGCAGGTCAAGCTGCGCGGCAACCGGATCGAGCTCGGCGAGATCGAGGCCGCGCTGGCGCGGCTGCCGGAGGTCGCCCAGGCCGCCGTGACGGTACGGGACGACGCGCTGGTCGCGTACGTCGTGCCCGTCGGAGGCGCCACCGAGGTGGGCGACCTGCGCGAGGCCCTGACCGGGTCCCTCCCCTCCCCCATGGTCCCGAGCGCCTGGGTCGTCCTGGACGCGCTGCCGCTCACCCCGAGCGGCAAGCTGGACCGGGCCGCGCTGCCCGCCCCGCGGGCCGTGCGCGCGACCGTCACCCGGGCCCCGAACAGTCCCCGGGAGCAGGTGCTCGTCGAGATCTTCGCGGCCGTGCTGAGGCTCGACGAGGTCGGCGTCGACGACGACTTCTTCCTGCTCGGCGGCGACAGCATCTCCTCCATCGCCGTCTCCAGCCGGGCCCGCCGCGCGGGTCTGGTGATCGGCCCGCGCGAGGTGTTCGAGCACCGCACCCCGGCGGCGCTCGCGGCGACGGCGGTCCTCGACGAGCCGACCGCCGGGGACAGCCCTGTCGCCTCCGCGTTCACGCTGACCGAGGAGGAGCGGGAGCGGGTCGAAGGGCTCGCGCCGGGCCGGATCGAGGACGTGTGGCCCCTCGCTCCGCTCCAGGAGGGCCTGTTCTTCCACTCGAACTTCGACGACAGCTCCCTGGACGTCTACACGGTTCACGAGTCGTTCGACTTCGCCGAACGCGTCGACGCCGAGCGGCTGTCGGACGCCGTGCGGACGCTGCTGGGCCGCAACCCCAGCCTGCGTGCCGGTTTCACCAGTGAGGGGCTGCGCCAGCCGGTGCAGTTCATCGTCCGCGACGCCGACGTCCCGCTGCGGGAAGTGGATCTGGCGGGGCTCCCGGCGGCCGAACAGGACGTCCGGATGCGGGAGTTGCTGGAGGAGTCGAGGGCGCAGCGGTTCGACCTCACCCGCCCGCTGCTGTTCCGGATGCTGCTGGTGCGGCTCGGCGAGGAGCGCGGCGATCGGCTGATCGTCGGCCGTCATCTGATCCTCTGGGACGGCTGGTCGGCCTGGCTGTTCCTGGACCAGCTGTTCGCGCTGTACGAGAGCGGGGGCGACCCGGCGGGCCTGGACCGCCCCGGCTCGTACCGCGACTATCTGACCTGGCTGGAGCGGCAGGACGACACCGAGGCGACCCGCGCGTGGCGGGCGGCCCTGTCCGGTTTCGAGGAGCCGACGCTGCTGGTGCCCGCCGCCTCCGACCGGGGCCAGGAGCCGGTGATCCCGGAACATCTGAAGGCCGTGCTCGACGCGGCGGTCGCCGAGCGCCTGCGTGACACCGCCCGTGCCCACGGTCTGACCCTCAACACCGTGCTCAACGCGGCTTGGGGTCTGGTCCTGGCCGGCGCGACCGGCCGCACGGACATCGCCTTCGGCACGACGGTCGCCGGGCGGCCGAGTGAGGTGCCGGACGTCGAGAACGTCATCGGCATGTTCCTCAACACGGTGCCCGCGCGCATCGCCTTCGACCCGCGCGAACCGGTCCTGGACCTGCTGCGCCGCGTCCAGAGCGAGCGTCTTGAGGTCATGCCGTACGAGTACCTGGGCCTCGGTGTCCTCCAGGCCGATACGGGTCACCGGCGGCTGTTCGACACGCTGTTCGTGCTGCGCAACGCCGACACGGACGAGCGGCTCGTCGAGCTGCGCGAACGGCACGGCGCGACGGCCGTGGCCAACGTGGACGCCACGCACTATCCGGCGAACCTGGTGGTGACACCCGGCGAGCGGGTGCGGGTGACTCTGGCCTACCGCCCCGACCTGCTGGAAGTCGCCCACGCGCAGAGCCTGTTGGACCGTTTCGTGCTGCTGGTCGACCGGCTGGTGGCCGACCCGCACGCGCCCGTCGGCTCGCTGGACTCCCTGTTGCCGGCCGAGGCCGCCGCGCTCGTCCGCGAGGAGGCCGAGCAGCGGCAGCCCGTGCCGCACGAGACGGTCGCGGACATGCTGGCCGCGCAGGCCGCCCGCACCCCGGACGCGACCGCCTTGGTCTTCGGCGCGCAGACCCTGACGTACGCCGAACTCGACGCGCGCTGCGACCGGATGGCCCGGCTGCTGATCGCGCGGGGTGCCGGACCGGAGAAGGTGATCGCGCTCGGGCTGCCGCGCTCGATCGACATGGTGGTGGCGCTGTTCGCGGTGCTGCGCACGGGGTCGGCGTATCTGCCGCTGGAGCTGGACCACCCCGCCGACCGGCTCTCGCTGATGCTGGCGGACGCCTGCCCGCTGCTCCTGCTGT
The DNA here is from genome assembly GCF_036322545.1 of Streptomyces sp. SP18BB07. Lineage (NCBI taxonomy): Bacteria > Bacillati > Actinomycetota > Actinomycetes > Kitasatosporales > Streptomycetaceae > Streptomyces > Streptomyces sp. SP18BB07. Next base: position 93,328 of record NZ_JAQYWT010000280.1, read on the forward strand.
CGACGGAGGCCGTGTCGCGGACGCTGACGGGCGACACGCCGCGGGTCCTGCTCGACGACCCGGCGGTGACGGCCGAGCTGGCGGCCTTCCCGGCCGGCCCGGTGTCGGTGACCTTCAGCCTGGACCACCCGGCCTACGTCATCTACACCTCGGGCTCCACAGGCCGCCCCAAGGGCGTCGTCACCCCGTACGTCGGTCTGACGAACATGCAGCTCAACCACCAGAAGGAGATCTTCGCCCCGGCGATCGCGTCGGCGGGCGGGCGGCGGCTGCGGATCGCGCACACCGTGTCGTTCGCGTTCGACATGTCCTGGGAGGAGCTGCTGTGGCTCGTCGAGGGGCATGAGGTGCACATCTGCGACGAGGAGCTCAGGCGGGACGCGACCGCGCTGGTCGCGTACTGCGAGGAGCACCGTGTCGACGTCGTCAACGTGACCCCGACCTACGCCCATCTCCTCATCGAGGAGGGCCTGTTGGAGGGGCACCGGCCGCCGCTGGTGCTGCTCGGCGGCGAGGCCGTCACCGAGACGGTGTGGAACACCCTGCGGGACACCGAGGGCACGTACGGCTACAACCTGTACGGCCCGACCGAGTACACGATCAACACGCTCGGCGGCGGCACGGAGGACAGCGCGACCCCGACCGTGGGCAGGCCGATCCGCGCCACCCGGGCCCGCGTCCTCGACACCTGGATGCGTCCGGTGCCGGACGGCGTGGCGGGCGAGCTGTACATCGCCGGCGTCGGGCTGGCGCGCGGCTATCTCGACCGGCCGGGCCTGACCGCCGAACGGTTCGTGGCGGACCCGTTCGGGCAGCCGGGCGAGCGCATGTACCGCACCGGCGACCTGGTACGACGGCGTGCCGACGGCAACCTGGACTTCCTCGGCCGTACCGACGACCAGGTCAAGATCCGGGGCTACCGGGTGGAGCTGGGTGAGATCGAGACCGCGCTCGCCCAGCACCCGGAGGTGTCGCAGGCCGCCGTGATCGCTCGCGACGACACCTCGGCGCCGGGCACGAAGCGCCTCGTGGGCTATGTGGTGCCCGCCGAACTCGACGAGGACGCGCGGGAGTCGGCCGAGCGGGAGCAGATCGGTGAGTGGCGGGAGATCTACTCCGCCGAGTACACCGAGATCGGCACCGCCCTGTTCACCGAGGACTTCGCGGGCTGGGACAGCTCCTACGACGGCACGCCGATCCCCGTGGAACACATGCGGGAGTGGCGCGAGGCCACCGTGGAGCGCATCCGTGAGCTGCGGCCCCGCCGGATCCTGGAGATCGGCGTCGGCTCGGGTCTGCTGCTGTCGAAGCTCGCCCCGGACGCGGAGGCGTACTGGGCGACCGACTTCGCCGCCCCCGTGATCCGCAAGCTCACCGAAGGCGTGCGGAGCGACCCGGCGCTGGCCGACAAGGTCGAACTCCGCTGCCAGGCGGCCGAGGTGACCGACGGCCTGCCCACCGGGTTCTTCGACACGGTCGTCATCAACTCCGTCGTGCAGTACTTCCCGAGCCTGGACCACCTGCACCAGGTGATCCGGGGCGCGCTGGGCCTGCTGGCGCCCGGCGGTGCCCTGTTCCTCGGCGATGTCCGCGACCTGCGTCAGGCCCGGGTGTTCCAGGCCGGCATCCAGGCCGCTCGCGCCGACGCCGACACCGAGCCCGAGGCCCTGCGCCGGGCCGTGGAGCGGGGCCTCGCCCTGGAGAAGGAACTCCTCGTCGACCCGGACTGGTTCACGACCCTCGGCGTCGGCGTCGACCTGCGCACCAAGGCGGGCCGCCACCACAACGAGCTGACCCGCTACCGGTACGACGTGGTGCTCCACAAGGGGGACGCCGGCCTCGCCCTGGACGGCGTCCCGGCCGTCGACTGGACCGGACGGGACGCGCTCCTCGCCCGGCTCGACGGCACCGGACCGCTCCGCGTGCGGGGCGTCCCGGACGCCCGCACGGCCGGTGACCTCGCCGGACTGCGCGCCCTGGACACCGGCCGCCCCTCGCCCGTCGCCGCGACGGGCGTGGAACCGGAGGACCTGCGGGAGACCGCCGAGGCACGCGGCTACCGGCTGCTCACCACCTGGTCCGCCGAACCCGGCGCCTACGAGGCCGTGTTCGTGCCGGGCACCGACACCTCCCGCACGACCGGTCTGTACCGGCCGCGCGCCGACCGCGACGCCACCGCCCCCTTCGCCAACACCCCGGCGGCCGGCCGCGGCCACACCGCGCTCGTGCGACGGCTGCGCGACGACCTCGGACAGCGGCTGCCCGGCTACATGGTGCCCGCCGCGTTCGTGGTGCTGCCCGGGCTGCCGATGAACGACAACGGCAAGCTGGACGTGCGCGCCCTCCCGGACGCCGAGCCCGCGGTCGCCCTGTCGGCCGGGCGCGGCCCGCGCACCCCCGTCGAGGAAGTGCTGTGCCGGCTCTTCGCCGAGGTGCTGGGGCTGCCCCGCACCGGCGCCGAGGACAACTTCTTCGACCTGGGCGGCCATTCGCTGCTCGCGACCCGGCTGATCAGCCGCGCACGCACCGAGCTGGGCGCCGAGCTGGCCATCCGTGACCTCTTCGAGGCGCCCACTCCCGAGGCGCTGGCGCTGCGGGCGGGCACCGGGCGTCCCACGCGGCCGGCTCTGCGGACGGTCCCCGAGCGGCCCGCGCGGGTCCCGCTGTCGGCGGCGCAGCGGCGGCTGTGGCTGGTGGAGCGGCTCACCGGCGGCGGGGTGGCCTACAACTTCCCTCTCGTCTTCCGCCTGCGCGGCGAGCTGGACCTCGACGCGCTGCGGGCCGCGCTGCTGGACGTGACGGCCCGTCATGAAGCCTTGCGGACCCGCTTCCTGGAAGAGGACGGCGAGCCCTACCAGTGGATCGTGCCGCCGGGCGAGGCCGAGCCCGCGTTCCGGGTCGTCGAGGTCACCGAGGACGACCTGGCCTCACGGATCGAGGCGGCGCAACGCCGGCCCTTCGACCTGAGCACCGAACTGCCGGTCCGCGCCGAGGTGTTGCGCCTCGGCACCACCGAGCACGTGGTGGCGCTGGTGCTGCACCACATCACCACCGACGAGTGGTCGGACCGCCCGTTCCTCACCGATCTCACCACCGCCTACCGGGCCCGGATCGAGGACCGTGCGCCGACGTGGGCACCGCTGCCGGTGCAGTACGCCGACTACACGCTCTGGCAGGACGCGCTGCTCGGGCAGGTCGGTGCGGACCAACTCGCCCACTGGACCAAGGCGTTGCGGGACCTGCCCGAGGAGCTTTCCCTGCCCCAGGACCGGCCGCGGCCGGACGCGCCCACCGGGCGGGGCGGCAAGGTGCGTCTGGAGCTGTCCCCCGCCACCGGCCGGGCGCTGCGCGAGCTGTCCGCCGCCACGAACACCAGTATGTTCATGCTGTTCCAGGCGGCTACGGCGGCGTTGCTGCACCGGCTGGGCGCCGGTGACGACATCCCGCTCGGGGCGCCCATCGCGGGGCGCACGGACGACGCGCTCGACGACCTGGTCGGTTTCTTCGTGAACACGCTGGTGCTGCGCACCGATCTGTCGGGCCCGCAGAGCGGTCCGTCGGACCTGACGTTCGCCCAACTGCTGGGACGGGTGCGGGAGTCGGCCCTCCAGGCCTTCGAGCACCAGGACCTGCCGTTCGACCAGGTCGTGGAGGCCGTGAACCCGCCCCGGGTCGCCGGTCGCAACCCCCTCTTCCAGGTCATGCTGGGCTACCACTACCGGCCCGACGGCGACCCGGACGTGCTGGGCATGCCGACCGAGTGGTTCGACATGGACACCGGCATGGCCAAGTTCGACCTGCACTTCACCTTCGTGGACGAGGTGGGTCAGGACCGGCTCACGCTGCTGCTGGAGTACGCGCTCGACCTGTACGACGACGAGACGGCCCGGCGCACGGCCGGACGCCTGGCCCGGCTGCTGGAACAGGTCGCCGACGCGCCGGAGACGCCCGTGCGGGAACTGGCCGTCCTGGAGGAGGCCGAACGGGAGTCGGTGCTCGACCGGTGGAATGACACCGCACAGGACGTGCCCGCGACCACTCTGCCGGAACTGTTCCGCACCCAGGTGGCGCGGACCCCGGACGCGCTCGCCCTCGTCCATGACGAACAGCGCCTGACGTACGCCGAGTTGAACGCACGGGTCGAGCGGACCGCGCGGGTCCTGGCCGGGATGGGCGTGGGCCCTGAGCGCACGGTGGCGGTGGCGCTGCCGCGTTCGGTGGACCTGGTGGTCGCCCTGCTGGCGGTGCACCGGGCCGGCGGCGCCTATCTGCCGTTGGAGGCCGACCAGCCACAGGAACGGCGGGCGCTCATGCTGGAGGAGGCCCGGCCGGTGTGCGTCGTCGAGGGCGCCCTGCCGGAGGGACCGGAAGGGGAGCTGCCCGCCGCGTACGACCCGGCGAGCCCCGCCTACGTGATCTACACGTCCGGGTCGACCGGCCGCCCCAAGGGCGTCGTCGTGCCGCACGAGGGCATCGTCAACCGGTTGCTGTGGATGCAGGACGCGTACGGGCTCGGCCCCGACGACCGGGTGCTGCAGAAGACCCCGGCCGGCTTCGACGTGTCGGTGTGGGAGTTCTTCTGGCCGCTGATCACCGGCGCCGCGCTGGTGGTCGCCCGGCCGGAGGGTCACCGCGACCCGGCGTATCTCGCGCGCGTGATCCGTGAACAGGCCGTCACGACCACGCACTTCGTGCCGTCGATGCTCCAGGTGTTCCTGGAGGAGCCGGCCGCCGCGCGGTGCACGGGTCTGCGCCGGGTGATGTGCAGTGGTGAGGCGCTGCCGTCGTCGGTGGCGGCACGCTTCCACGAGGTGCTGCCGGCGGAGCTGCACAACCTGTACGGGCCGACGGAGGCCTCGGTCGACGTCACGGCCGGCCCGGTGCCGCCGGGCGCCGACCGGGTGGTGATCGGGCGTCCCGTGTGGAACACCCGGACCTACGTCCTCGACGCGGCGCTGCGGCCGGTGCCGCCCGGTGTGGCCGGAGAGCTCTACCTGGCGGGCGTCCAGCTCGCCCGCGGCTATCTCGACCGCCCCGGCCTCACGGCCGAGCGGTTCGTCGCGGACCCGTACGGCGGGCCGGGCGCGCGGATGTACCGCACGGGCGACCTGGCCCGCTGGCGGCCGGACGGCACGCTCGACTTCCTCGGCCGCACCGACCACCAGGTCAAGATCCGTGGCGTGCGCGTCGAGCCCGGCGAGATCGAGGCGGTGCTCGCCCGGCACGAGTCCGTCGCGCACACGGTGGTCGTCGCCCACGACCAGCGGCTTGTGGCGTACGTCGTACCCGCCACCGGAGGTGCCGTCGACCCGGCGGCCTTGCGGGCCCACACCGCCGCCGCCCTGCCGGACCACATGGTGCCCGCGGCCGTCGTCGCCATCGACGCGCTGCCGCTGACGTCCAACGGCAAGCTGGACCGCCGGGCGCTGCCCGCGCCCGACTTCACGGTGGGCAGCGGCGCGGGCGGCCGGGCGGCGGGTCCGCGCGAGGAGATCCTCCGTGGTCTGTTCGCCGAGGTGCTGGGGGTGGACCGGGTCGGCGTCGACGACGACTTCTTCGCCCTGGGCGGCCACTCGCTGCTGGCCATGCGGCTGGTCGCCGGGGTCCGGGCGGCGTTCGGGTCGGAGGTGTCGCTGCGCACGGTGTTCGACGCGCCGACGGTGGCCCGGCTCGCGCGACGGCTGGCCGACAACGCGGACGCGGGGGCCACGCCCCGCCCGGCCCTGACGGTCAGGGAGCGTCCGGAGCGGCTGCCGCTGTCCTCCGCGCAGCAGCGCCTGTGGGTGCTGTACCAGGTGGAGGGCCCCAGCGCGACGTACAACATCCCGTCGGCCTGGCGGCTGACGGGTGCCCTTGATGTCGAGGCGCTGCGGGCGGCCGTGCACGACCTGGTCGTCCGGCACGAGACGCTGCGCACGGTCTTCCCGGACGACGAGGGCCGGGCCCATCAGCTGGTCCTGGCGCACGACGAGGTCCGGGTCCCGTTCGAGGTCGTCGACACGGACGACGAACTGCTGCCCGAGCTGTTGGCGGAGGCGGGCGCGTACGGCTTCGCGCTGGACCGTGAACTCCCGCTGCGGGTCCATGTGTTCCGCACGGGTGAGGAGGAGTGGACGGTTCTGCTGCTCCTGCACCACATCGCCGGGGACGAGTGGTCGCAGGGTCCGCTGAACCGGGACCTCGCGCTCGCCTACGCCGCCCGTGCGGCCGGACGCGCGCCCGCGTGGGAGCCGCTGCCGGTTCAGTACGCCGACTACACGCTGTGGCAGCGGGATGTCCTCGGCGACGAGAAGGACGAGACCAGTCTCGCGGCACGTCAGGTCGCGTACTGGAAGCAGGCGCTGGCCGGGCTGCCGGAGGAGCTGGCGCTGCCCGTGGACCGGGCCCGCCCGCTGGAGTCCACCTACCGGGGCGGCTCCGCCGATCTCTCCCTGGACGCCGAACTCGCCGCCGCGCTCGACACGTTGGCCCGGGACAACGGGGTCAGTGTGTTCATGGTGCTCCAGGCGGCCGTGGCCACACTCCTCTTCCGGCTCGGCGCGGGCGACGACATCCCCATCGGCAGCCCGATCTCCGGGCGCACCGACGCCGGGCTGGACGACCTGGTGGGGTTCTTCCTCAACACACTGGTGCTGCGCACCGACACCTCCGGGGACCCCACGTTCCGGGAGCTGCTCGGCCGTGTCCGGGAGACCGACCTCGCCGCGTTCGACCACCAGGACGTGCCCTTCGAGCGGCTGGTGGAGGTGCTCAACCCGGCCCGCTCCCTCGCCCGTCACCCGCTGTTCCAGGTGATGGTGGTGTACCTCGCGGCCGACGGCGAGGACGCCGGGCTGCCCGGTCTGGCCGCCCGGCGGGACGAGGTGGCGCAGACGACCGCCAAGTTCGACCTGTCCTTCGACTTCGTCGAGCGCGGCGACGGCACCGGCGTGGACGGCGTCCTGGAGTACAGCGCCGACCTGTTCGACCCGGCGACCGCCCAGTCCTTCGCGGACCGACTGCGGCGCGTCCTGCGCGCGGTGACCGCCGATCCGGACACCCGGCTCGGTCTCGTCGAGATCCTCGCCCCGGACGAGCGGGCCCGGCTGCTCGACGGCTGGCACAGCCGTCCGGTCGCCGGTGGTCCCACCACGGTGCCCGCGCTGTTCGAGGAGCGGGCGCACCGGCACGGCGAGCTGCCCGCCGCAGCCTCCGACGGGGTCGAGCTGACCTTCGCCGAACTCAACGCGGACGCCAACCGGTTGGCCCGGCTCCTCGTGGAGGCCGGTGCCGGGCCCGAGAGGTACGTCGCGCTCGCGCTGCCGCGCACCGCGCACTTCCTCACGGCCGTCCTCGCGGTGCACAAGGCGGGCGCCGCATATCTGCCGCTCGACCCGGACGCCCCGGCGGAGCGCACCGCCGACGTCCTCGCCGACGCCGGACCGGTCCTCACCCTGACCACCCGGGAGTACGCCGCGACGCTGCCGTCGGGCATCGCCTCCCTGCCACTGGACGACCCGGGCACCCGGGACCGGATCGCGGCGCAGGACCCGGCCGACCTCACCGACGCCGACCGCCTCGCCCCGCTGACGCCCCGCCACCCGGCGTACGTCATCTACACCTCGGGCTCCACCGGTCGCCCCAAGGGCGTGGTCATCACGCACGAGACGCTCGGCAACCTCTTCCACAGCCACCGCGAGACGCTGTACGAACCGGCGATCGAGGCGGCCGGTCGGCGGCATCTGCGGGTCGGTCACGCCTGGTCGTTCTTCTTCGACGCGTCCTGGCAGCCGCAGCTGTGGCTGCTGGACGGACACTGCGTCCATGTGCTGTCGGAGGAGGTCCGGCGCGACCCGGAGCTGGTGACCGACGCCGTGCTGCGGCACCGGTTCGACTTCCTGGAGGTCACGCCGTCGTTCTTCGCGCAGATGGCCGACAGTGGGCTGCTGCGCGACGGCGACTGCCCGCTCGCGGTCGTCGGCGTCGGCGGCGAGGCCGTCCCCGTCGCCCTGTGGAAGCGGCTGTCCGAACTGCCCGGCACCGAGGCGTTCAACCTGTACGGGCCGACCGAGTCGACCGTCGACGCCCTCGTGGGACGCGTCCGCGACAGCGAACGGCCGCTCGTGGGGCGGCCGGTGGCCGGCACCCGGGCGTACGTCCTCGACGACCGGCTGCGGCCGGTGCCGCCCGGTGTCCCCGGTGAGCTGTACCTCGCGGGCGGCGGTCTCGCCCGCGGCTATCTGGGCAGCCCCGGTCTGACGGCCGAGCGGTTCGTGGCCGACCCGTTCGGTCCGGCCGGATCGCGGCTGTACCGCACGGGCGACCTGGCCCGCTGGACCACCGACGGGCGGATCGACTACCTCGGCCGCGCCGACGACCAGGTCAAGATCCGCGGTTTCCGCATCGAGCCCGCCGAGATCGAGGCCGCGCTCACCGCCCACCCGGGAGTCGGCCAGGCGCTGGTGACGGTCCATCAGGACAGTCCGCGCAAGCTGCTCGTGGCGTACGTGGTGCCGGTCCCCGGCACCACGCCCGATCCGGCGGCGCTGCGCGCCCATGTCGCCGGCCGGCTCCCCGACCACATGGTCCCGGCGGCCGTGGTCGCGCTGGCGCGGTTCCCGCAGCTGGCCAACGGCAAGCTGGACCGCTCGGCCCTGCCCGCGCCCGACTTCTCCGCCCTGTCCTCGGGACGGGCACCGGCGACTCCCGTGGAGGAGCTGCTGTGCACGGTCGTCGCGGAGGTGCTGGGCCTCGAACGGGTCGGTGTGGACGACGACTTCTTCGCCCTCGGCGGTGACAGCATCGTCGCCATGCAGCTCGTGGGGCGGGCCCGTGCGGCGGGCCTGCGGATCAGCCCGAGGCTGGTGTTCCGGCACCGTACGGTCGCCGCGCTGGCCACGGTGGCCGAGACGGCCGACGTCTCGGCGGCGCGCCCGGCGGACGACGGCACCGGCACGGTGCCGCTCACCCCGGTCATGCACTGGCTGCGCGAACTGGGCGGCCCCTTCGCCTCCTACCACCAGGCGGCGCTGGTCCGCACTCCGGCGGCGCTCGACCTGCCCGGTCTGACCGCCGTGCTGCGGGCGCTCGTCGACCGTCACGACCTGCTGCGCGCCGCCCTGGTCCGGCCCTCCGACGAGGACACCGAACAGTGGTCGCTGCACGTGCCGCCCGTCGGCACGGTGGACCCGGCCGGCTGGATCGAGCGGGTCGACATATCCGGCCTGGACACGACCGCGCTGGGCGAGGTCGTGCGGGAACGCACGGTCGCGGCAAGGGCGTTGCTCGACCCGGACGCCGGAGTCATGGTGAGGGCCGTGTGGTTCGACGCGGGCGACGCCCCCGGGCGGCTGCTGCTGATGGGCCACCACCTCGTCGTGGACGGTGTGTCGTGGCGGGTGCTGCTGCCGGACCTCGCGGCGGCGTGGCAGGACGTGTCCGCCGGGCGGCCTGTCGGGCTGCTGCCCGTCGAGACGTCGTTCGCCCGCTGGTCACGGCTGCTCACGGAGCTGGCCCAGCGGCCGGAGCGGGAGGCCGAACTCCCCGTGTGGGAGGCGATTCTCGCCGGCGGCGCGGCCTCCGTGCCGCTCGCGCGGGACCGGGATCCCGACCGTGACACCAGCGCCACCCGGCGCGAGGTCGTGCTCCGGCTGCCCGCCGAGCACACCGGCCCGCTGCTGTCGGCGGTGCCGGCCGCGTTCGGCGGCGCCGTCAACGACGTCCTGCTGGCCGGGCTCGCGCTCGCCTTCGCGGACCGGCGGCGACGGGACGGCGGTGCGGACACCTCCGTCCTCGTCGACCTCGAAGGCCACGGCCGCGAGGAGGAGTTGGGCGGTGACGGGGTCGATCTGTCGCGTACGGTCGGCTGGTTCACCAGCGTCTACCCGGTCCGGCTCGACGTGGGTGCGGCCGACCCCGAGGAGGCCTTCGCCGGGGGCCCGGCGGCGGCCGAGGCCGTGCGCCGGGTGCGGGAGCACCTCGCGGCGCTGCCCGCGAACGGCGTCGGATACGGGATGCTGCGGCACCTCAACCCCCGGACCCGCGAGGTGCTGGCGGCCTACGAGCCGCCGCGTGTCGAGTTCAACTACCTGGGCCGGTTCGGCATCCCGGAGGAGACGGACTGGTCGTACGCGCCGGAGGAGGACGCCGCGGACATCGGGGCGGAGGACTCGATGCGGGAGGGCCACGCGCTGGAGATCAACGTGGTGACCGAGGACCGGGCGGACGGGCCGGTGCTGGCCGCGCACTGGTCGTATCTGGAAGGACTGCTGCCGCGCGACACGGTCCAGGATCTCGCCGAGACCTGGTTCGGGGCCCTCAAGGGGCTCGTCGCGTGGGCCGAGCGGAACCCCAAGTGACCGAAGCAGTGAGTGAAGTCGGAAAGAGGAGTGGCATGAGCAACCCGTTCGAGGACCCCGAGGGCACCTACCTGGTGCTGGTCAACGACGAGAACCAGCACAGCCTGTGGCCGGACTTCGTGGATGTGCCGGCCGGCTGGCGGGTGGTCCACGGACCCGACTCCCGGCAGTCCTGCCTGGAGCACGTCGAGACCAACTGGACAGACATGCGGCCGCGCAGTCTGGCCGAGTCGATGGACGGCTGACACGGGAGAGACACGCGAGGGGGGCCGGTCGGTGACCGGCCCCCCTCGTCGTCCCGGCGAATCGCCCCTGATCGCGTCAGGACGCGGGCTGCTCCACCTTGGTGTCCGTCTTGCCGTCGACGGCCGCCGCCAGCTGGGGGGCCAGGCGCTCGATCACGTACGGCAGGCTGAGGACGGTGCCCATGGACAGGGCGTTGCCGTAGTCGCTGGTCTCGTTGACGTAGACCTCGCGGCCCTCCTTCACGACCTTCAGGTCCTTGTAGGAGGCGTCCTTGTGCAGCTTGGCGGCGTCCTTCGTGACATCGCCAACCTGCCAGACGAGGGCGCTCTGGTCGAGCAGGTCGGTGCGCTCCTTGCTGATGTTCGCACCGAACTGGTCGCCGATGACCTTGTCGAGGTCCTTGGGCAGGGTGAAGCCCAGGCCGGTCAGCAGGCGCGAGCGCGGGTCCTGGCTGCCGAAGACGAACATGCCCTCGTACGGCGTCGCCATGACGGCCGTGGCGCCCTTGAAGCCGGGGTTGTCGTCGGCGGCGGCCTTGATCTTCGCCTCGGTGTCGGCGACCGCCTTCGCGGCCTCGTCGGACTTGCCGAGCGCCTTGCCGATCGTCTCGGTCTGCTCCTGCCACGGGACGCCGTAGTCGTTGTACGCCTTCGGCTGGGCGACCACGGGCGCGAACTTGGACAGCGACTCGTACTGCTCCTTGGTGAGTCCGCCGTACACCGCGAGGATCAGGTCGGGCTTGAGGGCGGCGATCTTCTCCACCTGCGGGCCGGTGCCGGTGTCCTTGAGGACGGTCGGCGCCTCGGCGGAGCCGAGCTTGTCCGCGGCCCAGGGACCGATGGCGCCCTTGTAGCCGCCGAGCCACTCGGTGGTGCCGACGGGGACCTTGCCGAGGGCGAGGACCGAGTCCTGGTCGGTCAGGCCGACGGTGACGATCCGCTTGGGTTCGGCCTTGATCGTGGTGCTGCCGTACTTGTGGTCGACGGAGACCGGGAAGGCGGAGTCACCGGAGGTGCTCGCCTCCGCGCCGGCGCCCGACGCGTCGTCGGAGTCGGAGCCGCCGCCGCACGCGGTGGCGAGGAGCAGGGTGGCGGAGGCGAGCACGACGGCGAGCCGTGGCGCTCTGCGGGAGCGGAACATCAGCGGTCCTTCGGTTCGGGTTTCTGCGGAGCGGTGCGTGTGGGGGTCTCGAGGGCCGGCCGGGGGCCGGTGTCGCGGGGGCCTGTGTCGCGGGGGCCTGTGTCGCGGGCGTCCGACCAGGCCGACCAGAGGGCGGCGTAGGGGCCTCGCGCGGCGTGGAGTTCGTCGTGGGTGCCGCTCTCGACGACGCGACCGGCCTCCATGACGACGACGCGGTCGGCGGTCGCCGCCTGGCTGAGGCGGTGGGCGACGATCAGCGCGGTCCGGCCGTCGACGGCGCGGGCGACCGCCTTCTCCAGGGTGCGGGCGCCGGCGCTGCCCGCCTCCGCGGTGGCCTCGTCGAGGATCACCAGGGGCGGGTCGGCGAGGATCAGCCGGGCCAGTGCGAGGGCCTGGGTGCGCTCGCCGCTGAGCCGGTGGCCGCCGTCGCCGACGACCGTGGCGAGCCCGTCGGGCAGGGCCTCGGCCCAGGCGAGGGCGTCGACGCGGTCGAGGGCGGCGCGCAGTTCGTCGTCGGTGGCGTCGGGTTTGGCGAGCCGCAGGTCGTCGGCGAGGGGGCCCGCGAAGACATGGGTCTCCTGGGTGATCAGGGCGATCGTGCGGGAGGCGGCGGCGCCGAGTTCGGTGGGCGGGATCCCGCCCACCAGGACGTCGCCGGTGGTGGGCGGCTGGATGCCCGCGACGAGTCGGGCCAGGGTGGTCTTGCCTGCTCCGCTGGCGCCGACGAGGGCCACGCGTTCGCCGTGGCGGATCGTCAGGTCGATGTCGTGCAGGACGGGGTGGCCCGGCCGGTAGGCGTGGCCGAGCCCGCGCACGGTGACGTCGACACCGCCGGCGCCGACGGTGCGCGTCGGCGGCGGGGCCACGGGTTCGTCGGTGACGCCGACCAGCCGGGCGAGGCCCGCCGTGGCGGACTGGGCGTCGTCGAGGAGGGCGAGGGCCGCGTTGACGGGGCCGAACAGGCTGTGGAAGTACAGGGCGGCGGCGGTCGCCGTACCGATGCTGGCGGAGCCGTCGCGGACCAGCCAGTAGCCGGTGACGAGGACGGCGGCGAGCCCGATGTACTCGGCGATGTGCAGTCGGCTGTAGAAGCCGAGGACGAGTCGAACGCCCCGCATGGTCAGCGCCACCACGGACCACGACCGCTCGGTGACCCGCTCGGTGTGCTCGCGGCCCAGCCGGAACGCCCGCACGGTGGAGCTGCCGCCGATGGTGTCGAGCATCTGCTGCTGCTGGGCGCCGGCGGCCACGCGCTGCTCGGCGTAGAGCGGAATGGCGCGGGCGACGTACCAGCGGGCGGTGGCCGCCTGCACGGGGACCGCGAGCAGCGCGGCCAGCAGGAACCGCCAGTCGAGGAGGGCGAGGGCGCCGAAGGTGAGGACGATGGTGAGCACCGACCGTCCGAGGGCGGGCAGCGCGTTGCGTACGGCGTCGGCGATGAGGGAGACGTCGGCGGTGACCCGGGCGGTCAGGTCGCCGGCGCCGGCCTTCTCCACGCGGTCCAGAGGGAGGGCGAGGGCGCGCTCGACGAAGCGTTCGCGCAGCCGGGCCAGGGTGGTCTCGCCGAGCCGGGCGATCTGCGACAGCCCGAACCCGGCGGTGACGCCCTGCGCGACGGCGACGACCACCAGGAGCGCCGCGGTGGCGGTGATGGCGTCGGCGGACCCCCGGCCGGCGGCCAGGTCGACGATCCGGCCGAGCAGGGGCTGCACGAGCAGCCCGACGGCGGTGGACCCGACCATGACGGCGAACGCGGACACCGCCAACCGCCGCTGCGGCCGCAGGAGTTCGACGACCGCGGCCCGCGTACGGGCGGCACTGGCGACGGGCAGCAGTACGGGCGTGACGCGACCGCCGCGCGGGGGCTCGGCCCCGACGGCTCCGGCTCCCCCGGTGACCCCGGGGTCGGTGTGCTCGGTCATGTCAGGACCGCCGTCCGGTAGTCGGCGCGTTCGTGGACGAGGTGTTCGTGGTCGCCGGTCGCGGTGATCCGGCCTTCGTGCAGGAGGACGACGCGGTCGGTGACGGCGAGCAGGGCGGGGCTGTTGGTGACCAGGAGGGTGGTGCGTCCACCGCGGACGTCCCGGATGCCGGCGGCGATGCGGGTCTCGGTGACGGCGTCGACGGCGGTGGCCGGTTCGTGCACGACGAGAACCGGCGCGTCGGCGGCCAGGGCGCGGGCCAGGGCCACGCGCTGGCGTTGGCCGCCGGAGAGCGAACGGCCGCGGGCGGTGACGGCGGTGTGGACGCCGTCGGGCAGCGCGCGGGCGACCTCGTCGGTTCCGGAGGCGACCATCGCGGCGGTGACGTGCGCCGGTACGGCCGTGCCCTCCGTCCCCGTGTCGGCGGCGGCCGATGTCGCTCCCGTGGGCGCGGTCGTACCGATCGCGGTCGTGCCGATCGCCGCCGTGACGTTGTCCAGGACCGTGCCCTCGAAGAGGTCGGCGTCGTGCTCGGCGACGAGCAGCGCCGCGCGGACGTCGTCCGGGCCGAGCGTGGTCAGGTCGGTGCCGTCGAGTTCCACGGTGCCGTCGTCGGGGTCGGTGTGGCGGCCCAGGCAGCGCAGCAGCGCGGTGGCGTCGGCGGGGTCGGTGGTGGCCACGCCGACGGTCTCGCCGGGGGCGATGTCGAGGTCGACCCCGCGCAGGGGACCGTGGGTGAGGGCGCGCAGCGTCAGCCGGCCCTGGACGCCGGTGGGCGGGACGGCTGCGGCGGAACCCTTCGCGGGCACGGCGCCGGGGGCGTCCAGCACCTCGGCGATCCGGGCGGCGGAGGCGCGGCCCTGGGCGAGTTCGGCGTTGATCCAGGCGAACTCGGACAGCGGGCCGACGATGAACAGGGCGAGCCCCACGGAAGAGACGAGTTCACCGAGGCCGATGTCGCCCCGGGCGGCGAGGCGTCCGCCGACGAGGGCGACCAGGGCGATGAAGGCACCGGTGAGGATGGTGACGACGCCGTTCTGCCAGGCTTCGGCGCGGGCGGCGCGCAATGTGGCGGCGAGGGAGTCCTGGCTGACGCGGCGGTAGCGGGCGACGGCCGCGTGCTCGGCTCCGATGCCCTTGAGGACGCGCAGCCCGGCCACCAGGTCGGCGGCGACGCCGGAGGCCTGTGCGGCGCGGTCCTGTTCGGTCTCGCTGCGCCGTTCCAGGGGCTTGCTCAGCAGGTGTCCCAGCCACAGCAGCAGGGGGGTGCCCAGGAGGACGAGCAGGCCGAGGACGAGCGAGACCCGCAGCAGGGCGACCGCGCTGACGACGAGCCCGGCGGTGGCCGCGAAGGCGACGATGAGGGCCATGGCGACGGCGCCGACCCGCTTGGCGTCCTCGGTGGCGATGTTCGTCAACTCGCCCGGCAGCCTGCCCTCTTCGGCGCCGCCCTCGGGTGCGAGGACACGGCCGACGAGCGCGGTCCTGAGGTGGTGCGCGGCGGTCACGGCGGCGCGTTCCCCCGCCCGCGCGCTGAACCGGAAGCTGAAGGAGAGCCCGACGTACACGGCGGCCAGGACGAGCAGCCACAGCAGCAGTCCGGGGATGTCACCGTCCACGACCCCGCGCTCGATGGCCAGTCCGATGAGCACCGGCACCAGGGCCTCGCCCGTCTGGTGTCCCATCCCCAGAACCGCGCCGAGCACGACGTCCCGACGCTGTCCGCCCACCGCGCGCCACAGGACGTTCCGTCCCGGTGGGTCCGCTTTTCTCACGCAACACTCCGGACCGGTTTCGCCAACACAGGATACGTACAAGAAAACTTAGGTAAGGCTAACTACATTTGCCTTCCCGGACCAGCCCTGAGACGTCTTCGAGACCTGAGCGACCTCCCCCGAACGCTGGGACATTAGCCGAACCGACCGTCAACTGACGCTCGGATCAAGCGACTTCACCGATACGAGAACGCACCGGGCGCCCCCGCCCCGACCGGAAGGACCTGTCCGTGCTCAGCACCAGGATCACCAACGCCCACATCGTCACCATGGATCCGGACCGCCCGGCCGCCCGGGAACTCGGCATCTGGGGCGGGCGGATCGTCGGCCTGGACGAGGACGTGGCGGGCCTTCCGGCACGGCGGACGCTCGACCTGGGCGGGGCCACCGTACTGCCGGGGTTCGTCGACGCCCATGTGCACCTGGCGTGGGCGGGCTTGAAGGCGAAGGCGCCCAGTGTGGCGCCGAGCCGCAGCGCGGACGACGTGCTCCGTGTGGTCGCCGACGCGGTGGCGCAGGCGCCCGCCGGCGGCTGGGTGGACTTCGGCGGCTACGACCAGCGCGCCCTCGACCGCCCGCTCACGGCGAGCGACCTGGACACCGTCAGCGCCGGACGCAAGGTGTATCTGGGCCATCTCTCCGGGCACGCCTGCCTCGTCAACTCGGCGGTGCTCGCGGGACTTCCGGCGGAGGTGGCCCGGCCGGACGGTTTCCTCGCCGAGGGCGCCATGGGGGCCGCGCTGCAGTCCCGGCCGCCCCACTCGCTCACCGAACTGGCGTCGGCGATCGAGCACGCCGCCCGCGTCTGCCGGTCCGAGGGCATCACCGGGTGCGCCGAAGCGGGCGTCGGGGCCCGGCTGTTCGGGCACAGCCCCATCGAGGGCGCCGCGTACCAGCTCGCCCATGAGTCGGGCCGACTGCCGCTGCGGGTACGGCTGATGGTGGCCGCCGACGCGCTGCGCCCGGTGCGCACGGACGCCGAGGACACCACGGGCCGGGCGATCGACCTCGGGCTGCGCACCGGCTTCGGCGAGGGCGCACTGTCCCTCGGCTCGCTCAAGATCTTCACCGACGGCGGCATGATGGCCCGTACGGCGGCCCTCACCAGCCCCTACCTGGGCAGCGACGGTTCGGGTCAACTCATGCACGAGCCCGAGGTCCTGGAGAGCACGATCGTCGAGGGGCACCTCGCGGGCTGGCAGCTCGCCGTGCACGCGATCGGCGACCGGGCCCTGGACGTCGCCCTGGACGCGCTGGAGAAGGCCCGGAAGCTGAGCCCCCGCCCGGAGGCACGCCACCGGGTCGAGCACGCCGGTCTGGTCCGCCCCGACCAACTGCCCCGGCTGGCCGCGCTCGGCGTCACGGTCGTCGTCCAGCCGAGCTTCCTGCGCTACTACGGCGACGACTACGCCACGATCATGGGCGAGGAGCGGGCCGGCTGGCTGTACCGGGGCAGGGGCTTCCTCGACCACGGTGTCCGGGTCGCCGGCAGCTCGGACCGCCCGGTCGCGAACGGCGCCCCGCTGCGGGCGATCCAGTTCATGGTGGAGCGTGCCTCCGAGTCCGGCCGTCTCATCGGCCCGGACGAGGCGATCACGGTCGAGGAGGCGCTGCGCGCGTACACCGTCGAGGCCGCTCGCGCCTGCCACTGGGACGGCGACGCCGGCAGCCTCACCCCCGGCAGGTGGGCCGATCTCGTCGTGCTGGGGGACGACCCGCGCCGGGTGGACGTGTCCAGGATCGGCGACATCGAGGTGGTGCGGACGTTCGTCGAGGGCGAGGACGCGTACTGAGGTCAGACCGGCGGGCGCCGGGCCGGGATGGTGCGCAGGAAGTCCGCCGACGGCACGAAGAACATGGTTCCGGTCACGGCCCGGGAGAAGTCCAGGATCGGGTCGTGACCGTTCGGCGGTTCGCCGAGGAACATCCGCCGCAACATCGCCTCGGGGACCGAGGGGTCGCGGGCGTAGGCGATGAAGTACGTGCCGAACTCGCCCTGCCCGGGCCTGCCGAACGGCATGGCGGCGCGCAGTATGCGCTGTTCCGTGCCGTCCGGGCCGAGGAGGGTGTTGACGTCGACGTGCGAACCCTCCACGTCCAGCTCCAGGTTGGTCAGTTTGGTCCGGCCGATGACCTTCTCCTGGGCCTCGACGGGGAGCTTCTCCCAGGACTCCACGTCGTGCAGGTACTTCTGCACGAGCACATAGCTGCCACCCCGGAAACCGGGGTCCTCGTCACCGACCAGCGCGGCGTCGGCGGCGACGCGCCCGACCGGGTTCTCCGTGCCGTCGACGAAGCCGAGGAGGTTGCGGGAGTCGAAGTAAGCGAAGGCCTGCACCTCGTCCTCCAGGGTGACCGCGCCGCGCAGTTGCCGCATGATCTCGGCGGCCAGCGCGAAACAGAGGTCCACGCGGGTCGCCCGGATGTGGAAGAGCAGGTCGCCCGGGGTGGACACGGCCCGGTGCCGGGGGCCGTCCAGCTGCGGGAAGGGGTGCAGGGCGGCCGGGCGGGGCGTGCCGAAGAGCCGGTCCCAGGCGTCGGCGCCGATCCCGGCGACACAGCCCAGGGCGCCGTCGGGGCTGGAGAAGCCCACCGCCCGTTCCAGACCGGCGAGTCCGGCCAGCACCCCACGGGCCGTCGGCTCGCCGCCGGGGACGACGCCGACGACCAGGAAGACGGCGGCGGGCGTCAGCGGACTCAGCATCGGCTGCGACAGAATGTCCTCGGGCACGACCGGCGGCACCATGACTCCCCCTCTTCACGCACCACCCGTGCGCATCACGCGTGGACAACCTTCACCAAGGACGGCTCGGGCGGCGCCGTGGGCACGCACACGACCCCGTCGTCGCGCACCTGCCTGCCCCGGGCACGTTCCGCCCTCCTCACCATGCCCGGTCGGCACGAGGACGATGCCGGTCGGACCGCGCTCCCCCGCAAACAATGATGAACACCACAATCCCCCACGCCGCGAAGCCGGTTGGCGAAGTGCGGCCCTCGTTGTGTACGCGGAGTCCCGGACGCCCAATACTGTGCGCAGACGTCACCAGGGGGGCTCCATGAAGTGGTTCCGACGCGACCGTGCGCGCCGACAGGCCCCCGTGGTGCCGCCCTCCGGCCCGGTGCCGTCCCCCGGCGTCGGCAAGAGCGACGAGCCGCCCCGGCACGCGCCCCCGCTGCTCACCGCGGGCGGCCCGTCGCTCCAGCGGATCGGTGGCGACGGCGACGAGGTCATCCGGCTGACCACCGGGACGGGGCCGGTCATCCTCGACATCACGCACGCGGGGAACGGGCACTTCGTCGTGGACGCCCTGGACGGCAGGCTGCACTCGCAGAGTCAACTCGTCTACACCGACGGCCCCTTCTCCTGCCGGGCCCTGGTGAACGCCGACGACCGGCCGGTGCGGGCGCTCCGCGTCCAGGCGGACGGACCCTGGACGGTCGACGTGAGCCCGCTGTCGAGCGCGCTGCCCTGTGAGGGGCACACACGGCGTCCCGCCTCGGACGTGCTGCGCCACACCGGAGGGCCGGGGATCGCGACGCTCCGGTACGAGGGCGATCCGCGCGCGGACGACGGCGGATACTTCCTCGTCGACACCTTCGAACCCGACGGCACCGGCTTCCTCGACGAGTTGGCCAACCATGTGGGCCCCTGGCACGGCGAAGCCCCGCTCACCGGCCCCTGCCTCCTCTACGCCCGCTCCGACGGACCGTGGTCGATCGTCGTCCGTCCCCTGGATCCGCCCGCCTCGCCCTGACCGCACCACCCCCGGTCACACAAGCGGATCACCCTCTTTTACTTCTGTAGGGTTGCCCCGAGGATTCCCCGAACCCGGAGTGAGCCGGGGAATGCCGGACCGTACGCGGAGGGGGAACGGCACTCATGAGCGCGGTGCCCGTACCGGAGACCGGAGGGCTCCCCGTCGCGCGGGAGGCCGAACTAGCGCGGCTCGCGCAGGTCGTCGAGGCGTTGGGGAACGGCCGGGGATCGGTGGTGGAGATCACCGGCGAGCCGGGCATCGGCAAGACCCGTCTCGCGACGGCCCTCGTGGACCTGGCGGCACGCCGGCGGCTCCCGCTCGCCCGGGCCCATGCCGTGCGCGGCGGCGCGACCCCGCTCCAGGTGTTCCGTGACGCCTTCGAGGCTCGGCGGGGCTTCCCCAGGCCGACGGGCGGTGGGGGCAGAGCGTTCGCCGAGTTCCGCGGCCGGCCCGCCCGCTGGGCCGCCGGTGGTGTCCTGGTGCTGGACGACGTGCACTGGTGCGATCCCGTGTCGACGGCGGCGCTCGTCCGGCTGGTCCGCTCCGTGGTGTCCGGACCGTTCGTGCTCGCGCTCGCCCACCGGCCCCGGCAGACCCCGCCCGAGCTGCGGGAGGCGCTGGAGGACGGGGTCCGGGCCGGCACCGTGACGCGGATCGAACCGGGCCCGCTCGACGCGGAGGCGGCTGCCGCCCTGCTCACCGGCCCGCACGCGTCCGCGAGTACCGCGCCGCACACGCACGAACCCGCCGCGCTGCGGGAGTTCGCGGGTCAGGTGTGCGCCGCCGCGGAGGGGAACCCGCGCCATCTGCGCCTGCTCGTCGCGGCGGGCTGGCGCCCCGGCCGCTGGCCCGACCGGCCGGGGACCGACATGGACGGGCTGCTCCGCGAGGCGAAGCCGCTGATCGCCGAACTCGACGCGCTGACACCCCCGGCCGCGACGGCGATGGCGGCGGCTGCCGTGCTCGGCTCACCGTTCCGCCCGCAGGACGTGGCCCAGGTCTCCGGGCTGGGCCTGGACCCCACCCTGGACGTGCTCGCCGAGCTGGAGCGCGCGGACCTGGTCCGACCGGCCGACTGGAGCGGGGGCCTGCGGTTCCGTCACCCCGTCGTCGGCCACGTCGCGTACGAGCGGGCCGGGTCGTCGGTCCGGCTGCGCGCCCACCACCGCGCCCTGGACCTGGTCACCGCCCGCGGCGGCCGGGCCGCCGAACGGGCCCGCCACGCCGAACACCTCCTGGGCACCGAGGGCGTCGACGCCGCCCGCACGCTGGCCGAGGGAGCCGCCGAGATCGCCGCACGCACACCGGCGACCGCGGCCCGCTGGTTCCGCCTGGCCCTGGAGACCATCCCCGACCGCGAAGGTGACCGCGACGCCCGGACCGCCCTCGAACTCGCCTGCTGCCGCGCCCTGATCGCCTCCGGGCAGCCGGAGGAGGCACGTGCCCGCGCCCATGAACTGCTGGGCGACCCCCGGGCGGAGCTCACCGACAGCCAGACGCTCCAGGCCCACACCGTCTGGGCCGACGCCGAGCGGCAGCTCGGCCGGTACAAGGAGGCGACGGCCGTCGTGGGGGCCGCGCTCGGCCTGCTGCCCCGGCCGCTGCCCGACCCACTGCCGGCCGAGGCGGTCCGCCTCGCCATCGAGTACGGCCTGATCCATGTCGTCCGCGGCACCCACGAGCAGGCACGGACCTTGCTCCGGGAGGCCGCGCGGGCGGCCGGCGGAGCGGACCGCGCGGACCGCACCGTGCTCCGCGTCCTGTCCGCCCTGTGCGCCACCCACGCCGGGGACATCGACGAGGCGGGCCCCGAGGTCACCGACTGCGCCCGGCTGCTGGACGCCCTGCCCGACCCGCTCGCCGGACGTACACCGGAGACGCTCGCCCTGCTGGGATGCGCCGAGCTCTACCTGGAACGGTTCGCGGACGCGGCACGGCATCTGGGCCGGGGGCTGGAGACGGCGGACTCGGACGCGGGGCGGCCCATCCTGATGCACCGGCTGCTGGCCCTCGCCATGGTCGAGCAGTGGACCGGCCGGCTGGACGCCTCCGAGCGGCGGACCCGACAGGTCGAGAGCCTGGCCCGCGCCATCGGCGCCGAGGGCGCGGTCACCCTGGCGCGGGCGATGCGTGCGACGGCGCTCGTCTGGTCCCGTGGCCGGAGCCACGCCGCCGAGGCCGTGGCCCTGGTCGAGGACGCGACCACGGTCACCCCGCCCGGCCAGAGCTGGTGGGCCACCTCGGCGACGGGGCTGCTCGCGCAGGCACGGCTGCTCGCCGGTGACGCCGCCGGATGCCGGCGCACCCTGCTGGAGGGCGTGGGCGACGAGCGGCTGCCCCTGGTGCGCCCGTTCTCCCGCCCGTTCCTCCTCGCCCTGTCGGCCACGGCCGCGCTGGAGTGCGGGGACCGCGACAAGGCCCACCATCTGGTGCAGGCCGCCGAGGTGGAGGTCGGCCGGCTCGGACTGCCGGTGCAGGAGGCGTATGTGCACGAGGCCCGCGCCCGGCTCCACGCCGCCGACGGCGAACACGACGCGGCGGCCAAACTCTTCACTCTGGCCGCGCGGGCGTTCCGGGCCGCCGACATGCCGGTGCAGTACGCGTGGACGCTGGCGGTCGGCGCCCCGTCGTGCGCCGAGGCCGAGGGCCTGACCGAGGCCCTGCGGCAGTTGGACGTCGCCGAGACGGTCGCCCGTTCCTACGGGGCTTCGCTCGTACGGGAGCGGGTGGAGGAGCTGCGCGCCGCACTGTCCGGCAGCGACCCGGCGGCCCACGCGCTGGGACTGCTCAGCGGCCGCGAACGCGAGATCGCCGAACTCGCGGCGGAGGGGCTGCGCACCCGCGACATCGCCGAGCGGCTCTTCCTCAGCCCGCGAACGGTGGAGACCCACCTGTTCCGCGTCTACCGCAAACTCGGCGTCTCGTCCCGCCTCGCCCTGTCCACCCTGCTGCGCCGGACCGGCTGACCGCACCGGACAGGCGCGCGGCGGCCGACCGCGCGGGGATCACGCGGGCGGCGGGCGACCGCGCGGAGATCCACGCCGAGGAGAGCCGCGCCGCGACCGCCCGAGCCGTCCCTCCAGCCGCCCTCGTCCCGTCAGGGGGCAGAGGTCGACGCCTCCGCCGTGCTCGCCTCCCGCTCGTCCGGCTCCGGGCCGGAGTCGGTGGCTGCCCGTGCCCCGGGGATGAACACGGCGACCGCCGCGGCGACCAGAGCGGCACCGCAGCCGATCATCAGACCGGTCCGGAAGCCGGCCTCCGAGGGAAGACTGAAGCCGCCGAGCGTGGTGGTCATCTGGGCGAGCACCACACCGACCACGGCCGCCGCGGTGGAGGTGCCGAGGGCCCGCATCAGCGTGTTGAAGCTGTTGGCGGAGGCGGTCTCGGACAGCGGCACCGTGCTCATGATCAGCGCGGGCATGGCCCCGTAGGCGAGGCCGACGCCGGAGCTGACGACGAGGGAGACGACCAGCAGACCCCAGGTGGAGCCCATCAGCACCAGCGCGAGGCCGTAGCCGGCGGAGATCACCAGCGAGCCGGTGACCAGGGTGAACTTGGGGCCACGGGCGTTGGTGAGCTTTCCGCCCAGCGGGGAGAGCGCCATCATCATCAGCCCGGCCGGAGCCATCCACAGCGCCATCGCCAGCATCGACTGGCCCAGCCCGTAGCCGGTGGCTTCAGGCAACCTCAGCAGCTGCGGAGTGATCAGCGACTGGGCGTACATGCCGAAGCCGACGAGGACCGAGGCGACGTTGGTGAGCAGCACGCGCGGGTGCGCGGTGGTGCGCAGGTCCACCAGCGGCTCGCGGGTGCGCAGTTCCCACAGGCCCCAGGACAGCAGCAGCACGGCGGCGCCGACGAACAGGCTCAGCGTGGTCGCCGAACCCCAGCCCCAGTCCGCGCCCTTGGACACGGCGAGCAGCAGGCACACCACACCGCCGCCGAGACCGAGGGCGCCGACGAAGTCGAAGCGCTGCCCCTTGGCTCCCGCCGGGGTCTCGGGGACGAGGAACCAGACCATGGCGGTGACCGCGACGGCCAGACCGGCGGCGCCCCAGAACAGCACACGCCAGCTGGCGTACTGGGCGACCGCGGCGGCGATCGGCAGGCCCAGACCGGCGCCGATCCCGAGGGAGGCGCTGACCAGGGCGATGGAGCCGCTGAGCCTCTCCCGCGCGATGACGTCACGCAGCAGGCTGATGCCGAGCGGCACCACCCCCATGCCGATGCCCTGCAGCCCGCGGCCCACGATCATCGGCACGACGGACGAGGACAGCGCGCAGACCACCGAGCCGATGATCAGCGGGGCGCAGCACACCAGGAGCATGCGGCGCTTGCCGTACAGATCGCCGAGGCGCCCGCCGATCGGGCCGAAGACCGCTCCCGTCAGCAGCGTCGCGGTGATCACCCAGGAGGCGTTGGCGGCGCTGGTGTCGAGGATCGTGGGCAGCTCGGTGAGCAGCGGTGTCACCAGTGTCTGCATGATCGCGGCGACGATTCCGGCGAGTGCCAGCGTCGCGATGACACCACCCGGGCGGGCGGCGGTCGGGGGGTTGGCCGTCAAGGGATTCCTCCGTGCGATGAACCGGTGACCGGGCATAGGTCATGCACCTGGCGTGCAGCATACCTGCACCATGCACGGCACACGTGATGTGCATGAGACACGCACCATGCATGATGCACGTGGGTGGCCGTCCGGCCCGGACGGTGCGGGCCCGACGGGATGGAAAGATCGGCCCTGGCGGAGTCCGCAACGAGGAGGTAGGCGACCGTGGAAGAGCCGACGCGCCGGGTCGAGTACGAGAACATGCTGCTCGGGCGCTACCAGCACCTGAGCAAGAGCAAGGGGCGCCGCAAGGACTCCACGCTGGAGCGCAGCGCCTACATCCTCCTCAGCCGTATCCGGATCGAGGGGCCGATGTCGATCAGCGAGCTGAGCGACGCCTTCGGCCTGGACGCCTCCACCCTGCGCCGGCAGACCGCCGCCGCGTTGCGGGCCGGACTGGTCGAGCACACGCTCGACCCCGAGGGCGGGGTGGCACGGAAGTTCCGCATCACCGAGGAGGGCGAACGCCGGCTCGACGAGGAGCGGGAGGGCAACGTCCGTACGCTCGCCCTGGTCCTGGAGGGCTGGTCCGACGAGGACATCGCCGGGTTCGCCGACTATCTGAAGCGGTTCAACACGAGCATCGAGCGGTTGGCCGGAAAGCCGTGGCCGCGCCCGTAGCCGGGTCCGCGCGCCCGGGTAGCCTCGGGGGCATGCGGATCTCCGTCTCCTCGGACATGGACGAGCCCGTCGCGCGTCTCCTCCTCGCGGAGTTGCGCGCCCGGGGCCACGACGTCGTGCCGCACGGCGCGCTGCGCGAAGGGGACGACGCCCGGTGGGCCGTCTGCTCGGAGGCGGCGGCGCGCGAGGTCGCCTCCGGCGCGTCCGACCAGGCCGTCGTGTGCTGCTGGACCGGCACGGGCGCGTCGATCGCCGCGAACAAGGTGCCGGGCGTACGGGCGGCGCTGTGCACGGACGCCTACACGGCCGACGGCGCCCGGCGGTGGAACGACGCCAATGTGCTGGCGATCGGGCTGCGGCTGACCTCCGAGCCGCTGCTCAAGGAGATCCTGGACGCCTGGTTCGCCGCCGAGGCCGGCTCGGACGCCGACGACCGGGAGAACGTGGCCCACGTCGAGCGGCTCGACGTCAGCCGGGGTGACGGCCGGACCGGATGAACACCGGCGCGGCCCACCGGGGTGGTTCGGGCGGGGCGTCGGGCGGTCCGGAGGCGGTCGGCGGGACCGCCCGGGTCGGCGCGTGCCCCGGCGGGAAGCCCCGTGCCGTGTCGGCCGCGCGGAGCGCGGCCACGAAGGAGAGGCAGGAGTCGTACCGGTCGTCCGGGGACTTGGCCAGCGCCGTCGCCATCACGTCATCCACCGCGGGTGGCAGATCGGGGCGCGTCCCGGTCAGCGGGGGCGGCTGGTCGTACTGGTGGGCCCACAGCAGGGCCATGTCGTCGTCCCGTTGGAACGGCGGCCGCCCGGCGAGTGTCTCGTGGACGACGCAGGCGAGGCTGTAGACGTCGCAGCGGCCGTCGACCGGTTTGCCCGAGATCTGCTCCGGGGCCACGTAGTCGAGCGTTCCGACGAACTGGCCGACGGTGGTGAAGCCGGTCAGGGACAGCGACTTCTTCGTCAGGCCGAAGTCGGTGAGATAGACGTGCTCGGGGTGGTCGCTGTCCGTGCCCCGCGCGACCAGGATGTTGCCGGGCTTCACATCCCGGTGCACCAGGCCGTGGTCGTGCGCCGCGTCGAGCGCGGAGGCGACCTGGGCGGCGATCCGGGTCGCGGTCTGGACGGGCAGCGGGCCCTCCCGGTCCAGGAGGTGCCGCAGATCGCTGCCGGCGACGTACCGCATGGCGATGTAGAGGACGCCGTCGGTCTCGCCCGCCTCGAAGACCGGCACGATGTGGGGGTGGTCGATCGCGGCAGCGACCCGTGACTCGTGGGTGAAACGGCGCCGGAAGGTGTCGTTGCGGGCCAATTCCGGGGCGAGCAGCTTCAGCGCGACCGTCCGCTCCAGTCGCAGGTCCCTCGCCTGGTAGACGACGGCCATACCGCCCCGCCCGATCTCACGCTCGACCCGGTAGCCGGCGATCCGCCGCCCGATCAGCTCGGAGGGGCGCCCCGCGTACGGCTGTCCCTCACTCATCACGGCTCACCGGCGGGACCACCCGCGTGGGTTCGTCCTCGCCCGCCCCGCGATCCGCCGGCTCCCGATCGGTCGGCCTGGTGGTGCCGCCTGGCCCGGAGTCGGTCGGTCGCCGGTCCTCCGGTTCGCGTGCCGGCTCCCCCACGATCCTCGTCGGTTCCGGTGTCGGGGCGGGGGCGGCGGCCGGTGCGAAGCGGGGGGCGGCCGGGGTCTCGCGTGGTTCCTCCACCGCGGCGAACGTGCTCAGCCGCGTCCCGTCGCAGTACACCCACCGCTCGTGCGCCGCGTCGAACAGCCACAGCGACTCGCCGTCGACGACGACCCCGATCCGCAGCCCCTTCGTACGTTCGCGGAACGACTCCCCGTCGCGGTGTCCGGCGGCCAGGGCCTCCGCCTCGGTGCGGTAGCGCGTCAGTGCCTCCTCGGCCCGGGCGAGCAGCGGACGCGGGTCGGCCGTCCGGGCGGGTACGGCTCCGGCGGCGGGCGGGTCCTGCGGTACGGCGACGAGGAGCCGGCCGTCGACCCAGGCGGACCAGCCGTTGGCGCACAGGACATGGGCCCAGTCGCCGCGCCGCTCCAGCAGCTGGACCGGCAGCAGCGCGTCGAGGGCCACGGTCGGGTGGGCCGGGTCGGGGCTCTCCCAGGCGGACAGGCCGCCCGGCGGGACGACATGGGTGGGCAGGAAGCCGGTGGTCGTCATGCCGTCACTTCCGCATCACCGCGGGCTCACGGCGGCGCAGCAACCGGGCGACGGCCCAGCCGCAGAGCAGCGACAGGACGACGAGCATCCCCAGGTCGAGCAGCCATACGCCCGCCGAGTGCGCGAACAGCGGGTCCGAGGTGTCGGGGACGATCCGTTCCAGGTCGATCGTGCCGGCCATCGCGGCGAACGCCCACCGCGACGGCACCAGCCACGCCAGCTGTTCGAGGACGATGGTGCCGCGCACGTCCAGCAGGGCGCCGCAGAACACGACCTGCACGATCGCGAGGAGCACCAGCAGCGGCATGGTGACCTCCTCCTTGCGGACCAGCGCGGAGACGACCAGGCCCAGCATCATCGCGGTGAAGGCGAGCAGCGCCACGGCGATCGTGATCTCGACCAGCGGCGGCAGCAACACCCCTTCGCCGCCGGGGGCGCTGAGGTCGACGCCCAGCAGCGCGACCAGGGTGAGGACGATCGCCTGGAGGACGGTGACCGTGCCGAGGACGACGACCTTGGACATCAGGTACGCCGATCTGGACAGGCCCACCGCCCGTTCGCGCTGGTAGATCACCCGTTCCTTGACGAGTTCGCGCACGGCGTTCGCGGCCCCCGTCAGCACCCCGCCCACACACAGGATGAGCAGCGCGTTCATGGCCGTCTCCCGGTCCAGGGTGCCGCCCGCGAGGGCCCTGGCCATCGCGCCCATCACGAACGGCAGCGCGATCATGATGGCGAGGAAGGTGCGGTCGGCGCCGAGCGCGGCCGCGTACCGGCGGACCAGGGTGCCCAGTTGGGCGCCCCAGCTCTGCGGCTTGGGCGGCGGCGCCACGTCGACCGGCTCCGCGTCGGGCTGGTACGGCTGCCCCATCGCGGCGGTGACGTACTGCCGCTGGAAGGGCGAGTCGCGGTACTCCCCCGCCCAGTCCCGCTCCTGATCCCGTTCGAAGGCCTCGAACGCCTCCGGCCACTGCTCGAAGCCGAAGAAGGCGAGGGCATCCTCCGGGGGGCCGTAGTAGGCGACCCGGCCGCCGGGCGCGAGGACGAGGAGGCGGTCGCAGACGTCGAGGCTCAGGACACTGTGGGTGACGACGATGACGGTGCGTCCGTCGTCGGCGAGGCCGCGCAGCATGTGCATCACGGAGCGGTCCATGCCGGGGTCGAGCCCGGAGGTCGGTTCGTCCAGGAAGAGCAGGGAGGGTTTCGTCAGGAGTTCCAGGGCGACGCTGACGCGCTTGCGCTGGCCGCCGGAGAGGCTGTGGATGGGCTGGCCCGCCCGCTGTTCCAGTCCCAGTTCGCGGATCACCTCGTCGACGCGGGCCTGCCGTTCGGCCTTGGCCGTGTCCTGGGGGAAGCGGAGTTCGGCGGCGTAGGACAGGGCTCTGCGCACGGTCAGCTGGGCGTGCAGGATGTCGTCCTGCGGGACCAGGCCGATGCGCTGGCGCAGTTCGGCGTAGTCGCGGTAGAGGTCGCGGCCGTCGTAGAGGACGCTGCCGCTGTCGGCGGGGCGCTGGCCGGTGAGGGCGTTCAGGAGGGTGGACTTGCCGGCACCGCTCGGGCCGACGACGGCGAGGAGGCATTTCTCGCCGACCGGAAACGACACCCCGTCGAGCAGCGTCTTCCGGCCGCGGTCGACGGCGACGGTGAGTTCCTGGACGTCGAGGGAGACCTCCCCGGTGTCGACGTACTCCTGGAGTTCGTCGCCGACCAGGCAGAACGCGGAGTGACCGATGCCGACGATGTCACCGGGAGTGACCGGGGCCCGGTCGACGGGGGTGCCGTTGAGGTAGGTGCCGTTGTGGCTGCCGAGGTCGACGATCTCGTACGTGCCCTCCGGCCGCGCCCGTAGCTCGGCGTGCCGGCGGGAGACGACGAGGTCGTCGATGACCAGGTCGTTGTCGGCGGCGCGGCCGATGTGGACGGTCCGCTCGGGCAGCGGGTGGACGCTGGTGGGCTGTCGGAAGGTGCCGGTGGAGGCGGGGCGGTGGATGCCGGAGGGCCCTTCGGGGGCGAGGCCGGTGACCACCGCGCGGGGGCCGTCGGGGAGGCTCCCGAAGTGGATGACCGTGCCGGGGCCGACGTCCCACTCGTGGACGCGGTGGCCGTCGGCGTACGTGCCGTTGGTGCTGTTCTCGTCCTCGATGGTCCAGTGGCCGGCCTCGGCGCGGAGCACCGCGTGGTGCCACGAGACCCGGTCGTCGTCGAGAACGACGTCGCTGAGCGGGTCGCGGCCCACGTGGTAGGCGTGGGACGGGGCCAGCACGGTGGAGCCCGACTCGGTCTCCAGCACGAGTGCGGGCGCAGTCGACGCAATCGACCGCTCTGCCATGCCGAAAATTCTACCGATGCGTCCCGATATGCGCGCCCGGCCGCTTCAGCGAGGCCCGGCGGGCGGGCCCTCCCGCTCAGGCGGCGGGGGCGGCGATTCTCTGGGCGATGCGCTGCATGCGGACGGCGTCGACGGACTCCGCGAGCAGTTCGTACTCCGTGGTGTCGTCGTTGGTGGCGATCCGCACCAGATTTCCGGCGGCCAACTCCTCGGCGACCAAGCCCTGTTGAGCGTCGTCGGCGGACCAGGCGCGCAGCTGGCTCGGTACGTCGGGTACGGTGTCGGCGACCGGGACGACCGCGTTCGGGGGGAAGTTCGGGTTCTCGGGTCGCGGATCGAGGCGTTCGGCGATCCATAACGCACGGTCGCGCATCCACCACAGCGCCAGCGCCAGGGTGGGGGCGCGATAGGTACCGAGGGGCACGCCGACGCGCTGACCGCCGCACCAGCCGTACGCGGTGACATGGCACAGGAATTCGTCGTGCACGCTTCGCTCCCCCGATCGCACCGCCGACCCCGCGCGGCCCGACACGCCGCGCGGACTTGCTCTCGCCTCGCAGACTTGCTGGTCGTGCACCTCCGGCGACGAGAACGTCACGCACAGTGACGTGAAGAGCGCGCATGGGTGCGCGTTCGTTCATGACTCAATCGCCCTGTCAGTCGAGTATCGCCACTCCTGACCCTCTGTCACCATGCCAATTCGGCCAGTCTCCTGGCATATGCGAGGGCGCGGTTGGCCGAAACACTGCGAAGGGCCCGCTGAGCGGGGGTTCTGGGGGCATGGGGAGCGGAGGGCAGCTCCGGACCCGATCGCCTCCGTCCCCTACGCATGGCCTCGGCGGAGTGTTCAACGGACAGGAGTGCGAGAAGGGGAGCGAGGGAGAGCTTCGGGGGGCGGGGTGCGGGCCTACGGCCCTTCGGGCCGAAAAGCACGGGGCGCAGCCCCTGCTTTTCAGGGGCGCGGGGAACTGCGCGACCAGCCCCCACGCGCCCGCAGATGACCGAGGCGGACGAGGGGGCTAGCCCTTGCCCTCGATGATGGCGTCGATGCGTGCCAGCTCGTCCGCCTCGAAGTCGAGGCGGGCGATGGCGCCGACGCTGTCCTCGATCTGGCGGGCGCTGCTCGCGCCGACGAGGGCGGAGGTGACCCGGCCGCCGCGCAGCGTCCAGGCCAGCGCGAGCTGGGCCAGGGTCTGGCCACGCGACTTGGCGACCTCGTCCAGCGCGCGCAGCCTGCCCACCAGGTCCTCGGTCACGGAGTCGGAGTTGAGGAAGGGGCTGTCGCTCGCCGCGCGGGAACCCTCCGGGATGCCGTCGAGGTAGCGGGAGGTCAGCAGGCCCTGCTCCAGCGGGGAGAAGACGATGGAGCCGACCTGCAGTTCGTCGAGGACGTCGAGCAGGCCCTCGCTCTCGGGGCGCCGGTCGAGCATCGAGTAGCGCGGCTGGTGGATCAGGAGCGGGGTGCCCAGCTCGCCGAGGATGCGGGCGGCCTCGCGGGTCTGCTCGGCGGAGTAGTTGGAGACGCCGACGTACAGCGCCTTGCCCTGCTGGACCGCGGTGTGCAGCGCGCCCATCGTCTCCTCCAGCGGAGTCTGAGGGTCGGGGCGGTGCGAGTAGAAGATGTCGACGTAGTCGAGGCCCATGCGCTTCAGGCTCTGGTCGAGCGAGGAGAGCACGTACTTGCGGGAACCCCACTCGCCGTACGGGCCGGGCCACATCAGATAGCCGGCCTTGGTGGAGATGACCAGCTCGTCGCGGTACGGGGCGAAGTCGGCCTTGAGGGCCTCGCCGAGGGCGGATTCGGCGGAGCCGGGCGGCGGGCCGTAGTTGTTGGCGAGGTCGAAGTGGGTGACACCCAGGTCGAAGGCGCGGCGCAGGATCCCGCGCTGCGTCTCGACGGAACGGTCGGGGCCGAAGTTGTGCCACAGGCCGAGCGAGAGCGCGGGAAGCTTGAGGCCGCTGCGTCCGGTGCGCCGGTAGGGCATGTCCGCGTAGCGGTCGGGGTGTGCGGTGTACAACGCGACTCCTGAGGGGTTGGCACGGGGGGACCAGGGTCCCTGAGAACCGGTGTCCACTCTTTCGCGACCTGGGGGCATTGGTCCAACAGAAGAATCCGATCAGATTCAGCGCCTACGCTTCTCAGTCATGGAACTCCGTCATCTCCAGCACTTCGTCGCGGTCGCCGAGGAGGAGCACTTCACCCGGGCCGCCGAACGGCTGCTGGTCTCCCAGTCGGGCCTGTCCGCCTCCGTACGGGCCCTGGAGCGCGAGCTGCAGACACCGCTGTTCGTGCGGACGACCCGCCGGGTGACGCTCACCCCCGCCGGGCGGGCACTGCTGAGCGAGGCGGAGCGGATCCTCGCGCAGGTGCGGTCGGCGCGGGAGGCGGTGGCCGCCGTGCAGGGCGTGCTGCGGGGCATGCTGGCAGTGGGGTTCGAGCAGTGTGTGGCCGGACTGAACGTCGCGGGGCTGCTGGCCTCGTTCCGCCGCCGCCACCCGGATGTGGAGATCTGTCTGCGGCAGGCGGGCTCGGGCGCGCTGGCCGAGGAGGTCGCAAGCGGCCGCCTCGACCTGGCGTTCGCCGTGCGCGCCGCGCAGAAGGACACCGACCAGCTGCGGGTCGTCCCGCTGTCCGGAGAGCCGATGACGGTCCTGTGCCATCCCAGCCATCACCTCGCCGCCGCGGGCTCCGCGGTGACCCCGGAGGAGCTGGGCGGCGAGGTCTTCGTCGACTTCCACCCGGACTGGGGCCCGCGCCGGACCACCGACGCGGTGTTCGCCGCCGCCGGGGTCCGCCGGACGGTCGCCCTGGAGGTCAACGACGTGCACAGCCTGCTGGAACTCGTCGAGGAGAACCTCTGCGTCGCCGTCGTCCCGCGCCACTTCCGGCACAAGCGCGACTCGCTCGTCGCGCTCGACGTCGAGGGCGCCGGCGGGACCGTGTACGAGACGGTCGCCCTGCTGCCGCCCCCGCAGGCCATGAGCCCGGCGGCGCGCGCCCTGATGGGGCTTCTCGACCCGCCGCCGGGGTGTCCCGAGGTCAGCCCGTGACGGGCGTCCACCGGCGGTTCTCGGTGTCGTACTCGTAGCGCGGCAGTCCCTTGACCGCGGTCGTGCGGAACGGGCTGCCGCCGTCGTCGATCCGGACCGTGCCGGTACGGCCCTCGGAGGACCAGTCCAGCTCCAGATACCAGCTGCAGTCACAGGTCGCGGTCTCGGCGGAGACCTTCAGCACCTCCGGGTCCGTGGCCGACACACTGTACGGAAAGCGCACGGCGGGGATCCGTACGTCCAGGTCGGCGCCGTCCACCGAGCGGGCGATCGGCCGGTCCTTGTCCAGGTCCACGTCGAAGTACCGGGGCGTGACCCGTCCGCCGCAGCCCCCGCCCATCACGTAGGAGTTGCCCTCGACGGGAGTCGTGCGCCCGACGACGCGGACCCGCAGCGCGTTCAGGACGACGGCCGTGGACTTCCGCCCCTGGACCGTGATCTCCACGATCGTGTTCCGGCCGTGCACCCCCCGCTGCGTCGCGGCCCAGACCTCCGCGTCCTGCGGCGCCGGTGGCGGGGGCACCTCCTCGGGCGGTTTGGCGACAACGTAGTCATGACCGCAACCGAGGGCCCAGAGCTGGGAGTTCACCGTCCAGGTGAGGGGCACGCCGGTGGCGGCGGGCTTCCGCTCGGCGGTGTCGTCGTCCTTCGTCGAGGGACCGCTCCCGGGTTCGGTGGGCGAGGGCGAGGGTGTGCCCGAAGGGCTCTTCGAGCCGCCGGTGCCCGGTGTGGGGCTCGGGCTCGTGGGAGCGGTCGACGGCCGCTGCGCCGCCGATGTCGTACGGGACGGCGTCGGTTCGCCCCCCTGTGCGCCGGCGTCGGCCGGGGGCCTGCCGGACGGCAACGCGGCGAGACTGCCCAGGGTCGCGACGAGCACCGCGACGACGGCCGCGCTGACCAGGGTGCGCCGACGACGGTGCCAGGGGCGACGGGCTGGGGGCGCCGACGCGCGCGTGCCGCCGGACTCATCGGCCGCGACGGGGTCGACCCGGGCAGTGGACTTGGTGGGGTCAGGGTCCGTGGACTTGGCCGGGGCAGCGGGCTCGGCCGACTCGGCGGATTCGCTCGACTCGGCGGGCTCGGCCTGCTCGGCGGGACCAACAGTCCCAACAGGCCCAACAGCCCCTGCCGTTGGCGTACCGGCCCCTCCCCCACCCGTACGCGTCCGCTGCCGTGCCGCCACCGCCGGTAGCCACAGGCGGTGCAGTTCGAGCCGTTCCTCCGCCGTCGCTCCGCAGAGCGCGGCGAAGCGTTCGACGGGCGCGAAGTCGAGCGGGACGGTGTCGCCCGCGCAGTAGCGGTGCAGCGTCGAGGTGTTCATGTTGAGGCGGCGGGCCAACTGCCCGTAGCTGCGGTCCGTGCGTTCCTTGAGACGCGTGAGCGCCGCCGCGAACTCCCGCACGTCGTCCGGTACTGCCGACACTGTTCTCCACGTCCTCCCCGTCCCGGGACGGCATCCCAGGCACTCCCCGTGCATGCACGTCAGCAGGGCTGGGATGGTTCCATGGCCGCGGATCCGCCGTCCGCCGTTGCGCTCACTCCCGGTGCCGGCCGATGCTCTTGGTGTCGCCCCGACCAGGGCCGGACGGACCATCCGGCGTCGGCGGCGAAGCGGCACCACTCACTCATCCACGTACGCATCTCACGTACTCGTTCACGGGGGACACCCATGCCCAGGCACACCCGAGCCCGCACGCTCACCGCACTCGTCGTGGCGGGCCTCACCGCAGGCGCCGCACTCGCCGTCGGCGCCGTTCCGGCCGCCGCCGCGAAGGCGGGCGGCGCACCGAAGTACCTGTCGGCGTCCGAGCTGCCGCCGCACCCCTCGTCCTCCTGGACGGCGGGCGGGATCGAGGACGGCGTCCCCGAGGAGCTCCAGTACTGCCTGGGAGACGCGTTCCTGGCGTACGACGTCAACCACCGCTCCTTCCGGACGGACCTGGAGACCAGTGCCAGGCAGACGGTCGTCGTCACCGGCAGCGACAGCAAGGCCAAGGCGCTCGCCAAGCGGCTGAACAAGGACTTCCGCGACTGTGTGAGCGACTCCTCCGACCCGGACGTCGAGGCCGAGTACCGGGACCTCGGGTCGCTGCCCGTCGAGGAGGGCGCCCACGTCCACGGCGTGGCCACGGTCACCTCCTGGGGTGCCATGGACATCCGGCTCCTGTCGGTGGGCCGGGACGGCAGGACCGTCACGGTCGTGGACTGGGGGCAGATGGGCGGCTTCAAGGACGCACCGGTCAAGGCCTTCAAGAAGACGACGACCACCGCCGTCAACAAGCTCCACTGACCAGGAACAGCGCTGCGGGGCCCGGCGCTGCGGGGCGGGGACGGTGCGGGCGCGGCCCCGATGCTCGATGGTGGACGTATGGATGTGAAGGACGTTCTCATCGACGCGTTCGCCCGGATCAAGCAGGAGGTCCACGCCGCCGTGGACGGCCTGTCCCCGGCGCAACTGCACAACCGCCCCGCACCCGAGGCCAACTCCGTCGCCTGGCTGGTCTGGCATCTCACCCGGATCCAGGACGACCATGTGGCCGACGCCGCCGGGCTCGACCAGGTCTGGCTGTCCCAGGGCTGGGAGAAACGCTTCGGACTCGCGCTGCCGTCCCGGGACACGGGCTACGGGCACGGCCCGGCGCAGGTCGCCGCGGTACGGGTCGACTCGGTCGACCTGCTGACCGGTTACTTCGACGCCGTGCACGCCCAGACCCTGGAGTACGTGCGGGGCCTCGCCCCCGACGACCTCGACCGCGTCGTGGACGAGCGATGGACCCCGGCCGTCACCCTCGGCGTACGCCTGGTCAGCGTCCTGGCCGACGACCTCCAACACGCCGGCCAGGCGGCGTACGTCCGGGGGCTGCTCGGACCGTAGGACGTCGAGGCGCTCCGCCCGTCGGCCCCGGGTGCCGACGCGGCGCCCGCCCGGCGGACCGGGAGACACTGAGACGCACATCGTGCTGCCCGCCCACCCGCATCCGGCCGGCGACACCATCACCTCGCGTGAGCTCGCCGCACTGGATCTCATCGTGACACCGCCGGGCACCGAGACCCGGGCGGCCGTGGACGACTTGTGCGTCGCGCTGGGCGTCGCACCGCGAATCGTGGTGGAGACCGCGCACCGGGCGATGATCGTGCCACTGGTCCTGTCCGGCGTGGGCGCGGCCCTGCTCCCCACCGCCATGGCTCAGGACGCCGCGCTGGTACCGCTGGTCCACATCGAACTGCCCCAGCACACGCCGGGCTGCGACGCGGACCGGGCGAAGGTGGCCTGCGACTCTTCGGTGTTCGACCTCGACAAGATGCCCCCGAGGCCGCGGTGGAAAAATGGATCGACGCGAACCCCGAGAAGGTCGAAGCCTGGCTCGCCCGCCCCTGACCTCGCCCCGCCCCTCACCCTCACTCACGCCCTCCGCGCCGACCGGGCCCCCGACACCGCACGGCCGCCGCGGTCGGCGGGCGCTCGTCAGCCGCCAGCCATGCCGGGGCGAGGGTCGGTCGATCGGATGCGGTCGTTGAGGGCGGCAAAGGACACCGGCAGACCAGCCGCCGCGCGAACCGCGCTCAGACTGACGCTGTCCGAGTCCAGGGTGGCTACTACTGGACGGGAGAGTACATAGAACTCCCACTGAGCGGTGTCGAGTGGTTCGTAGACCGCGTGTTCACGGGCGACCTGAACGGCGAAAACGTAGACGTCGGCGTTGTACGACTTCTCCTCCG
Source organism: Streptomyces sp. SP18BB07 (assembly GCF_036322545.1). Lineage (NCBI taxonomy): Bacteria > Bacillati > Actinomycetota > Actinomycetes > Kitasatosporales > Streptomycetaceae > Streptomyces > Streptomyces sp. SP18BB07. Next base: position 129,006 of record NZ_JAQYWT010000280.1, read on the forward strand.
AGTAGCCGCGATCGGGTGACCACGTGCGAGCGCGGAGCCCACTGAAGCGGATGGGAGACGGCGTGCGCTGCTCCCAGGCCTGCAGGTAGGCGCCGGCCTTGACTTCGATGCGCAGTCCGTCGTCGGTTTCGACGTCGTGGCTGGCCCATTCCACACGGGGCTCATGGGAGCCGACTGCCTGATGGACCAGGAATTCGGCGAACAGACCGCGGGTGTTGTTCATACGAAGGTCAGGCATGGCGAACCGCCAGAAGTCGACCACCGTTACGTCCGGAACGCCGATGACTGACTCGTCACCGCGGAGCGGTGGCACGGGTCGCGGAGTCAAAGGCAGATGGGCAGGCTGCTTCATGGCCCGCAGTCTGCCAGTGAGCCGTTGGCGCGCACCTGCCGTCAGCAGCCCTTGCCAAGCCGGCGTCTGCGGCTCCAGGTCAGACATGGCCGGCGGGCGCTGCCCTGGGGGCCGGGGCCGGGACGACGGGCCGGGCAGGGCGGGTGACGAAGAGCCACACGCAGAGCCCGACAGCCGTGAGGAATCCGCCGAGCAGCACGGCGACCACGACGCCGATGGGCACCGAACAGCCTTCCCCGGCAACCCCCATCGTCGTCACCACGCTCAGCAGGCAGATGATCACGGCCAAGAGCCCGCTCACCGCCGTCACCCGAACCGCCCCGCCGCCGGCCACCCGTATCCCGTCCAAACCCGGACGGCCGTAGGCGGCGGACCCGAGGACGGAAACGACGAGCAGCAACGACAGCAACACCAGGATCATCACGCCCAGCCAGCCGGGGGGCCGTCCTCCGTAGTACGCCTTGCCGTAGGCGTACGCCCCGTCGCACAGGAGCGCGAAGATCGGCAAGGGCGCACACTGCCCGAGCAGGCGCCGGGCATAGTGGACAGGGTCGTACGGCAGCACGCCCTCGATCAGCAGGACGGCGGCGAGGATGAGCAGCGCTCCGGCGACCGAGAAGCCGACGCCGGCCACGACGTGCTCGAACAGCGCCCGGCCGGGGTTGCGTCCGTCGGCCGCGACGACGCAGTAGGTCAGGGAGCTGAAGACCAGCCCGAGCAGGGCGGCGAGGAGGGCGGGAAGCGCTTGGCCGAGTGCTTGTTCTCGGCGGCCGGTCGGCGCGGCCTCGCCTAGAAAGTGGGAGATGACGATGAACACGGCCGCCAGCGCGAACCCGGCCAGCACTCCGGAGAGTTGCGAATAGAGTTCGGCGATCGTCCCGACTTCGAGGGACGGGGACTGGCAGCGCACAGGCGGCTCCGACATGGACGACGAAAGCCGTAGCGTGCTCTGGAGAGGGCCGCCCCCGCGGGAGATTGAGGCTTTCCGACATCGGCGACCGGTCCGTACGCTATGTGAGGGTGCCTCAGTGCGGACGTGCCTGAAGCCCAGCCGTTCGTAGCAGGCGTGCAGAGCTCACCCGGCAGAGGCGAATCGCCGACCGCGGCCGGCCGGAGCGTCGCCTCGCTCCGGCCGGCCCTCCGTTCCCCTGTCCCTTCCCTTCCCCACCCACAAGGTCCGTCAGGGCGGCTCAGCGGTCGGACGCCGCCGCGTAGCCCGGGAGTACCACGTTCTCGATGAGGGCGTTGCGCTCGTCGAACGGGATGAAGGCGCTCTTCACCGCGTTCACCGTGACCGCGCGCAGGTCCTCGAGGCTCCAGCCCGCCTCCTCGACCAGCAGGGACATCTCCCGGGTCATCGTCGTCCCCGACACCAGCCGGTTGTCGGTGTTGAGGGTGACGCGGAAGCCGAGGTCCCGCAGGGCCGTGATCGGGTGGTCGGCGATGGAGGTGGCCGCGCCGGTCTGGAGGTTGGACGTGGGGCACATCTCCAGGGCGATACGGCGATCGCGGACCCAGCCCGCGAGCCGGCCCAGCTTGCCGTCCACGATGTCCTCGGTGATGCGCACGCCGTGCCCGATGCGCTGGGCGCCGCAGACCTGGAGGGCCTGGTGGATGCTGGGCAGTCCGTGGGCCTCGCCGGCGTGGATGGTGAAGGGGACGCTCTCCCGGCGCAGGTGCTCGAAGGCGGCCAGGTGGTCGGCGGGCGGGAAGCCGTCCTCGGCGCCCGCGATGTCGAAGCCGACGACGCCGGCGTCCCGGAAGGCCACGGCCAGGTCGGCGGCCTCGCGGACGCGGTCGAACATCCGCATCCCGCACAGCAGCGTGCCGACACGGACCGGGGTGCCCTGGGCCGCCGCCTTGGCCATGCCGGCGGCCAGGCCCTCCTGGACGGTCTCGACGACCTCCGCCATCGTCAGCCCGCCGTTGACGTTCAGCTCGGGGGCGTAGCGGACCTCGCCGTAGACGACACCGTCCGCGGCCAGGTCGAGTACGTACTCCTCGGCCGCGCGCAGCAGGCCCTCGCGGGTCTGCAACACCGCGAGGGTGTGCTCGAACGTGGCTATGTACCGCACCAGGTCACCGGAGTTGGCCGCCTCGTAGAACCAGGCGGCGAGGCCCTCCGGGTCGGTCTCCGGGAGGGTGTGGCCGACCTCCGCCGCGAGCTCCACGAGCGTGGCGGGGCGCAGACCGCCGTCGAGGTGGTCGTGCAGGACGGCCTTGGGCAGGCGGCGGATCACATCGGCATCTATGCGCGTAGCACTCATGGCGTTCGTTCCTCGGCAGGTGGTGCGGTGGGGTGGGTCGAGAGGGGGGCGGTTCAGCCGGTGGCGGGCTGGAGGAGGTCCCAGCGGTTGCCGTACAGGTCCTCGAAGACGGCGACCGAGCCGTACGGCTCGTGGCGCGGCTCCTCCAGGAACCTGACGCCCGCGGCCCGCATCCGGGCGTGGTCGCGGGCGAAGTCGTCGGTGTGCAGGAAGAACCCCACCCGTCCGCCGGTCTGGTCGCCGATCCGGGCGCGCTGGGCCTCGCCCTTGGCCCGCGCCAGCAGCAGTCCGCCGCCCTGCCCCTCGCTCCCGGGCTCGACGACGACCCAGCGGCCGCCGTCGGGCCTCGGTTCGTCCTCGACGAGCGTGAAGCCGAGCGCCTCGGTGTAGAAGCGGATCGCCTCGTCGTAGTCGTCGACCACGAGGGTGACCAGGGCAATGCGTCTCATCGGGGCCTCTCGGGTCGCTCGGGGTTCCCGGGAGGTTATACGTAACACGCGCCGGAGGCAAATGGCATTCTCCCCGTACGCCCGGGAGGCCCCGGAGCACGGCCGAGGCCCCCTGCTCGGCAGGGGGCCTCGGGACTGAGAACCAGGGACTCGGGAGGGTGTCAGCCGACGGTCATTCGCCCGGTGACGCCTTGCGCAGGGCGGCGATGCAGGTGCTCAGCGCCTGCTGGAGCTCCTCCAGGCGCTGCAGCATGTCGTCCTCGTAGATGGCGTCGAGATCGACGGCGTCGTCGAGGGTCAGCTCCTCGAAGACCTTGGTCGCCTTCTGGAGGCTGCTGTAGAACTTGGTCCGCCGCTCCTGGACCCGTAGTTCGGGGTCGGACTCGACGGTCTGGACGACGAGTTCCTTGACGGTGTCGTAGGCCTCCGTCGCCCACTCGCCGGTGTCCTCGTCGTCGTCGAGCTCGTCGATGAGGGACAGGTGCCGTTCCGCCTCGGCGCGCAGCTCGGCGGTGGCGTCGATCACCTGGCCGGCCGGGGTTTTGACCTGCCCGTTCTCGACGATCTGCCGCACGTAGCCGATGCGGCTGGCCGCCTGGGTCTCGCTGGCGACGGCCTTCTTCAGCTCGTCGGTGCGGGCGATGTCGCGGGCCAGCTCGGTCTGGAGGGAGGGGTCCTCCTTGAGGCGGTCCAGCAGCGCGGCGCGGGCCGCCTGCGCGGTGGAGGGGTCGGCGAGGATCGCGGCGCGCAGCGCGGTGGGGTTCTCGGCGACCTCCAGCGCCTTGGTCGGGCGGATGCCCTCGGCCTCGGCCGCCGCCGTGATCGCGGTGCCCCGGTCGGAGGTCGCGCTGGAGCGGGAGCTGTAGTAGGACAGCCACACGTCCGAGTCCGGCAGGTCGATCTCCGCGCCAGGGGTCAGTGCCTCGAAGTGCGGGACCATGCCGTCGTCGGCCGCCCTGTCCCATGCCTTGTAGTAGCGCATGACCCGCTCCGGCGAGCATCCGGCCAGCTCGGCGAAGTGCTTCGCCGACACCTTCACCGTCTCGCCGGGCAGTTCCCCGCCGGGACGCACACTGCGCGCCACCTTCAGCGCGAAGGCCCAGCCGCCGGTGCGCGCGTACACCCCGAACTCGCGTGCGTCCCGCGCGACTTGCTCGTCCACGACGCCGACCGGGACGTCGTCGCCGTCCGCCTGCGCGGGGATCTCGCCGCCGGACGACGGTGCGGGGACCTCGTCGGCCGTCGGCCGCGTGGGGGCCGTCTCGCCGGAGGGCTGAGGCTGTGCCGGTACCTCGGCCGCGGGCGGGGCGGCGGAGGGCTGCGCCTCGGCCGCTCCCGGCTCGACCCAGAAACCCTCGTCCCGCGTCGGCGCTCCTCCGGTCGCGGGCGCCTCGTCGGCGGGCGGTACGGCCGGTGCGGAGTGGGCGGTGGGTACGCTCACGGGTGACTCTCCCGGGTGGTGACGAACGGCAGGGACAGAACCGGCAGCCTATATGAACCCGTTGGTGCCCCTTTGCCGGGACGCCCCGCCTTGGTGGAGCGTTCGCGGGACGCCCCGCCTGGTGGAGGCGTTCGCAGAGTGGCACCGCCCCGCCGCGGCGTCGTCAGCAGTACAGGTTGCCGCCCGCGGACGTGCCGAGGATCTGGACGAACCGCTGGTACGCGCTGACCCGGCTCTGCACCTGCGCGGGGTTCTTGCCGTCGCACTCCAGCGAGCCGTTGATGCTGCGGATGGTGTGCCCGAAGCCGGCGCCGTTCACCATGGCGTTGTGGCCGGTCATGGTGCCGGGGCCGGTCTGGGTGTTCCAGTACCACAGGGCGGTCTTCCAGGCGACGGCCGCGTCGTTCTGGACGAGCCAGGGGTTGCCCAGGAGGTTCAGGCCGAGTGCGTCACCCGCCGCCTTGTAGTTGAAGTTCCAGCTGAGCTGGATGGGGCCGCGCCCGTAGTAGGCCGCCTGTCCGGCCGGGCAGCCGTAGGGCCGCCCCCAGTCGCAGTAGGTGGGGTAGTTGGCGGTGTTCTGCTCGACGATGTGGACGAGACCGCCGGTCTCGTGATTGACGTTGGCGAGGAACGCCGCCGCCTCCTGCTTCTTGACGGTGTCGCTGCCGGTGGTGGCGAAGGCCGGGAAGGCGCTCATCGCCGCCCGCAGTCCGCTGTACGTGTAGAACGAGTTCCGGTTCGGGAACATCTGGTTGAACTGCGCCTCGCTCACCACGAACCCGGAGGGGTTGGTGGGACCGTTCTCGCAGGCGTACGGCTCCCAGTACCAGGTGCTGATGGTCGGGTCGTACCCCGGGTTGGCGTGCTCGGCGATGTACGCCCTGCCGTCGGTGTAGCGCACGATGTCGCCGGCGGCGTAGGACCGGCCGGCCACCCAGCTCGGGTAGCTCGAACAAGGGGCGGCGGACGCGCTCTGGGCGGGCAGCAGCAGGGGGGTGGAACCGCCGATGACCAGCGCGGTCAGCAGGGCGGATATGCGACGCCTCGACACGTGACCAACTCCTTCGTGGAGCACGGCCGCACCCGGGCGGGGCCCGAGGGCATGACGGGGAGGTACCTCGCGCGCACGTGCCGGCGGGGCCGGCCACGGCGTGGGGGCGGCCGTGGTGGGGGGTGTGGGGCACACTCAACCGCGTTGGTCTGTACCAGTCAAGGGTGTAGACCAGTCAACTCCCATGACGGCAGGTCAGGCCTCCGGTGGTCGCCCCACGAGCGATCTCTGGCCCTCACCGACGGCGGACATCGGCACTCGCCCGGCCGGTCACGGACGGCTGCCGTCGGGGCAGCCGAGCCAGTATCCGAAGCCGCGCCGGGTGTGGATCAGCGCGGGCTTCTCCTGGTCGATCTTCCGCCGGAGCCTTGCCACAAGCTTCTCGATCGCGCCGTGGGCGCGGTACTCGCCCCAGACATGCCGACCGATCTGCTCCTTGGACAGCACGTGCTCCGCGTTCGCCAGCAGATGGCACAGCAGCCGGTACTCGGCGGGGGTGAGGCCGAGCGGCCGGGATCCGCGCCACGCCTCGCACGCGGCGTCGTCCAGGACCAGGTCGCCGTAGCAGGGCACTCCCCCGGCCCACCCCGGGCCACCCCGCCCGCGTAGCAACGACCGTGCGCGGTGCAGGACTTCGGCGACACGGACGGGCTTGACGACGTAGTCCTCGGCGCCGGGCCGCAGGCCGGGCACCAGGTCGTGCAGGGTGTCGCAGGCGGCCAGGAAGAGCAGCGGGGGCCGGCCCGCCGGCGTCCCGCGGCGACCCCGTCCGTGGCGCTCCGGGTCCGGCAGCGCGGCGTCCCAGACGACGAGGTCGTACCCGCCCTGGGCGATCCGTGTCGTCCCTTCGGCGCCGGTGCCCGCCGCGGCGACGCGGTATCCGGCCAACTCCATGGTCGTGGTGAGGAGTTCGGTGACGCCGGGGTCGTCGGCGACCAGCAGGACATGCTGTGCGTCGTCTCGTCGCGGCAGCGTTTTCCCGGTGAGTTGTGTGCGCATGACCAGACCGTTCGAGGAGGGCTCGCGTGGTGGCTCGGGTCGTGCGCGGTCAGCCGGCGGGCCGTGGCTCGACGACCGTCTCGGCGTGCTCGACGAAGTCGTCGGCCAACCGGTGGAAGAGCGCGGCGAGTTGCCGGAGGTCCTCGGCGGACCAGTCGCCGAGGACCTCACCGATGCCCCGGCGGCTGGCCTCCCTGACGCGGCCGAAGGCCGCGAGCCCGGCCTCGGTGATCTGGACCCGCTGCGCCCGGCGGTCCTCCGGGTCGGGCACCCGGACCACATAGCCGTCGCTCTCCAACTGCCGTAGCTGCCGGGTGACATGGGACGCCTCCACGGACAGCCGGACGGCGAGCACGCCCGGGCGCAGCGGCTCGCTCTCGGCGATGTGCCGCAGGATCGACACGGAGGCGCGGTCCAGCGACACTCCGCTGTCGGACATCAGACGTTCGTGGCGGCGGGCCCGCCCGGCCAGATACGTGACGCGGGTGAGCAGCCGCTCGATCTCGGTCACATCCCCCAGGGACGCCGCTTCGACGGGGCGTGGTGTGGACATGCGACCACCGTAGCAGATGTTTGCCTAAGTCAAGCAATACTTTGCGGAGGTCGCACCCCGGCTCAGCCGAGCTTCAGCTGGTCCGTGCCGTGGCCGATGTGCGCCACGATCAGCCCGGTGCCGGACACCTCGGCGTACTCGGCGGTGTGGTGACGAAGGACGGCGCCCGCCTCGGGCCCCCGGCGGGCCTCGACCGTCCAGCGCAGCTCGTGGAAGAAGAACCAGTCGTCGAAGTGCTGCTGGACGACCTCGATGTCCCGGACCTCGTAGTGGGCGTAGAACTCCTGGAGGTGGGACCTCAGTTCGTCCTTGGTGTGCAGTTCGACCAGGGTGCCGACACCCGCCGCGTAGTCCCGGACGCCCGTCTGGACCTCGGGGTGGGCCCGCTCCACGATGGCGTCCACATCGCCCTTGCGGTAGGCGTCGAGGAGTGCGTCGTGCACCCGCGCCACGGCGAACCGGCCGGCCAGTGCCCCGTCGGCCGGGTCACCCGGCAGCGACTCCCGCTGCGTACGGCCCCAGAACAGCTCACCGGTGATGCCCTCGGAACCCATCGTCGGGAACAGCACGATGATGGGCCGCTCGCTCTCGGCACCGGTGTTCTTGTCCCGTCCGCGACCCGAGCCGCTGACGAAGGTGTACCAGGAGGCGTTGATCTCGGCCACGGGCCGGATGCCGACGACGGCGGCGAACCGGTGCATGTTGCGATAGCTGCTCTCGATGGCCTCGTACGTGTCGACGATCCGCTGCGTCGGGATCTCCTTGCCCTCCTCGAGGGTGGGGACGACCGTGTACGCGTAGGGTCCGCTCGGCGCCAGTGTGGCCAGGATGTCCTCGACCACGTCGACGTACTCGGCCTCGACGTGCCGCCACGCGACCGCCGAGGTCTGCACCTGGAGGTCCGACGTGACGAGGAGGTCCTCGACCTTGGCCCGGTCTTTCATGGTCTCTCTCCTTACGGGGCCGAGCGGCCCGGTGGGGGGTGGAGCGAACCGTCGCTCATGGAGCCCGCCGGGGCGCGGCCCCGACGATCACATGCAAGCGCAGCGGCCTGACCGGTGGCGACCGGCAACCTGACAACGGGCCGACGTGGCGCAGGTCACACGCCGTGCGAGGCGGTCGACGAGCATGTGATCTTCCGGTCCCGAAGATGTGATCTTTGGGACCCGGGCCGGGGGAGAATCACCCCATGACCACGTCACCGCACCCTCTCGTCGTCCAGGCGCGCGGACTCGCCGCCGAGGTCCTCACGCCCCAGGCGGAGCGCGTCGACCAGGAGGGGGTGCCCGCGAGCAGCATCCAGGCGATCAAACGGTCCGGGCTGCTCGGGGTGAGCGCGCCGGTGGCGTACGGCGGTGCGGGGGCGCCCAACTCGGTGGCGCGGGAGATCGCCGAGATCCTGGCGGGGGCGTGCTGCTCCACCTGGTTCGTGCAGACCCAGCACCACACCCCCGTCCTGACCCTGGCGAAGAGCGAACTCCCGGCCCGGGAGCGCCTGTTGGGGAAGCTGGCCACCGGCGAGCTGCTGTCCGGCGTGGCGTACGCGCATCTGCGGCGGTACCCGCGGGTCCCGGTCCGGGCCGTGCCCCGGCGGGGCGGCTGGCGGTTCCACGGCACGGTCCCCTGGTACACCGGGTGGGGGCTCAACGATGTGATGCTGCTGGCCGGGGTCACGGACGCGGACGAGGTCGTGTTCGCGTTCACCGAGGCCCGTCAGCAGTCCGGGCTGCGGGCTTCGGCGCCCATGCGGCTCGCGGCGCTCACGGCCGCCCGTACGGTCTCGCTCCAGCTCGACGGGCTGTGGGTCCCCGACGACGCCGTGGCCCTGCACGCGCCGTACGAGTCGTGGGCCGCGAGCGACCGCCCCAAGCCCACGAACGCCTCGCCGGCGGTGTTCGGGGTCGCCGAGTCGGCCCTCGGTCTGCTGGACCAGGACGACCCCACGACCAAGGCGCTCCGGCTGCGCCTCGACAAGGTGCGGCGGCAGGCATACGCCCTCGCCGACCATCCGGCGCCGCACGAGCACATGGAGGAGCGGCTGGCCCTCAAGACGAAGGCGTTCGATCTGATGCGCACGGCGACGACCGCCGCGGTCGTCGCCGGCGGCGGACGCGCCATCGATCTGGACAACCGCGCCCAACGCCTGGCCCGTGAGGCGATGTTCCTCCTGGTACAGGGCCAGACCCCCGAGGTCCGCCGCGCCCACCTCGCCGCACTGTCGGCCGCGTACTGAACCGGCGCGGCCGGCGCCGCGTCAGCTCGCGAACGGCACCAGTGCCGTGGGCGCGGCCGGCGCGGCGAAGGGGTGACGCCACAGGCCCTGGGCGGCGAGCCGGGGCAGGACGCCCTCGCCGAACCAGTACGCCTCCTCCAGGTGGGGGTAGCCGGAGAGGACGAACTCGTCGATGCCGAGGGCGTGGTACTCCTTGATCAGCTCGGCGACCTCGTCGTGACTGCCGACCAGGGCGGTGCCCGCCCCGCCGCGCACCAGGCCGATGCCGGCCCAGAGGTTGGGGTGGATCTCCAGGCCGTCGCGGCTGCCGCCGTGCAGGGCGAGCATGCGTCGCTGGCCCTCGGACTCACTGCGGGCGAGTCCGGCCTGCACGGACCGCACGGTCTCCGGATCGAAGCCGTCGAGCAGCCGGTTCGCCTCCGCCCACGCCTGCTCGGCGGTGTCGCGGGTGATGACGTGCAGTCGGATGCCGAAGCGGAGGGTGCGGCCCTCCTTCGCCGCCAGCCCCCTGATCCAGGCGATCTTCTCGGCGACCACGGCCGGCGGCTCGCCCCAGGTGAGGTAGACGTCGACATGCCGGGCGGCGATCTCTCCAGCGATCGGGGAGGAGCCGCCGAAGTACACCTCGGGCACCGGGTCCGGCAGCCGGGCCAGCCGCGCGTCCTCGACCCGGAGGTGCTCACCGCTCAGGTCGACGGTCTTGCCCTCCCACAGCCCGCGTACGACCTCCAGGAACTCACCGGTACGGCGATACCGGTCGTCCTTGTCGAGGAAGTCGCCGTAGGCCCGCTGTTCGTGGCTCTCGCCGCCGGTGACGACGTTGAGGAGGAGCCGTCCGCCGGTCTGCCGCTGGAAGGTGGAGGCCATCTGCGCGGCGAGCGTGGGCGAGACGAAGCCGGGGCGGAACGCGACCAGGAACTTCAGGCGTTCGGTGTTCTGGCTCACCATCGCGGTGGTGAGCCAGGCGTCCTCGCACCAGGCACCGGTGGGGGTCAGCGCGCCGACGAAGCCGAGGTCCTCGGCGGCGCGGGCGATCTGGCTCAGATAGGCGACCGTCGGCGGCCGGTCGCGCCCCGACTCGGTGGCGGGGGTGCCGTGACCGCCGCCGACGACATGCCGGCTGTCGCCGTTGGTGGGCAGGAACCAGTGGAAGGTGAGGGACACGGGGTCTCCTGTCTGAGGGGGTGCCAGTACCGCGGCAGGCGCGGCGCTAGAGGAGGCCATGGCGGGGCGGCCGGGTGCCGTTCAGCGTGTACCGGCCGATGTGCTGCAGCTTCCAGCGGGTCGGATCGTGCAGGGTGTGGGTGCGGGCGTCCCGCCAATGCCGGTGCAGATTCAGTGAGTTGAGTGCCGCCCGGGTGCCGGACACCTCGAACAGGGCGCTCGCCACCTCCAGGGCGGCCTGGGCCGCCTGCACCTTGGCGGCGGCCACCGCGATGGACGCCTCGGCCGCCGAGTCGTCCGTCAGGGCGCCGTGCGCGGAGTCCACGGCCCGCGCGGCCTCCCGCACCAGCGCCTCCGACGCCCGTACCTGGAGGGCGAGTTCACCGAACCGCTGGATGAGCAGCGGATCCTCGGCCGCGGTCTCCACGCCGCTCTCGAACCACGGCCTGCTCTTCGTGCGCACGAACTCGGCCGCCTCGACGAGGGCTCCCCCGGCGATGCCGACGTCGATGGCGGCGTGCAGCAACTGGGCGGCGGCGCCGTGCAGTTGGGGCCCTTCGAAGGTGAGGTGGTGCGGCAGCACCCGGTCGCCCGGCACCTGGACGCGCTCCAGGCGGACGGTGCCGCTGGCGGTCGTACGCTGGCCGAGGCCGTCCCAGTCGTCGATCACCGTGACACCCGGGGCGTCCCGGGGCACGTAGGCGACGTGCAACGCGTCCCCCTCGGCGCGGGCCAGGACCGGGATCCAGTCGGCGAACAGGGCGCCCGTCGCGTAGTGCTTGACCCCGTCGAGGAGATAGGAGCCGTCCGGCCGGGGTACCAGCCGGGTGCGGATGTCCTGGACGTGCCGGGTGCCCGCCTCGGACTGGGCGTTGCCGAAGCGGCGCCCGGCGAGGAGCTCGCCGAAGAAGAACTCGCGCTGTCGCGCGGTCCCCTGACGGCGCAGCACATTGACGTAGGCGAAGTGGCTCTGCGGGATCTGGGCGAGGCTCGCGTCCGCTGAGGCGAGCAGCCGGAAGATCTCCGCCAGGGTCTCCTGGCTCACGTCCGCTCCCCCGTACGCGGCGGGCACGGTGACGGCCAGCAGCCCGGAGGCGGAGAGCCGGTCCAACTCGGCGCGCGGCAGGCGCCGTTCGGCGTCCCGCTCCGAGGCCCCGGCCCGGAACTCCTCGGCGAGCGCGGCCGCGACGGCCAGGGCCTCGGTGGCGTCGGCGATGACCTTCGCGGCCGGAGGGCCGGTCGGGGCGTCGGTGGGGGCGGCGGCGGTGTCGGTCATGGGTCAGCTCGCGGCGGCCAGGACCGGGGCCGGGCCGAGCGCGGTCAGGAACTGGTCGACGACCTGGCCGAGGGCCTCGGCGGTGGCCGGGGCGATGGTGACCTTGCCGTCCTCCCCCACGGTGATGTCCTTGTCGAGGGTGAACCAGCCGGGGACGATGTGCCGGGCGCCCATGGAGCTGAGGACCGGCCGCAGGGCGTAGTCGAGGGCGAGGACATGGGCGGTGGTGCCGCCGGTGGCCAGCGGCAGCACCGTCTTGTCGGTGAGGGCGTACTGCGGGAGCAGGTCGAGCAGGGCTTTGAGGACCCCGGAGTACGCGGCCTTGTAGACGGGGGTGCCGATCACGACGCCGTCGGCCCGTGCGAAGAGTTCGGTGGCCTCGACGATGGCCGGGTGCTTGAAGTCCGCGCCGAGGAGGGCCTCGGCGGGGATGGTGCGGATGTCGAGGGGCACGACCTCGTGGCCCTGGGCGATCAGCCGGGCGTCGAGGTGGCGTACGAGCTTCGCGGTGCGGGAGGAGACGGAAGGGCTGCCGGAGACGGACAGAACGGTGGCCATGGGTCCTCTTTCGGGGAACGCGGGGTGCCCGTGCGGACGGGCACCCCGGAAGGGAGTGGTCAGGAGTACCAGGTGGGTTCGGGCAGTTCGCCTTCGAGGACCCAGCGGCCGACCTCGCGGCGCTTGTAGGCGACGGGGTCGTGCAGGGTGTGGGTGCGGATGTCGCGCCAGAAACGGTCGAGGCCTTCGGAGGTGGCGGTAGAGCGGGCGCCGGTCACCTCGAAGACACGCGTCGCGACCTCCAGGGCCACATCGGTGGCGCGGGCCTTGACGGCGGCCACCCTGACCTCGAAGTCGCCGCGGGTCCGCTCGGTGACGGCGTCGGGGTCGTCGTGCAGCCGCTGCCCCTCGGCGGCGACGGTGTCGGCGAGGGCCTCGACCGCCCACAGCTTGGCGGTCAGATCGCCGTAGACGTCGATGACGTAGGGCTCGTCGACCGCACGCTCGTGCCCGCCGTGCAGCCAGGCCCGGGACTTGGTACGGGTGTACGTCGCCGCCGTCTCCAGCGCACCGGCGGCGATGCCGAGGTAGAAGTTGACGAAGACGAGCTGGATGGTGGGCACGTTGAGGGTGTTGTACGTGCGGGGCCGGAACTCCTTGTCGACATAGCCGGCGGCGGAGGACCACGGGGTGCGGACCCCGTCGAGGGTGACACCGCCGCTCTCGGTGAGCCGCTGGCCGATGTTGTCCCAGTCGTCGTGGAAGGTCAGTCCCTCGCTGTCGGAGGGGACGATCGCGAAGACGTGGTCGTCGGTGCCCTCCAGGACGCCTTCGAGGACGGTGACGTCGGAGACCTTGCTGCCGGTGGAGAAGGACTTGCGGCCGGTGAAGACCAGGTCGTCGCCGTCCTCGGTGACCACCACGTCCTTGTCGCGCGGGTTGACGGCGCCGCCGAAGAACCAGCGGTTCCGGGCGGCCTCGGCCTCGACGTGCTCCCACTGTTCGCGGGTGCCGACCAGCCGGGCGGCCCAGTTCCAGAGGTAGTGGTAGCCGAGGAGCTGGCCGATGGAGCCGTCGGCCTTGGCGACCTCGCGGACGACACGGTAGGCGGTGGGCCAGTCCTGGCCTCCGCCGCCGTGCTCGGTGGGGCCGAGCAGGGTGACGAGGCCGGAGTCCTTGAGGAGGCGGACCTCGTCGTACGGGGTGGCCCCGGCGCGCTCTCGCTCGGCGGCGTCGGTGGCGAGGACGGCGGCGACCTCCCCGGCGCGGGTGATCCACTCCCGTGCGGTCTTCGGGGCGGGTCCGGTCTTCCAGTCGGTGGGGGTGGCGGTGCTCATCTCGATGGCCTCCTCAGACCTGGGCGGGGACGGACTCGGGGAGCTGGGCCTCCCGTTCACGCACCAGCGGCAGCACCCGCCGGCCGAAGTACTCGACCTCCTCGTGGTAGTGCAGGAAGCCGAGGAGGAAGAGGTCGACGCCGAGCCGCTTGTAGGCGACGATCCGCTCGGCGATCTGCTCGGGGGTGCCGATCAACCCCGTACGGAAGCCGTCGTTGTACTGGACGAGGTCCTCGAACGAGGAGTCCTGCCACATGCCCTTGCCGTCTGCGGCCGACTGCCCGGCCTGTTTGACGGCGGCGCCGAAACCCTCGACGGCCTCCCGGTCCGCGTGCGCGACGATCTCCCGCAGGGTGTCGCGGGCCTCGGCCTCGGTGTCGCGGGCGATGAGGAAGGCGTTGAGGCCGAACCTCGGTGCGGCGCGGCCCACTTCGGCGGCGGCCTTGCGGACGTCGGTGAGCTGTTCGGTGACTCCGTCGAAGTCCTTGCCGTTGGAGAAATACCAGTCGGAGACCCGGCCGGCCATGGCGCGGGCGGCGGTGGAGTTGCCGCCCTGGAAGATCTCCGGGTGGGGGCGTTCGGCGGTGTTGAGGGGCTTGGGCTTGAGGGTGAAGTCGCGCAACCGGTAGAAGTCACCGGCGAGTTCGGTGTGGTCCTCGGTCCAGATCTGCCGCAGGGCGCGGATGAATTCCTCGGAGCGGCGGTACCGTTCGTCGTGCTCCAGCCAGGGCTCGCCGAGGGCGGTGAACTCGCCCTTGAACCAGCCGGATACGACGTTGACGGCGAAACGGCCGTTCGACAGGTGGTCGGCGGTGGCGCCGAACTTGGCGAGGACGCCGGGGTGCCACAGTCCGGGGTGGACGGCGGCGATGACCTTCAGCCGCTCGGTGGCGAGCAGCAGGGCGAGGCTGAAGGAGGTGGATTCGTGCTGGTACTCGGCGCCGTAGCTGGCCATGTACCGGACCTGGCTGAGGGCGTACTCGAAGCCGTTGTTCTCGGCGAGGACGGCGAGTTCGCGGTTGTACTCATACCCCCAGTCGGTGCGTTGTTCGATCGTGCTGGTGACGAGTCCCCCGCTGACGTTGGGGACCCAATAGGCGAATTTCAGGGGCGCGGCAGACATGCGGAACTCCTGTTGCGGAATGTTTTCGGGCATGCCGAATTCAGCAGGCGCACGCCGGACGCGGGCACGGTGAATTCAGGCGGAAGGCCGGGAAAGCAGAAAAGCGCGGCGGATCACGGAGGGGGATCAGGCCGCGGCGCGACAGGAGGCGCTGGAGACGCGTGCGAGGTCGACATGGCGTCGCCGCGTGAGGTCCAGTCGCTTCTTCATGCCGTCGATCGTGGCAGCCGCCGTCGACGGCCGTCAAGGAGAACCCGACCGGTCTCGTATCCCGGACCATTGAATTTCACGAAGGTGTGACAGGGAAACCCTTGAACGGGCCGGAAATCGGCACGCATTCTGCTGCCGTGCGAACGGAACAGCTGGAATACATCACGGCGGTGACCAGGCTCGGTTCGCTGCGCCGGGCCGCCGACGAACTACGGCTCTCCCAGCCCGCGTTGAGCGAGACCGTACGGAATCTCGAACGCGAGCTGGGCGTCGATCTGCTGGAGCGCAAGCGGTCCGGCGCGACGATGAGCGCCTCGGGACGGGAGCTGCTGCCGCACATCATCGGGGTGCTGGACGCGGTGGACCGGCTGCGGGCCGCGGCGGGTGAGCAGCACCGCATCAGCCGGATGGTCCGCCTGGGCACGGTCAACGCGGCGACCGTGCCGCTGCTGATCCCGGTGATCCGTGACTTCCGTGCCGACCACCCGCTCACCCAGGTCGAGGTGGTCGGCGCCCAGCAGACCGACATCCAACGGGCGCTGCTGGAGGGTTCGTTCGACCTCGGGCTCGTCAATCACCTCGACGGTGACGACGTACCGGCCGCGTTCGAGGCCACCGAGCTGCTGCGGGGCCGGCCGGTGGTGGTCGTCCGCCCGGACAGCCCGCTGGCGGCCCGGGACGCGGTGTCGGTGGACGACCTGCTCGCCGTGCCGCTGATCGGTATGCGCTCCGGTTATGTCATGCACCGCTACGTCCACCGGCTCCTCGACGGCCGCGCCCCCGCCTTCGCGTACTCCACCGACGGCGCCGAGATGGGCAAGCTGATGGTCGCGGAGGGGCTGGGCGCGACGGTCCTCCCGGACTTCAGCGTCGTCGGTGACCCCCTGGAGCGGCGCGGAGCTCTCGTCCACCGGCCGATCGCCGACGACACCACACGGGTCCTGCTGATGCTCCAGCGCCGCAGGGCGGACTCCGTACCGCGGGCGGCCCGGGATCTGCACGAGGCGTTCGTCCGGCGGGCGAGGGCGCTGGGCGCAGCAGGATCACCAGCACGGTGAGGAGCGCCACGGTGAGGAGCGGGCCGTCGATGCCGGCGAAGGCGCCAGCCAGGTCCGCCTGGCTCGCGGCGGGCCCCGCGGGACCTGTCCTGTGAGGGCGGGGGGTGCCCGCTGCGCGGTGACGACCTCGGTGGAACGCCCCGTCGCGTGCAGCCGGTGGTCGCCCGCAAAGGCGTGCACCATCCGGTTGATCTCTCCGGCGCCCCGAAGGCGCCGCCCCCGTCGCCCCCGACTGCCGAGCGGGACCGTTCACTGTGGCCAGGCGGTCAGCGTAGTCGCCGTACCGATCACCCGAACGCGCGGCGATGTTCCCCGGGCGCATCCGGGAGCGCCCCGCCGGAGGAAGTGATGTGCATGAGCACCTGATCCGTCTCCCCTTCCCCGGAGTCCGTCCATGAACGTCTCGGTCGTCCTGTTCACCTCCGATCTACGGCTGCACGACCATCCACCGCTACGCGCGGCGCTCGACGGATCACGGCAGGTGGTCCCGCTGTTCGTGCGCGACCGGGCCGTGGCCGCGGCCGGGTTCGCGGTGCCCAACCGGCTCGCGTTCCTCGCCGACTGCCTGCGCGACCTCGACGCGGGGCTGCGTGAGCGGGGCGGCCGACTGGTGGTGCGTTCCGGCGACGTCGTGGAGGAGGTGTGCAAGGTGGCCGCCGAGGCCGACGCCGACGAGGTGCATCTGGCGGCCGACGCCGGCGCGTACGCCCAGCGGCGCGAGGCGCGGCTGCGGCGCGCCCTGGAGGCCGAGGGCGTACGGCTGCACGTGCACGAGACGGTGACGACCGCCGTGGATCCCGGCGCGGTGACACCGGCCTCGTCGGACCACTTCTCGGTGTTCACGCCGTACTTCGGCCACTGGTCCCGGCAGCGGCTGCGGAACGCGCTGGCCGCGCCGCGGGCGGTACGGGTGCCGGACGGGATCGGTTCGGAGGAGCCGCCCTCTCGGGCGGAGCTGTCCGGCCTCTCCCCGGAGTTGGCGGCCGGCGGCGAGACGGAGGGCCGCGCACGGCTCACCGCCTGGCTGCGGTCCGGCATCGAGGAGTACGAGGACCGGCACGACGATCTGGCGGGCGACGCGACCTCCCGGCTCTCGCCGCATCTACACTTCGGCACCCTCTCCCCCGTCGAGCTGGTCCACCTGGCGCGCCGCGCGGGCGGCCCGGGCGCCGAGGCGTTCGTGCGGCAGCTCGCGTGGCGGGACTTCAACCGGCAGCTGCTGGCGGTGCGGCCGGCGGCCGCGTCCGTGGACTACCGGGCCAGGCACGACCGTTGGCGCTCCGCCCCGGACGAGGTCGAGGCGTGGCGGGAGGGCCGCACCGGCTATCCGGTGGTCGACGCGGCGATGCGCCAGCTGCGCCACGAGGGCTGGATGCACAACCGCGGCCGTCTGCTGACGGCGAGCTTCCTGACCAAGACGCTGTACGTCGACTGGCGCGTGGGCGCCCGGCACTTCCTGGATCTCCTCGTCGACGGCGACGTGGCCAACAACCAGCTCAACTGGCAGTGGGTGGCGGGGACCGGCACCGACACCCGCCCCAACCGGGTGCTCAACCCGGTCACCCAGGCGAAGCGGTACGACCCGGAGGGTGAGTACGTACGGCGCTGGGTGCCGGAGTTGGCGGACGTCGCGGGGCCGGCGGTGCACGAGCCGTGGAAGCTGTCCGGGCTGGACCGTGCCGCGCTGGACTATCCGGAGCCGATCGTGGAGCTGGCGGAGGGCCGGGAGCGGTTCCTGCGGGGGCGCGCGTCCTGAGGTTCCGCATCGGCCCGGCCGGTGTCCGAGGACTGCGGGTCCGACCGTTCCGCGCGTCCGTGCGGTCCCGAGAGCATCTCCACCGCGTCGCCCAGCGAGGACGGCCGGGCGGTCCCGGGCACGGTATGCCCGAGCCAGCCGGGGCCGCCGAGCACCACGAGCGGCTGCCGGCGGGCGCCCTTCACGCCCCAGCTGACGGCGGCGAGGTGGCGGGCGAGGGGCAGGCTCGCCGTGGAGCGGTCCTGCGCCCACAGGACGACCGCCGCCGGGCCGAGCCGGTCGACCGCCGCGCTGAGCGCCTCGGCGGGGACCGCCGCGCCGAACATCCTGGTGGGCAGGCCGAGTTCGCCGAGGGCCGCATTGAGGGCCTCCAGCGGAAGGGTGTGCTGCTCGCCGGGCACACAGGCGAGCACGACCGGTCCGGGCGCGGTGCTGTCGTGGCGGGACGCGGGCGGCCGGGTGCCGCGGCGGAGGGTGGTGGAGACGTGCCAGGACAGCAGATGCTCGACCTCGACGTAGCGGTCCCCCGAGGAGGCCCACTTGCGGCCCACCGCGTGCAGGGTCGGCACCATCACCTCCTGCCAGGCGACCGTGAGTCCGTATCGCTCGACGGCTCCGGCCAACCGGTCCTCCACCGCCGGGGCGTCGAGGCGTACGGCGGCGCGGGCGAGGCCCCGGCACTCCCCGCGGAGGTCCCCCGGTGCGGGCGGGCCGGGGGCGCGCGGCGGCCGGGGCCGTTCCCCGTCCCCTGTTCGGGAACCTTCGGGGCCTTCCTCCGCGCGCCGGGCTCCGGCTCCTTCCTTCGCCGCGCGGGCCGCCTCCGCCGGTGGCACCCCCGCCGAGGTGAGCCGGCACATCGCCTCGACCACCGTCACGTCCCCTGGGGTCCAGCGCCGGTGCCGGCCGTCGGCGCGGACGGCGGGCCCGATGCCGTAGCGGCGGTCCCAGGAACGCAGGGTGGTCGGCGACACGCCCAGCCTGCGGGCAAGGGCACCGCTGGTGAGCCCGGGATCGGCGGCGTTTTCCTCCCCGTATGCACCCATGCGGGTGACTATACGGCGTAGAAGCGGTGCGAGCCGAAGCCAGGCGTGCTTCCACTCCTCGCCGACCACTACACATAAAGGCAAAATAAGCGCAGAATGAACGTACGCGGCGCTTACCGCATACCCCACCAGACGCGGTCAGGCCTGCGGAGTTCAAAGGAGTCGACTCATGGCCAACGTCTCACACAGGAGTGACATCTCCAGTCACCCCGACGCACCCGAAATGCAGGCGCGGTACGCCCGCATGCTCGGTGGTCGCGACGTGGCGCTCGTGGACGGACCGGTGTTCCTGCTCGGTCTGTACTGCGCCGTGTCCCCGTGGATACTCCACTACACGACGAGCCAGCCCGCACTGGTGACCCACAACCTCATCGTGGGCATCGCGATCGGCCTGCTGGCCCTCGGCTTCACCGCCGCACCGGAGAGGATGTACGGCCTGAGCTGGGCCATGTGCGCACTGGGCGCGTGGATGATCATCGCGCCGTGGATCGTGGGCGAGAGCCCGGACGCCGGTGTCGTGGTCAACAACATCATCATCGGCTGCCTGGCTCTGCTGCTGGGAGCGATGTGCGCCGGCGCCGCGACCAAGGGCGGCACCCGTGGGGGCCTCACACCGTAGGTGTGACCAGGAACGCCCGCGAGGGGTAACGGCGGCCGATCCGCTCAGGCGGGTCGGCCGTCGCCGTTCGCGCGCGGCACCTCCCACGGCTCCTGCGGCAGCACACGACCGGTCTCCAGCAGCGACTTGAGGTTGGACAGCACCGCGGGCCAGCCGAAGGACACCTCGGCGAGCGCCCCCTCATCCTCCAGGTCCTCATGGGTCACGGTGAGCCGCACGATGTCGGCGTGCGGCTCGATGCGGAAGGTGACCCGCGAGTACGTCTCCGTCCTGCCCTCGTTCTCCGGCGAGGCCCAGGTGGTGACCAGCCGGGTCGGGGGCTCGCTCACCACGACCGTGCCGACGACGTCCTCGACACCGGAGCCGTCGGTGCGGACATGGGCCCAGCGCGAACCCTGCCGCCAGTCCGACTCGTTGCGGTGTCCCCAGTAGTCGGCGGTCAGGTCGGCGCTGGTCAACGCCTCCCAGACCTTCTCGGGTGTGCTCGCGATGTAGGTGACGTACACGAATGTGGGCTTGTCGGTCATGGCTTCCTCGGCTCGTCGTCGCACGGCACCGAGCGCTCTCAGCCGGGGGCGCTCGAACTTGTCGATCCACCGCTCCTGCATCTCGTGGAGCGGGACCGGATTGAGGTAGTGCAGCTTCTCCCGCCCCCGCCGCACCGTACTGACCAGGTTGGCGGCCTCCAGGACGGCCAGGTGCTGGGTCACCGACTGCCGCGCCATGTCGATCCGCGCGCACAGCTCGCCCAGCGTCTGCCCGTTGTGCTCGTGCAGCCGGTCCAGCAGCCTTCTGCGGGTCTCGTCGGCCAGCGCCTTGAAGACCTTGTCCATCTCCGGATCACTCCCCGATCGCACACTCCACGTTATGCAGGTAATTACCTGCATGTCAATCGTCGGAGGCGGGCCCCACACTGTCGCCGTGAGTCGGACTTTCAGCGCATGGGTGACCTCGGGTGCGGACTTCCTCGGCGTCACCGGCCCGTTCCCCGTCGACGTTCCGTGGTGGGCCGAGGCCGGGCCCGTCGTGGAGCGACTGGAGCGCGCAATCGGGGTGAGCGTGTTCGTGCTGCGGCTGCTGGACGTCGACGGCGGTGAGGGCGGGCGCGACGGCCATGTGACGTACCACGTGGAGGCGTCGGAACCTCCCGCGCCCGGAAGGCTGGAGCGACGCTCCGTCGATCACACCCGGTGGGACACGGACGACGCCCTCCGCTCCCCGTGGGCACGCGCCGACGGGCTGCGGGAACTGCTCGGCTGGGCCTCGCGGACCCTGGCCGCGCTGGGGCGGCCCGTGACGGGACCGGTCGAGCAGCGGCGGACCTGGAACCTGGCGGGCCTCTTCAGGCTGCCCACCGCGCGAGGACCGGTCTGGCTCAAGGCGACCCCGGGCTTCGCCTCCGACGAGGCCGCCGTCATCGCCGCCTTCACCCAGGTGGACGCCGGACTCGTCCCGACGGTGCTCGCCGCCGACGAGCGGCGGATGCTGCTGGAGCACATCCCCGGCGAGGACTGCTGGGCGGCCGACGGCGCGACGGTCGAGTCGGCGGTACGCCGCCTGGTCGCCGCGCAGGCGGTCCTCGCCCGCCGGCGGCCACCCGGACCACGGGACCGGCGGGCTCCGGTTTTGGCCGGGCTGGCGCGTGACCTGCTCGACGGCCGGGCCGACCTGGACATCACCGCACACGAGCGGGACAGGGCAAGGGAGTTGACGGGCCGCTGGGACGAACTCGCGCGGTGCGGCCTCCCCGACACGCTGGTGCACGCCGACTTCCATCCGGGCAACTGGCGCAGCGACGGCGGGCCACCGGTCGTCGTGGACTTCGCCGACGCCCACTGGGGCAACCCGGTGCTCGACTGTCTGCGTCTGTACGACTTCCTCCCCGAGTCGGTACGCCCCACGGCCGTCCGGGTCTGGGTCGACGCCTGGAGGGCCCACGTCCCGCAGAGCGACCCCGCCCGAGCGCTCACCCTGGCCGAGCCGCTGGCGCACCTCGCGTACGCCGTGCGCTACCAGGAGTTCCTCGACGGCATCGAGCCCTCGGAACGGCCGTACCACGAGGGCGACCCGGCGGCGGTGATCCGCAGGGCCCTGCACTGCGAGACCCACTCGAGCCTCGGCTCCTCGGAGGTGGCGGGCTGATGGACCGCGCCGAGGTACTGCTCATCGGAGGCCGGGCCGGGGTCGGCAAGTCGACGGTGGGCTGGGAGATCTCCGACCGGCTGCGGGCCGCCGAGGTCGCGCACGCCGTCATCGAGGGCGACTTCATGGGGCAGGTGCACCCGGCGCCCGCGGGCGATCCGCACCGTGTGGCGATCGGTGAGCGCAATCTCACCGCCGTGTGGGGCAATTACGCGGCCCTCGGGTACCGGCGGCTCGTCTACACCAACACCCTGAGCGTGCTCGCCGAGATCGAGGGCACCTTCCGGCGGGCCATGGGCGCCGATGTCCGGATCGTACGGGTGCTCCTGACCGCCTCCGACGAGACTGCCGAGCGGCGGCTGCGGGGCCGGGAGATCGGTTCCGAGCTGGAGCGGGAGCTGACCGGCAGTGCGCGCAAGGCACGGCTGCTGGACGAACAAGCGCCGGCGGACACCGTCCGCGTCGCGACCGACGGGCGCACCGTCATGGACATCGCCGCGGAGGTGCTCGCCGTCACGGGCTGGGTACCGGACGCCTGACCGGTGGCGGGCACCGGACGGGTCGCGGGCACCGGACGGGTGGCGGGCCCGTGAAGAAGGTGAAACGGAAACGGACTGCACTCGCGTTCGAAGGGCACTCGCACGGTTGCGGATATCCCGACGACAAGGGGCGGAGTTCAGATGGAGATCGACGGCATCATCAGTGCCATCGTCATCGGCATTGTCATAGGCGTGCTCGGCCGGCTCGTCGTACCGGGCCGGCAGCGCATCGGCATCCTGCTGACGATCCTCGTGGGCATCGTCGCCGCGCTGATCGGCAGCGCGCTCGCCGCGGGGATCGGCGTGGCCGACACCGGCGGGGTCGACTGGATCGAGTGGCTCATCCAGATCGCCCTGGCGGCCCTGGGCATCGTGGCACTGGACCGTACGCGGGCCCGCCGCTGAGCGGCCCGGGAGCAACGGCGGGCGCCCACGCGCGTCCGGAAACGCGTTGCGGGTGATCGCGCCCGGCGGCTAGCGTCGCCGGGCGCCGCCGTTCGCCCGTCGACCCTTCCGGAGCCCCGTTGCCGCCCCGTGTTACCTGGCCAAGTGGATACGGCCAGTGGCAACGGAGAGGCCCCGAACCATCTCTCCGGTGGCGCGGGGGCCCCGCACGCTGGCGCCATATCCGGCGTCCCGATCGCGCGAACACGTTGACCCCGACGGCCCAGTGCGCCGCAAGCCAGGAAGCCGACCATCACACGATCGAGTTGAAGCGGCCTTATGCGCAACCTCCCCATGCGCCGGGTCAACGACATGCTGGGCTACCGGCCCACGCACACGGCGATCGAGTACCAGCTCGACCTGTGACCGGCGGTCAGGCCGCCGCCGTGCTCCCCACCGCGTACTCGTACGGCGTGGTCGTCGTGAGCGGCTCGAAACCGAGGCGGGCCAGGATCGGACGGCTGCGGGCCAGCGCGTCGACCTGGACGTAGCGATAGCCGCGGTCGGCCGCGACACGGGCGCGGTGGGCGACCAGGGCCCGGTAGACGCCCCGGCCGCGCCAGCCCTCGACGGTGCCGCCGCCCCACAGTCCGGCGAAGCGGGTGCCGGGCAGCAGCTCCATCCGGGCGGCGCTCACCGGTACGTCCCCGGCGAACGCCACGACGGCCACGACCGTCTCGGTGTCGCCGGTGAGCTGGGCCAGGAGCTGGTGGCGCAGCCGGGAGCTGTCGGTGCCGAAGGCCTTCGCATGGACGTCGGCCACCAGGTCCACACCCGCGCGGTCGGTGACCGGCACGATCCGTACGCCCTCGGGCGGCTCGACGTCGAGGGTGAGGTCGGCGACCTCGGCGACCATCAGCGTCTCCTCCGGAGCGGGCGTGAAACCGGCCGCGCGCAGTCGGTGCCCCAGGTCGACGGGGAGATCGTGGCCGTACAGCTTCCATTCGAAGTCGCGTCCGAGACCGGAGAAGTACCGGATCTGCTCGGTGATCGCCGCGTCGGCGCCCGCCTCGTCCAGATCGGACCAGACGACACCGCTCCAGCCCTGCTCGGAACCGACTTGGCGCACCACCCCGCCCACCCGCTCGATCCGGGCTCCGGGCCCGTCGGGGCGGGCCCCCTCTCGCATGTCCCGGTCGAACAGTGCCAGCACAGCAGCGTGATCCATGGTGCTCACTCCATCATCAGTCGTTCACCCTGGCAACGGAATTCAACCGATTTCCCACCGCTCGGGGTGCGGGCGCCGACGAGGGGCGGGTGCCGGAGCCGAGCCGGCGGGTGCGGGAGCCGAGCCGACGGTTCCACGCCAAATGTGTCGATGATGCCGTCGAGGGCGACTGAGACCGGCGTGGCGGGGCAGGCGGTCCGGGTTCAGTCGTCGTCGTCCGGAGACCTCTCACCGATGCCCGAAGACGTGGTGCAGCACAGCCGCCCCGCCCCCGCCGCGCCGCCCGACGGGGAGCGGCCCCGCGCGAGGCGGACCTCGCGGGACCCGTACTTCGACAACGCGAAGTACCTCACCATCGTCCTGGTGGCGTGCGGGCACGCGTGGGAGCCGCTGACGTACGGCAGTCGGACCGTGACGGCGGCGTACCTGACCGTCTACGCGTTCCACATGCCGGCCTTCGCCCTGATCTCCGGGTACTTCTCGCGGAGCTTCGACATGGCGCCCGGCCGGCTGAAGCGGCTGCTGACGGGCGTGGCCCTGCCGTACGTCGTGTTCGAGACGGCGTACACGTTCTTCTACCGGTGGGCCGAGGACGACTGGGGCTATCCGCTGAGCCTGCTGGACCCCTGGTACGTGATGTGGTTCCTGGTCGCGCTCTTCATCTGGCGGCTGACCACACCCCTGTGGCTGATGCTGCGTCACCCGCTGCCGGTCGCACTGGGCCTGGCCATGCTGGCGGCGGTCTCACCGGACCTCGGCGGCGACGTCTCCATCCAGCGGGTGCTGGGCTTCCTGCCGTTCTTCGTGCTGGGACTGACCCTGCGCGCCGAGCACTTCGAACGGCTGCGCACCCGCCGGGTACGGCTGTGGCTGCTCCCGGTCGGTCTCGGGGCGTTCGTGGTGGGCTACTGGGTCGCCCCCTGGTTCGACGCGGGCTGGTTCTACCACCGGGGCAGCGTCACCGGCCAGGGCGTGACCCGCTGGGCCGGGTTGCTGACCACGCCCGCCCTGTTCTGTCTGGCGGTGCTGCTGACGGCCTGCTTCCTGGCCTGGGTGCCGCGCCGGCAGCTGTGGTTCACGGCGCTGGGCGCGGGCACGATGTACGGCTATCTGCTGCACGGCTTCGTGATCAAGTGGGCGCGTTTCCGGGACTGGTACGCCGTCGAGTGGCTGCACACCCCGCTCGGGGAACTCGCGGTCACCGCCGTGGCGATCGGCGGCATCACCCTGCTGTGCACCTCCCCCGTACGGACCGCGCTCCGCTGTGTCGTCGAGCCCCGCATGGAGTGGGCCTTCCGAAAGGCCCCCGAGCGAGCCCCAGACGCTGACCGAGCCCCAGCCCCTGACCGAGCTCCCTCCCCTAGCCGAGCTCCAGAGTCGTGACCCCGAAGACGCGCTCGGCCGCGTACGGCCGGATCGGGCCGGTGTACATGCGGGCCGTCTCGAAGGACGGCGTCAGCCCGTACTCCTCGACCAGCGCCACGGCGTCCGTGTTCGGCTCCGGCACGTCGACGGCCAGCTCACGGCCCGCGGCCTCGGCTGCCAGGCCCGCGAACAGCGCGCGGGCGTCGGCGGCGGTGTCGGCGAACAGGGGACCGATGCGCAGGGCGTCCCTGCCGGGCCGGATGACGCCGTAGCCGGTGAGCCGCCCGTCGACGATCCGCGCGAGGGCCCGGTGTCCCTCGGCGGTCAGCCAGTGCTCCAGGAAGCGGGGTCGGTCGGCCGGGTGGCAGGCCCTGTCGTACGCCGCGAGGAGCCCGGCGTCGTCGACGGACCGGACGTCGGCGGGTACGGCGGTCTCCGGCACCACGCCGGAGTACCGGAAGGTGCGGTGGGCGGGCTCGAAGCCGGACTGGCGGTAGTTGTCCTGCTGCGCCACCACTCCGTCGAGGCCCACGGTGCGCTCGCCCGCGTGGGCGAGCGCGGTCTTCCAGGTGGCGAGGCCGTGGCCCTGGCCGCGCAGGTCAGGGCGGACCAGGTAGAAGCCGAGGAAGGCGTAGTCGTCGCCGTAGGTGACGACGGAGACGGAGGAGACCGGCTCCCCGTCGAGCCTGCCGATGAAGAAGCCCTCGGGGTCCTGTGCGAAGAAGCACGCCGGGTCCGAGAGGCCCGGGTTCCAGCCCTCGTCCCCCGCCCACCGGGCGACCACCGCCCAGTCGTCGAGCGTGGCCCGGGTGACGACGAGGTCCTGATGGCCCGGAGAGGTCATCTCTGCGCTCCTTCGCTGAGGTCGCGAGTGCGCGGCCGCCGTGCGACCGCGGGCACGGTGGTCGGCCGGGCCCCTCAGCATCCTCGCCGAAGCCCGATCACGCCCGCGACGCCGGAAACGGCCGACCTCGCGGCGCGACGGGCCGCTCCCACGTCCCGGTTCACGCGTACGGGCTACGCGCCGACCGTGGCCTCGGCGATCGCCCGCGCCGCCGGTGCGGGTCCCGGGCGGCGCAGAGTACGGCACCTCCGGGTGGCCCGCCCGCCGGGAGGCGTGGCCTCGAGGGGCCGCCTATGGTGATCCGGGGGTCGTCCCCGGCCGCCCTGGCCGGGCTTCCCTGGAGGCACGCATGTGGTCCACGCACAGACGGCGCCCTCTCACCGGAGCCGCGGTCACGGTGCTCGCCCTGCTGGGGGCCGGGCTGCCCGCCCTGACGGCGGGCGCCGACGACGACAAGGACGACGGCCGGCCCGACCTGAGCCGCTTCTACGACCAGAAGATCAAGTGGTCGAAGTGCGAGGGCATGGAGATGCCCCGGGATCTGCGCTGCGGCAAGGTCACCGTGCCTCTCGACTACGCCCGGCCCCAGCTCGGCACCCTCGACCTGGCGGTGGCCCGCTACCGGGCCACCGGCGACTCACGCGGCTCGCTGCTGCTGAACTTCGGCGGCCCCGGCGGCCCGGGAGTGCCCGAACTCGCCTACGGCGGCAAGGACTTCATGGACCTGACCAAGGGCTACGACGTCGTCTCCTTCGACCCGCGCGGTGTGGGCCGCTCCTCCCCGGTCAGCTGCGGCGACGGCACCGACGAGGCCCTGGAGGCGACCGACGGCGGCGAGGACTCCGACGCCCCGAAGCTCGCGCTCGAACGGCTGCGGCGGGCGGCCGCCGAGTGCCGGGAGAACTCCGGCCCGGTGCTGCGGCACATAGGCACCCGCGACGCCGCCCGCGACCTCGACGTGATGCGCGCCGCCCTCGGCGACAAGAAGCTCAACTACCTCGGCTTCTCCTACGGCACCCGGCTGGGCGCGGTGTACGCCGCGGAGTTCCCCGAGAAGGTGGGCCGGATGGCCCTCGACGGGGTCGACACCCTGAGCGAGCCGCTGACCGAACAGAATCTGGTGGCCGCACAGGGCCAGCAGACCGCGTTGGAGGACTACCTCGACGCCTGCACCGAGGAGCTGACGTGTCCGTTCGGGCAGGACTCCCGCTCGGCCCGTGAGCAGGTCGTGGCGCTGGTCGACTCACTGGACGAGTACCCCCTGCCCTCGGACTTCGGGCCGGACTTCACGGGCCAGGACCTGGTGGGCGCCATCGGCCACGCCCTCTACAGCGAACAGTTGTGGCCCATGCTCACCCAGGCGCTCAACATGCTCGTCCACGACGGGGACACCCGGGGCGTCATGGCCCTCACCGGCGGCGGCTTCGCCCCGCCCGCCACCCCGTACCGCACATCGGCGCCGACCGCCCCGTACCGCGCCTCGTCACCGGCCCGACCGCACGACCCTCCCGATCCCACCCCCTCCGGCAGCCCGACCCCGCACGAGGGCCTGGTCGACATCGAGGAGATCCCGCTGGACAACCTCCCCGCCGCACTGATGTCGATCAACTGCGCCGACGACCCCGACCGGCCCACCGCCAGGGAGATCACCGACAATCTGGGGAACCTGCGCGCCGCCTACGAGGACGCCTCCCCCGTGTTCGGCCGGTACCGGCTCACCCAGGTCCTGATGTGCTACGGCCGCCCCGCGGGCACCGATTTCATCCGCGAGGAGGTGCGGGACGTCGACACCCCGAAGATGCTGCTCGTGGGCACCCGGGGCGACCCGGCCACCCCGTACCGCTGGACCGTGGAGACGGCGAAGCGGCTCGGCTCCTCGGCGGTCGTCCTCGACAACAAGGGCAAGGGGCACACCGGGTACGGGTCGTCGAAGTGCGTGCACGAGAAGGTCGACGACTTCCTGCTGTTCGGGACGCTGCCGGACGACGGAAGTTCCTGCGGAGTCGACGATTGAGCATCGGGCGTGCAACACGGGCGCATCCGGTACAACCCCGGACGCATCTCGCTCGTCACACTGGGCAGACGTCACGTTTGCGCGTGCCGTACCCGTATGTGACTGAAACTGGGGGATTCCACCGATGCGTATCCGTTCCTGGCTCACCGTCTCCACCGTGGCCACCGCAGGCGCCGCCCTCCTGCTCACCTCCGCTCCCCAGGGGCTCGCCGCCCAGCCCGCGGCGAAGACCCCGGTCTGCAAGTCGAAGGTCCTGAAGCTGGGGGCCAAGCAGGCGAAGGACAAGCGGATCGTGCACATCAGCGTCAAGAACACCGGTACCCGCACCTGCACGATCGACCGCCTCCCCGTCGTCACCTTCGGCGACCTCGACGGGGCGGCCCAGCCCGTGCCGTCGGGCGAGAGCGGCCCGTACAAGGTCGGCGCGGGGAAGACGGTGTACGCCGCGGTCCGCACGATCGCCGACCTCAAGGACCCCGAGGCGCGTCGTGTCGGCACGGTCACGGTGTCGGCCAACCCCAACCTCTACGGCCGCACATTCACCCTGAAGCAGCTGGGCGCCACCCAGAAGGTCAAGGTCTGGGAGCCGGTGACGACCTGGTGGAAGCCGTCGAAGGCCGCCGCCGACAAGGCGCTGAAGAAGGAAGTCGGCTGACCCCCACGGCAGCCGCCGCACCGGCGAGCCCGTCGGCGCGCACCGGTGCGGTGCGCGCCGGCGGGCTCGTTCGTCGTACCCGACAGCCCTCCCGGGAGGTCCTCGCGGGTGACCTGGTTACCCCAAATGCCCGATACGTGAATCAGTCCTATCGTGAAGAGATGGAGCAAGCCCTCTCTCCCGCGACCCTCATCGAACTGCGCCGTCCACGGCCCTACCCCGCGGTCTCGGTCCTGACGCCGACGCACCGCCGGGAGCCCGAGAACACCCAGGACCCGGTCCGGCTGCGCAATGTCGTGGCCGAGGCGAAGAAACGGCTGGAGCACGATCCCGCCGTCACCCGGGAGCGGCGCAACGACGTCGCGGAGCAGTTGGACCGGGCGCTGGCCGAGGTCGATCTCACGCACGCCGAGGACGGACTGGCCATCTTCGCCGCACCCGGTGAGCACCAGGTCTGGTCGCTGACCCGTCCGGTACCGGAGCGCGTGGTGCTCTCGGACACCTTCCTCACCCGCAACCTGGTGGCCGCGCACGCCGCCGAGCGGCGGTTCTGGGTGCTCGCGGTCTCCCCCGACCGGGTCACCCTGTGGAACGGCGGCGGCGACCGTGTCACCGAGGCGCACGTCGGCGGGTTCCCGATGACCAGGGACCGCGACAACTTCGACGCCGAGCGACTGGAACGGATCGGCGATCTGCCGTCCACCTTCCGCGACGAGGACACCCGGCACTTCCTGCGCGACGCCGACACCGCGCTGGCCCGGCTGCTGCGCACCCGGCGGCGGCCCCTGTACGTCACCGGCGAGACGGCCGCGCTGTCCCTGCTCGACGAGATCGGCACGGTCACCAGGGACGCCACCCACATCCCGCACGGCGGTCTCGCGCACGGCACCCCGGAGGCCGTCTGGCAGGCGGTCGGGCCGGTGGTCGCCGCCGAGGACCGCAGGAACGCCGACACGGTGGCGCGACGGCTCGAAGCGGCGCGCGGTCACAAGACGTTCGCCGCGGGGGTCGACGAGGTCCGGCAGAACGCCCAGCAGGGCCGGATCCAGCTCCTTGCCGTCGAGGAGAACTTCCGGACGGCCGTCCGCGCGGACGGCGGCAGCGACGGCGCCCATCTCGTGCCGGCCGAGAGCGGGGACCTCGACGTCCGCGAGGACATCGTGGACGAGATCGTCGAGCGATGCCTGGACACCGGCGCCGAGGTCCGCTTCGTCCCCGACGGCATGCTCGGCGACGCACGGGGCATCGCGGGCGTCCTGCGCTACTGAGCCGTGCCCCGACCTCACGTCCCGCGTCGCCGGGAGCGAGGTCAGACACCCCGCAGCAGGGACGTCAGGCCCCGGTCGAGCGCGGGGCCCACCTCCTCGCTCCCGGCGGCGACGACGGCATAGCTGCGCAGCAGGAAGCGCTGGAGTGCCGCCTTCTCGAACCGGAGCAGGGCCATGCCGTACGGGGAGTGCAGCTCCACCACCGTGCGGAAGCGGCCGCTGGGCCGGATGTGGACGTCGCCGGCGCCCGCGGGGATCCGTACGCCCTCCTCCAGCAGTCCACGGGAGAACGTCCAGGTCACCATGGAACCGTTCAGGGAGATGTCGGCCGGGAAGTCGAGGTGCACAGCCAGCGGATCGTCGGAGGAATAGCGCAGGCTCGCGGGCACCGGGACCTCCCCGTCCTCGTCGGTGACGAGGAGTGCGCGGGCGGGCTGTTCCAGCGTGACGGTCATGAACGGTCTCCGTTTCGGATGAAGCTCTTCCTGCCGAGGGGTTTCGCAGCAGGCGGTCTCCTGGATTCATCGCTGTGACCCATGTCACTCAGCGACTTGAGGAAGCACTCGCACATACGCCCCTCGAACAGGGGAATGAAAGAGAGGTGGGCGCGGCCGACGATCCGTCAAGTCGCGTACGATTCCTACGACTTGGACCTTCAGGACGCACATCGACCCGCGGCGGTGGACCCCGTCGGCGAGGACGGTGGCATATGCCAGAAGCACCGCCTTATCGTGTCTTGCCAAATCCCTTACAGCGCGTCGGGGGCTGTGCAACAGTCGTAATCGGCCCTTACGTCAGCGTTGGTCGTACCGTCCCCCATCGGAGTACGTGATGCCGTCCCCTCTCTCTGCGGATCGTCCCGCCGCCCAGCCGCCCCGACGCGGCACGGTCGACGCGCTCATCTCGCAGACGCGACGGCTACGGGGCGACATGGACGCCGTACGACGCGACGCGCCCGCCGACGAGGCCGATCCCGAGATCCGCTGGCAACGGGCGCTCTACGACCTGGCCCTGCATCAACTGCGCGACCTGGACGGCCACTTGGCGCAGCTGCGGGACGGGCCGGCCCCGCCGCCCGCCCCCGGGCCCACGGCCGGCCTTCCGGTCG
The DNA here is from genome assembly GCF_036322545.1 of Streptomyces sp. SP18BB07. Taxonomy (NCBI): domain Bacteria; kingdom Bacillati; phylum Actinomycetota; class Actinomycetes; order Kitasatosporales; family Streptomycetaceae; genus Streptomyces; species Streptomyces sp. SP18BB07. Next base: position 159,982 of record NZ_JAQYWT010000280.1, read on the forward strand.
CGCCGCCCCCGGCCCCCCGGCGCGAGTCGCTGCTCAGCCGCGTCGGCAGCGCCGAGTGGAACCTCCTGACGGACGAGGCGAGTTGGTCCGGCGAGCTGTTCCAGATCCTCGGCCGCGACCCCGCCGCCCCGCCGCTCACCCTGGACGAACTGCCGTCGCTGGTCCTCGACGAGGACCGTCCGCACCTGACGGCGATGGTCACGGACTGCCTCGTCGACGCGCAACGCATCGACGGGGAGTTCCGGATCGTGCTCCCCGACGGCGGGGTGCGCACCGTGCACATGATGGGCGAGCCCGTGCTCGACGACGACGGCGGTACGGCCTCCATGTGGGCCGTGCTGCGGGACGTCAGCGAACTGCGGCGCAGCCAGCGGGCGGTGAGCGAGACCCGTGACTCGCTCCACCGTCAGCGGCACATCGCGCAGACCGAGCACCGGCTCGCGGTCGAGCTGCAGGAGGCCGTGCTGCCACCGTGGCGCGGCCCCCTGCGGCTCCCGCAACAGGGCCCCGCCAGCCTGGACCTGGCCGCCCACTACCTGCCCTGCTCGACCAGCGCGCTGATCGGCGGCGACTGGTACGACGCCCTCGAACTACCGGGCGGCGAAAGCCTGTTGAGCGTCGGTGACCTCACCGGTCACGGTGTCACCGTGACCTCGGGCATGGCGATGCTGATCGGCGCGCTGCGCGGCATGGCGATGTCGGGCACCGATCCTGGCCGGCTGATGGCCTGCCTCAACCAGTTACTGGACGCCACCGTGCAGCCGGCGCTCGGCAGCGCCGTCTGCTGCCGCTACCGGCCGGACACCCGCACCCTCGTCTGGGCGCAGGCCGGGCACCCCGCCCCGCTGCTGTTCCGCGACGGGACGGGGCGTGTGCTGCCCCCGCCGGACGGCGTCCTGCTCGGAGCGACCTCGGGTGCCGTCTACGGGCAGGCCGAAGTGACCCTCGAACAGGGCGATCTGCTGCTCCTGCACACCGACGGGCTGGTGCCCCGGCGGGGCGGAGAGGCAGCCGTCCAGCGGCTGTTGGACCTTGCCCCACGCTTCGGCGAGGCACGTACGGCCCAGGAATGTGTGCGGACAGTGGTGGAGGAGTTCGGCGAGAGGGAGCGTACGGACGACGCGTGTGTGCTCGTCGCCCGGGTCAGCTCCTGAGGCGGGGCAGCTCCTGAGGAGCGGGCCCCGCACGCTCACGCCGGGGCGATGTCGCCCCTGTTCTTCGACAGCGGGGCCTTCGACTGGGGCCTGGGCAGGGAGAGCTTGATCTCCTCCCGCAGGTCCTGGATCTTCGGATAGCTGGAGTACTGACCGGTGAGCCGGTACATCTCGCGCAGCCGGTCCCAGGTGCGGTGGGAGGAGTTGGAACCCATCGACGCCAGCGCCAGCCGGGCGTACCCGCTCGCCTGTTCCGGGTCGTCGCCGATGAAGCAGGCCGAGGCCATCGACAGGTAGTCGAAGATCTGCGACCTCCCCTGCGCGTTCGTCCTGAGGTCCAGCGCCTTCTCCGCGTAGTGCCGGGCGTGCTGGGCCGCGGCCGGTTCGTGCTCCGCGAGGGTGCGGTAGGCCAGGGCCTGCATGCCGTACAGATCCGCCTCGTTGAACATCTGCATCCAGCTCGGCGGCGGCACGTCCCCACGGTCGGAGACGAACAGGTCCTCGGCCTGGCCCAGGGTGCGGCGCATGGCCTGGCCCTTGCCCAGGGATGCCTGCGCCCAGGCCTCGACGGTGTGGAGCATGGCCTTGGTGCGCGGCAGGACCTGGTCGCCGGAGCCGGACTGGGCGAGCTTCATCAGGTCGAGCGCCTCGTCGGGCTTGCCGAGGTGCACCAGTTGTCGGGCCGCCCGGGACAGGGCCTCGCCGGCGCGGGGCCGGTCACCGCCCTCCCTGGCGGCGTGGGCGGCGATGATGAAGTACTTCTGGGCGGTGGGTTCGAGGCCGATGTCGTGCGACATCCAACCGGCGAGGACGGCGAGGTTGGCGGCGACGCCCCACAGGCGCCGCTGGAGGTGTTCGGGGTGACGGTAGGAGAGCATGCCTCCCACCTCGTTGAGCTGTCCCACGACAGCCTTGCGTTGCAGCCCGCCGCCGCGGGCCGCGTCCCAGGCCCGGAACACCTCGACCGAGCGCTCCAGTTCCTCGATCTCCTGCGACCCGATGGGGGCGGCCTCGTAACGGTCGAACCCGGCGGGGTCGGCGTGCAGGGGGTCGTCGAGGTCGGGGGCGTCGGCCGCGAGGGCCGGGTCGGTGTGCAGCCAGTCGTGCATGGCGCTGCTGAGTGCGGATCCCGCGGTGAGCGCGACGCCCGCACCCACCAAGCCGCGTCGGTTGAGCATGAGGTCCATTCCCGTGAATTCGGTGAGGACCGCGGCAGTCCGTTCGGGCGCCCACGGCACACCGTCGGGATGTTCCACACTCCCGCCGCCCTGCCGTTTCCCCGTACGCCCGTGCCGGACCAGACCGAGGTCCTCGATGGTCACGACACGGCCGAGACGCTCGGTGAACAGCGCCGCCAGCACCCGTGGCACGGGATCGCGCGGGATCTCTCCCATGTCGATCCACCGCCGTACCCGTGAGGTGTCGGTCGCCAGCTGGGGGTGGCCCATGGCCGCCGCCTGCCGGTTGACCAGCCTCGCGAGCTCTCCCTTGGACCAGCCGGCCAGGCCGAACAGGTCTGCGAGTCGGGTATTGGGTTGTCCGCTCACGTCAAGCCCCCAGGTTCTCGGCTGAGTTGAATGTAGCCCGCTGTCAGTTGCTCGGGGACTATTCGCCAGGCTTCGCCAGGGTGCGCTAGATGGTGTGCCAGGGCCCATCCGGTGTCAGGTAGGAAAGCGCCACCCCGACCCGGTCGCCCCGACAGGCACTCCCCAGGGTGTCCCCGGTACGGCCGGGGCGGGTGGCGCGTGACCTCGCCGGCACACGAAGGGATCTGTCTTCCCCCATGTACGCAGCATCGTCCTCCGTGTCCGCTCCTCCCCGGTCGCTGCACCCCCGCCAGCCGGGCGGCGGCGGCCCCTACCTCGACCCCACGCGTACGGCGGCCCCGATGCTCGGCGGCGGCCGGACGCGGCGCGTGCCGGGGCTCGGCACCCAACCGCTCAGCGGGAGACTCGACTTGTCCGGCCCCCAGGGCGCGCAGCTGCGCACGGCGATCGCCTCGGTGCACCGCATCTGTCCGGAGTTCGCGCCGGTCCAGGTGCTGCGCCGCAGCGGCCGCTCGGTGCTGCTCGTCGGTACGACAGGGCGCAGCACGGCCGTCGCGAAGTGTTTACTGGATCATTCGCCCATCTGGGAGGAGCGGTCCCGGCACGAAATAGCCGCATACCGCTCGTTCGTCCGGCACCGCCCACCCGTGCGGGCGCCGAGGCTGATCGCGGCGGACCCGGACAACTGCACCCTGGTCATCGAGCGGATGCCGGGCCGGGTGGCCGCCCTGCAGCGGCATCCGGTGGAGGCGCCGCCGCGCGCCGACATCCGGGCGGCGCTCGGCGCGATCTGCCGGCTGAACGCGTGGCGGCCGCCGACGGGGACGTTCGACGCCCCGCTGGACTACGCGGAGCGGATCTCCCGCTTCCATGAGCTGGGTCTGCTCACCGACCGGGACATGGGCGATCTGCAGAAGCTGCTGCACGGCATCGCGCACGCGTCGGGCCGTCAGGGCATGGGCCAGTTCTGTCACGGCGACGCCCTCCTGTCGAACATCCTGCTCTCACCGGCCGGTCCAGTGCTGGTGGACTGGGAGCACGCGGGCTGGTATCTGCCGGGGTACGACCTGGCGACGCTGTGGGCGGTGCTCGGGGACGCCCCGGTGGCGCGGCGGCAGATCAGTCAGCTGGCGCAGTCGGCGGGCCCGGCCTCCCGGGACGCGTTCCTGGTGAACCTGATGCTCGTGCTGACCCGCGAGATCCGTACCTACGAGACGGCCGTGCAGCGTTCGATGCACGACGCGACCCCGGCGGCACCGGGTCAGGCCCATCCGGCTGCTGCGCCGTCCGGCGAGGAACAGCGGCTGCTGCTCAGGCGGCTGCACGACGACTGCCAGCTGGCCCGCAAGGCCGTACGGGCGGCGGTCGGCACTCGCTGAGGGGATACGAAGGTCCGCGGTGTGCCTGCGCAAGGGCGCACCGCGGGCCTTCGTCATGACCGGGGCCGGCCATGCGCCCGGCAATCACCGGGGAAGCAGCGTCCTGGGGGCATGATTGACGGATCGTCGGCCGACCGATAGCACTGACGCACTCCCCCACGCTCGGCTGCGCACGCGGGAGGAGCATGGTCCGCCGCCCCGTCCACGCCCCACCGTCAGAGGAGGCCGCCTTGCGAGGATCCCCCACCGATCGCAGGCCCACCCCGCGTCACAGACCTGTCCGCAGAGCCGCGCTCGCCGTGGCTCCCGCCGTTCTGCTGCTGCCCCTGTTGGGGGCGGCCCCGCCGGAGAGCCGCTCTGCGGCCTCCGCCGGACTGCAGGGCGCGTTCACCGCCGCATCCGAGAGGTACGGCGTACCGCGCAGTGTCCTGCTCGGCGTCTCCTACCTCCAGTCCCGTTGGGACGCGCACGGCGGCGCGCCCAGTGTGACCGGCGGCTACGGGCCCATGCATCTGACCGATGCGCGCACCGCCCTGGCCGAGGCCCCGCACCACAGCGAGGGCGCGGAGGACGCGCGCGGCGACGAGTCCCGGCCCCTCCCGGCGCCCGAGGCGAAGCTGCCGGAGCCGTCCGAACTCCCGGCCCGGCTGCGGACGTTGACGATGGCGGCCGAGCTGACCGGTCTGTCCGCGCGGACGCTGCGCACCGACGCCGCGGCGAACGTGGCGGGCGGCGCGGCGCTGCTCGCGGCCGCACAGCGGCAGCTCGGCGCGGAACCGAGCGCCGATCCGGCGGACTGGTACGGGGCGGTGGCGCGCTTCTCGGGGGCCGACGACCGAGGCACGGCAGCGGCCTACGCGAACGAGGTGTTCGCGGTCATCCGCGCCGGTGCCGAGCGGGTCACGGACGCCGGCCAGCGGGTGACCCTGGCCGCCGACCCCGGCCTCGCCCCCGACACCGGTCAGCTGTCCCGGGCCGGACTGCGCAAGGCCGCCACCGGTGCCCAGTGCCCGACCACCGTGTCCTGCGAGTGGATCCCGGCGCCGTACCAGGAGTTCGGCGACAACGACTACGGCAACCACGACCTGGCCGACCGGCCGACCTCGCAGCCCATCCGGTACATCGTGGTCCATGACACCGAGGGCTACTGGGACACCACCCTGGAACTGGTCCAGGACCCGACGTATGTGTCGTGGCAGTATTCGCTGCGCTCCACGGACGGGCACATCGCGCAGCACATCAAGCACAAGGACGTGGCCTGGCACGCCGGGAACTGGTACGTCAACGCGGGTTCGATCGGCCTGGAGCACGAGGGGTTCCTCGCCTCGCCGGACGCCTGGTACACGGAGGCGATGTACCGGGCGTCGGCGCGGCTGGTGAGGTACCTGGCCGACAAGTACGACGTGCCGCTGGACCGGCAGCACATCCTGGGCCATGACACGGTGCCCGGTCCGACGACGGCGACGATCCCGGGGATGCACACCGACCCGGGGCCGTACTGGGACTGGCGTCACTACTTCGAGCTGCTGGGCAAGCCGCTCGGTGCGACGTCCGGCAGCGACAGCACCATGGTCACCGTCCTGCCGGACTACGCCGACAACCGGCCCGTGTTCACCGGCTGCGGGTCCGGCGGCGCGACCTGCGCGGTGCACGGCTCCAGCGCGGTACGCCTCTACAGCCGGCCCGACACGTCCTCGCCCCTGATCAAGGACATCGGGCTGCGGCCGGACGGCAGCGTCTCGACGACCAATGTGAACGACCTCGGTTCGCGGGTCTCCACCGGGCAGCAGTACGCGGTCGCGGAGCGGCAGGGCGACTGGACGGCGATCTGGTACCTGGGGCAGAAGGCCTGGTTCCAGAACCCGAAGAGCAAGCCGACGGCGGTCGGCGCGGCCGGTCTGGTCGTGACGCCCCGGGACGGCCTGGCGGACATCCCGGTGTACGGCCGCGCCTATCCGGAGGCGGCGGCGTACCCGGCGGGTGTGCCCGCGCAGGCGGTGTCCCCGTGGCCGTACAAGCTTCTCGCGGGGCAGAAGTACGTCACCGGGGGCCTGGTGCCCGGCGAGTACTACTACGCCGTCTCCTTCGACACGAGCGGGCACCGGTTCGTGGTGGGCAAGGAGCTCTACTACGAGATCCAGTTCGGCCACCGGGTGGCGTTCGTGCGGGCGGCGGATGTGCGGGTGCTGCCGGCCGGGTGAGCGGCAGGGCACGGGGAAGGGCCGGGTGTACGTACACCCGGCCCTTCTCCGTGTTCGTCCTCGTCGTGTCTCAGGCCTGCTGGAACAGTTCCGCCGGGAGCGGCTTGAGCAGCGCGTAGAGGTCGTCGGTGATGGGGCGGTCCCAGGCGGCGATGGTCACCAGGACGTTGTCGCTGCGGTCGAACTGGACGCAGGAGATCCGGGACTCGGAGAGCTTGAGGCGGCGGACGATCAGCAGGTTGTCACCCTGCATCACGGGGAGGTCCTCGGAGCCGACGACGGTGATCTCCTCCTCGTTCTCCAGCGCGATCAGCAGCTGGGCCACCTCGAAGGGGATCTCGCCGTCGGCGACCTCGCGCGCCGGGGAGCCCTCGGGGAGGTTGCCGATGATCATCGCGGGGCCGCGGCCGCCGTAGAGGTCGTAGCGCAGGAAGACGCCCTGGCAGCTGCCGTCGGGGGCGGGCAGCAGACCGGCACCGAGATTGCCCGGCCAGTCGCCCGGGTCCATGGCCAGTACGTCGAAGTCGGGCCCGGCGGGCGTGGCGCTGCGGCGGCGGAGGAAGGACATGCCGCAATGGTACGGCGTGCCGTGCGACGGTGGGGCCGAGGGAGCGTCGGGGTCGGCCGTCCCGGCGGTCAGGCCGAGGCCTTCCGGTGGCGGTCGTGGTGGCGGGCCACGCGGGCGCGGTTGCCGCAGGAGGGTTTGCACCACTCCTGGCGGGGGTGCTCCTTGAGGAAGTAGCGCACGCAGCGTGGTGCGTGGCAGGCGCGCAGCCGCTGTCGCTCGGGGCCCGCGAGGAAGGCGAGCGCGGCGCGGGCGAGGGCGGCGGTGAGCGGGTCCTCTCCGGTGGCGGGCCGGTGGTGCACGACGGGGTCGGCACCGGGGCCCCAGGTGAGGACGGGGACGGTGGGGGCGAGGGCGGCGGCGTCGTTGAGACGGGCCAGGGCCTCGGGGACGGGCAGCAACCGAGCGGCGTCGGCGGGGCTGGGCTCGCCGGGGCCGACAGCGCGGGCGAGGAGGGCGCGGACGGCGGCGCGGAGGTCGCGTACGGAGGCGAGCGCGGCCTCGTCGACGGCCGGGCCGACGGTGGTCGGCACGTCGTCCGCGTGGGCCTTCACCCAGGTGGCGAGCCCCATGACATCGGCCAGGTCGTCGGTGACACCGCCGCTGCCGTCGTGGCGGACGGTCAGCGCAAGGTCCAGGACGAGCCGTGCGTCCCCGCTGATCGAGTACTCCATGCGGCTAATGATAGGGGAGCCGCCATCCATTAATTCGCGTCGGTGCCATGAGAACCGGGAATTCCAGATATCCGCACCCCAAAGCGAATTGTGGACAATTGCGGGTGAATTTTGGCACGGTGAGGCGAAGCGGCCCGTAATTCGAACACGCGGCCGATTCCTTCTGGGGGTTCGCTCATGCCACCCGTACACCTCGCACCGGATGTCGCCGCCTTCTACACCGCGCAGAGCGCGTTCACCGACCCGGGCGACCTCGCACCGCTCTACGCCGACCTCCCGCGCGATCCGGCCCGACTCGCCCGGGTGGCACGGGATCTGATGATCCATCGGGGCGAGGGCGGGACCTTCGGCCACACCGTGGCGCAGGAGCGGTTGCACGACGACGCCGAGACGCGCTACCTCGACGACATCCTGCGGCTCGTGGTCGAGCGGAACGACGCGCCCCTGTCGCAGCGCCGTGAGCCCGGGGACCGGTTCGTCGGTGTGTGCCGCGACTTCTCGCTGCTGCACTGCTCGCTCCTGCGGCACATCGGTGTGCCGGCCCGGCTGCGATCGGGCTTCGCCACGTATTTCGGCGAGAACGGATTCCACTGTGACCACGTGGTCACCGAGTACTGGGACCCGGCGCGGGGCTGGCTGTTCGCCGACGCCCAGCTGACCGAGCCGTTGGTCGCCGACGAGCAGAGGATCGGCTTCGACCCGATGGACGTACCGCGCGACCGTTTCCTGGTCGCGGGCAAGGCGTGGCGGGCGATCCGGGCCGGCGAGGCGGACTCCCGGACGTTCGGCCTGCACCCGCCGGAGGAGGGGCCGCTCAACGGGGAGTGGTTCGTGGCCGGGAACGTCCGGCTCGATCTCGCGGCGCTGAACAAGGTCGAGACGCTGCTGTGGGACATCTGGGGCACCGAGACGGAGGCCGGCCGGGAACTCACGGACCCGGTCCGCGAACTGTACGACGAGGTCGCCCCGGTGGCGGGCGACGAGGTGCTCTTCGCCGCGGCGCGCGCGCTGTTCGCGGATCGCGAGGGGCTGCGGACACCGCGGACCGTCCTGTCGCTGGCGCCGTACAACGGCCCGCGCGAGGTGACCCTGCGCTGACCCCGCCGTCGGTGGGCGGCCCCGGCCACCCACCGACGCGGTGCGCGGGGCGGTTCAGGTCAGGTCGAACTCGCCCTCCCGGGCCCCCGACACGAAGGCGCCCCACTCGGCGGGGGTGAAGATCAGCGAGGGGCTCTCGGGGCTGCCGCTGTTGCGCATGGCGATGAAACCCTCGACAAAGGCGATCTGGACATCTCCCCGCCCCTGGCTGCTCGACTGCCAGTCCGCGTTGCTCAGGTCCAGTTCCGCCGGCTTGTGCCAGCCGTCGAGGGATCGCTGCTGCATGGTGGTCTCGGCCACGTCCGTGCTCCTCCCGGTTCGTCGTCCGCCCGCCAGACTAGCGATCGACCCCCATCGCGGACAGGCTGTGTGAGGGGGAGGTTCAGGAGGCGGGCGGTTCGGCGCCCACGAGCCACATCGAGAAGAACTGCGAACCGCCGCCGTAGGCGTGCCCCAGCACCCGCCGGGCGCCCTCGACCTGGTGCTCTCCGGCGAGGCCCCGCACCTGGAGCGCGGCCTCGGCGAACCGGATCATGCCGGAGGCACCGATGGGGTTGGTGGAGAGGACCCCACCGGACATGTCGACCGGAAGGTCCCCGTCCAGTTCGGTGACACCGGACTCGGTGAGTTTCCAGCCCTCCCCCTCGGCGGCGAAGCCGAGGTTCTCCAGCCACATCGGCTCGTACCAGGAGAACGGCACGTACATCTCCACCGCGTCGATCTCCCGGCGCGGGTCCGTGATGCCCGCCTGCCGGTAGACGTCGGCCGCGCAGTCCCGTCCCGCGCGCGGCGACACGCTGTCCTTGCCCGCGAACAGGGTCGGTTCGCTGCGCATGGCGCCGCCGTGCATCCACGCGGCCGGCCGGGGCGCGCGGGCCGCGCCCGCCCGGTCGGTGAGGACCATGGCCACGGCCCCGTCGGAGGACGGACAGGTCTCCGAGTAGCGGATCGGGTCCCACAGCATGGGCGAGGCCTGGACCTTCTCCAACGTGATGTCGTGCTCGTGGAGATGGGCGTACGGGTTCTTCAGCGCGTTGCGGCGGTTCTTGTACGCGACCAGGGAGCCGACGGTGTCGGGGGCACCGCTGCGCCGCATGTACGCGCGCACGTGCGGGGCGAAGAAGCCGCCCGCGCCCGCCAGCAGCGGCTGCTGGAACGGGATCGGCAGGGACAGCCCCCACATGGCGTTGGATTCGGACTGCTTCTCGAAGGCGAGGGTGAGCACCGTGCCGTGGACGCGGGCGGCGACGAGGCTCGTGGCGACCAGTGCCGTGGAGCCGCCGACCGAGCCGGCCGTGTGCACCCGCATCATGGGCTTGCCCACCGCGCCGAGGGCGTCCGCGAGGTACAGCTCGGGCATCATGACACCCTCGAAGAAGTCGGGCGCCTTGCCGATGACGACGGCCTCGATGTCGGCCCAGCTCAACTCGGCGTCGTCGAGGGCCCGTCGGGCGGCTTCCCGGACGAGCCCCGCGATCGACACGTCCCGGCGGGCCGCCACGTGCTTGGTCTGGCCGACGCCTACGACGGCCACGGGCTCCTTGCTCATCGGGGATCCCCTTCGAGTACGGCGACCAGGTTCTGTTGCAGACACGGGCCGGAGGTGGCGTGCGCCAACGCCCGGTCGGACTCGCCCCGGTGGATGCGGGCGGCGGCCTCGCCTATCCGGATGAGCCCGGCGGCCATGATCGGGTTGGCGGCCAGCGCCCCGCCCGACGGATTGACGCACACGGTCTCGTCGAGCCCCAGCGCCCTGCGCAGGACGACCTCCTGGGAGCTGAACGGGGCGTGCAACTCGGCGGTGTCGACGGGGCGTTCGAGGGCCCCGGCCCGTTCCGCGGCGATCCGGGTGGACGGCGAGTCGGTCAGGTCGCGCACGCCGATGCCGTGCGCCTCGATGCGGTGGTCGATGCCCCGGATCCAGGCGGGCCGCTCGCACAGGTCCCGGGCCCGCTCCCCCGCCGCGAGGACCACGGCGGCGGCCCCGTCGCCGATGGGCGGGCAGTCCCCGGTGCGCAAGGGCCGTACCAGGTACTCCCCCTGCGGCACCGAACCCCGTAGCTGCGCGTGGGAGTTGCCGGCGGCGTCCGCGCGGCTGCGGGCCCCGACCGCCGCCAACGCCGGCTCGTCGGTGGCGCCCGCGTCGATGAGCGCCTGGGCCTGGAGGGCGGCCAGCGCCACGGAGTCGGGCCACAGCGGGGCCAGGTAGTACGGGTCCAACTGCCGGGTGAGGACGTCTCGTACGGAGCCCGGCGAGGACTTGCCGTAGGAGTAGACGAGCGCGGTGTCGGCGTCCCCCGTCCGGAGTTTCACCCAGGCCTCGTACAGCGCCCACGCCCCGTCCATCTCGACGTGGGACTCGGAGATCGGCGGCCAGGCGCCGACGCCGTCGAGGGCGAGGGTGAAGGAGAAGGCACGGCCCGCGAGGTAGTCGCTGGAGCCGGAGCAGGTGAAGCCGATGTCGGCCGTCCTCAGCCCGGTGCTCGCCATCACCTCGTGCAGTACCGGCATGAGCATCTCCACCTCGGAGAGCTCCTCGCTGGTGCGCCGATGGTCGGTCTGGGCGAAGGCGACGACGGCGATGTCACGGGCGCCCGGGGCTTCTTCGCGCGTCACAGCAACTCCTTGAACGTGTCGTAGTCCGCGTCGGGTTCGCCGGTGGGCCGGTAGTGGTCGGGGTAACGGGCGCCTTCCGTCCACACCGGCTCCACGCGCAGCCCCATGCGCACCTGGTCGTAGGGGATGCCGGCGATCCGGCCGTGCAGGGCGAGTCCGGCGCCGTCGAGGGCGATGTGGGCGTAGACGTAAGGGACCTCGATGTCCAGGTTCTTCGCCTTGATGTTGACGATGCAGAAGGTGGTGACCGTGCCGGCCGGACCGACCTCGACCCGCTCCTCGGTGGCCACCCCGCAGGTCGGGCAGGCGCCGCGGGGCGGGACGTACACCTTGCGGCAGGACGGGCAGCGTTCACCGACGATGCGCCGGTCGCCGAGGGCCTCGATGTAGCCGGTCTGGGCACGGCCGGGCGAGTAGGTGTAGTCGAGGCGGGCGGCGGCGACGATGCCGGTGATCGCCTCCTGGAACTCTCCGCTGTGGCCCGCCGGTTCCACCGGTGCCCCGTCGTACGGTTCGAAGCAGGCGATGTCGGTAATGGCACCGGACCTCTCCTCGGCCCAGCGCACGCGGACCCGCATACCGGTGCGCACGGCGTCGGGGCCGGACGCGTCCAGGGCGTGCAGCAGGGCCGTGTCGGCGCCGTCGAGCCGCACCAGCACCCAGGCGAAGGGGGTGGCGAGCGGCTGCCCCCGACGTGGCTCGTGGTTCCAGGCCCAGGTGGTCACGGTCCCGGTCGGCGCGACCTCCACCAGATCACGGATCTCCTCGGCGGTGACGGGGTCGTACTCGACGGGCGGGACCAGCACCCTGCCGTCTCCGGTGCGCACCCCGAGGACGACCCGCTCCCGGAGTCCGGTGAGAAAGGCGCTCTGGACGGGCCCGAGAGACCGGGTGAACGGGAACTCGACGGTGAGGGGTGCTTTGAGGATCGCGGACATCGGGGCTTGCCTCCTTCGAGAGGGGGGCGACAGGAGCGCCCCTTCAGGGGCGCGGGGAACTGCGCGACCAGCCACAGCCGACCCGCAGCCGAAGCACGGCCGCCCCAGGGGGTGCTACGCGCGCTTGTAGACAGGGGGCCGCTTCTCGGCGAAGGCGCGGGCACCCTCCTTCGCGTCGGCCGTGTCGAAGATCGGCCACCCCCGCTTCAACTCGGCCGCCAACCCGTCCTCTTCGGTCATCGAGGCCGTCTCGTACACGGACGCCTTCACCGCCTCCACCGCCAGCGGCCCGCACGCGTTGATCTGTTCGGCGATCTCCAGGGCCTTGGTCAGGGCGGTGCCGTCGGCCACGACATGCCCGACGAGACCGATGCCGGCGGCCTCACGCGCGCTGTAGGGCCGCCCGGTGAGGAGCATCTCCAGGGCGTGTGTCCGGGGGATCTGCCGCTGGAGGCGGACCGTGGAGCCGCCGATGGGGAAGAGGCCGCGCCTGACCTCGAAGAGGCCGAACGTCGCCGACTCCCCCGCGACGCGGATGTCCGTGCCCTGAAGGATCTCCGTGCCGCCCGCGACGCAGTGCCCCTCGACCGCGGCAATGACCGGTTTGCGGGGCCGGTGGTGGCGAAGCATCGCCTTCCAGTGCAGATCGGGGTCGGCCCTGAGGCGGTCGCGGTACTCCTGCCCCTCCATCCCCTTGCCCGCGAGGGCCTTCAGATCCATCCCGGCGCAGAAGGCGCCGCCCGCACCCGTGAGGACGATCGAGCGGACCTCCTCGTCCTCGTCTGCCTGGAGCCAGCCGTCGTACAGGCCGACCAGCATCGGCAGCGAGAGCGCGTTCTTGGCCTCGGGCCTGTTGAGCGTGAGCACCAGTGTGGCGCCTTCGCGTCGCACGGTGAGGTGTTCGGTGCCGCCCATCCGGTGTCCTTTCGTCCACAGGAAACGAGAACAGGTTGCAGTAGGCGGGTCGGCACTTCAAGGGTTTTCTGACAGTCAGTCAGATTTCTGTGCGGGGACCCTTCACAGTTGTGCCGCCCTTTGCTCTGATGACCGGCAACCGAGGGCAGCGGGGTCAGGAGGAGTGCGGTGGAGTACAACCTTGCCGACCTGTTCGAGTCGGTCGTCGACGTGGTCCCCGACCGGGCGGCGCTCGCGTACCTCGACCTCCCCGGTACGGGCGCGGAACACCGGCTCACGTACGCGGAACTGGACGCGGCGGCCAACCGGATCGGCCACCACCTGCTCGACCGCGGGATCGAGCCCGGCGAACACGTCGGACTGCACCTCTACAACGGCGTCGAGTATCTGCAGACCGCGCTCGGCTGCCTCAAGGCGCGGATCGTACCGGTCAATGTCAACTACCGTTATGTGGAAGAGGAGTTGGTCTACCTTTACCGGGACGCCGACCTGGCGGGTCTGGTCTTCGACGCGGAGTTCACGGGACGGGTGGCGGCCGCGCTGCCGCGGACGGAGAAGCTGCGGCACCTGGTGCGGGTGGGGACCCCCGCGCCGGACGCGCCCGCCCTCGATGCCGTCGCCTTCACCGAGGCGGAGGCCTCCGCGTCCGACGGGCGGGGCTTTCCGGCACGCTCGGGCGACGACCAGTTCATCATCTACACCGGCGGGACGACGGGCATGCCCAAGGGGGTGATGTGGCGTCAGGAAGACCTGTTCTTCTCAGGGTTGGGCGGTGGCGCGCCGACCGGTGAGCCGGTGAAGTCGCCGGAGGAGCTGGCCGAGCGGGTCGCCGCCGGGGGCGACGGGATCACGTTCTTCCCCACGGCCCCGCTGATGCACGGCACGTCCACGCTCACCGCGTTCATCGGGTTCAACTTCGGGCAACGGGTCGTGATCCACCGCAAGTTCGTGCCCGAGGAGGTCCTGCGCACGATCGAGAAGGAGAAGGTCACCAGTGTGTCGCTGGTCGGCGACGCGATGCTGCGCCCGCTGATCGACGCGCTGGGCGGCCCGATGAAGGGCACCGACTGCTCGTCGCTGTTCAGTGTGTCGTCCTCCGGGGCGATCATGTCGGAGACGGTCCGGCAGCAGTTCCAGGCCCTGGTGCCGAACGCGATGCTGCTGAACAACTTCGGGTCGTCGGAGTCCGGGTTCAACGGCACGGCCACACAGGACGCGGGCGCCGGCGACGGATTCCGCATCCGCGTCCACTCCCGTACCCAGGTCGTGGACCCGGCGACGTACGAGCCCGTCCCGGTCGGTGTGCCGGGCCGGGTGGCACAGCGCGGTCATGTCCCGCTCGGCTACTACAACGACCCGAGGAAGACCGCCGAGACCTTCTTCGAGCGGGACGGCGAGCGCTGGGTGCTGCTCGGCGACATGGCGACCGTCGACGAGGAGGGCGTCGTCACGGTCCTCGGCCGGGGTTCGCAGTGCATCAACACCGGTGGCGAGAAGGTGTATCCGGAGGAGGTCGAACAGGCGCTCAAGGCCCACCCCGACGTCTACGACGCGCTGGTCGCCGGGGTGCCGGACGTGCGGTGGGGCAACCATGTCGCCGCCGTGGTGCAGCTGCGCGAGGGGGCCGCCCGGCCGTCGCTGGAGGACATCCAGACCCACTGCCGCACCCGTCTCGCCGGCTACAAGATCCCCCGCCAGCTGGTGCTCACCGACACCATCCAGCGGTCTCCCAGCGGCAAGGCCGACTACCGCTGGGCGCGCTCGGTGGCGGTGGCTGCGGACGCGTGAACCGCGCCTGGGTGGTGCCCGCCGCGTCGCGCCTTCGTCGGCCTCGCGTCGAGGTCGGTTCGGGCTCAGGGGCGCGCGAACCGGTCTCGCAGCTCGCGCTTGAGGATCTTTCCGCTGGCGTTGCGCGGTAGTTCGTCCACGAAGAAGACCCTCTTCGGTGCCTTGAAGTGGGGGAGCTTCTCGCGGGCATGGGCGATCAGTTCGTCCTCGGTCGCCTCGCCCCGGGGGACGACGACCGCCGCGACGGCCTCGATCCAGTGGTCGTCGGGCAGGCCGATCACCGCGACCTCGGCCACCCGGTCGTGGGTGTAGAGGGCGTCCTCGACCTGGCGGGAGGCGATCAGGACGCCACCGGAGTTGATGACGTCCTTCACCCGGTCGACGACGGTGAAGAACCCGTGGGCGTCCCGCACGGCGAGGTCCCCGGAGTGGAACCAGCCGTCGCGGAAGGCCTCGGCGGTCTCCTCGGGCTTCTCCCAGTAGCCCTCGCAGAGCTGGGGCGACTGGTAGACGATCTCGCCGGGAGAGCCGTCGGGCACCTCCTCGCCGTCCTCGTCGACGACCTTGGCCTCGACGAACATGACGGGGCGCCCGCAGGAGTCCATCCGGCCCTTGTGCTCGTACGGGCCGAGCACCATGGACAGCGGGCCGATCTCGCTCTGCCCGAAGCAGTTGTGGAAGGCGAGCTTCGGCAGGCGCTCCCGGAGGCGTTCGAGGACGGGCACCGGCATGATCGACGCCCCGTAGTAGGCCTTGCGCAGCCCGCCGAGGTCGCGGGTGTCGAAGTCGGGGCGGTTCGCGAGGGCGATCCACACCGTGGGCGGAGCGAAGAGGCTGTCGGCGCGGCCCTCCTCCACCAGGTCCAGGATCCGATCGCCGTCGGGGCCGTCGAGGATCGTGTTGGTGGCGCCGACCGCGAGGTACGGCACCAGGAAGACGTGCATCTGCGCGGAGTGGTACAGCGGCAGGGAGTGCACGGGCAGGTCGCCCGCCTGGAGGTCCAGGGCGGCGATGGCGCTGAGGTACTCGTGCACCAGCGCGCGGTGCGTCATCATCGCGCCCTTGGGGAGCGCGGTGGTGCCCGAGGTGTAGAGCAGTTGGACGAGGTCCTCGGCGCGGGGCTCCTCGCCGTCGTAGGGCTCGGTGGCGGCGAGGCGGGTGAGGAGCGAGTCGTCCGTGTCGCGCAGCGCCAGGGTGCGGGTGCCGTCGGGGAGGTGGCCGGCCAGGTCCGGGTCGGTGAGGACGAGGATGCTGCCGGACTGGTCGAGGATGTAGGAGAGTTCGTCGCCGGTGAGGTTCTGGTTGACGGGGACGTGCACCAGGCCGGCTCGGGCGGCGCCCAGGAAGGCGATGAGATAGGCGTCCGAGTTGTGGCCGTACGCGGCGACCCGGTCGCCCGGTGCGAGGCCGGTGTCGCGCAGGGCGCGGGCGGCGCGGGAGACGGCGTCGTCCAGTTCGGCGTAGGTCCAGGACCGTTCGCCGTAGAGGATGGCGACGCGGGCGGGGGTGCGCCGGGCGCTGCGCCGCAGCGTCCCGTCGACCGTCACGCTGCGACCAGCCGTCATGTCCCGCTCTCCTTCGTCCAGGTTCTCTCGCGATCCTCGTTCCGTCGCGCGAGCCAGGTCAAGCGGACCGGCCGTACGGCCGGTGTCCGGCGCACATGGCGGGAAGTCGCTCAACCACGCCCTTCGAACGGTGAGTCACCTTGAGGGAAGATCCATCACCCGTATGGACTACGCAGACACGTGTCGACATGCTCAACCCTCTCTTCCTCCGACGACGTTGGGAGTCGCCCATGCGCACCCGTCTGAGACAGCTGGTGGTCTCGGCCGTCGCTCTGTTCACCGCTTCGGCCGTACTGCCCTCGGCCACCGCCGCCACCGACGGCGAGCGGGCCGGTGGGCAGCGCACGTCCCACGGTGGTCTGTCCGCCGTGATCCGCTACACCGAGTACGGCGTTCCGCACATCGTCGCGAAGGACTACGCGAACCTGGGCTTCGGCACCGGTTGGGCGCAGGCCGCCGACCAGGTGTGCGTGCTCGCCGACGGCTTCGTGACCGTGCGCGGGGAGCGCTCCCGCCACTTCGGGCCCGACGCCGCCCCCGACTTCTCGCTCTCCTCCGCCTCCAGGAACCTCACGAGCGACCTGTACTTCCGTGGTGTCCGGGACGCCGACACCGTGCGGCGACTGCTGGAGCAGCCCGAGCCGCTGGGGCCGAGCCGCGCGGTCGAGGAGCTGATGCGGGGCTGGGCGGCCGGCTACAACGCGTGGCTGAGGAAGAACCGGATCAGCGACCCGGCGTGCAAGGGCGCCGCGTGGGTGCGGCCGGTCTCCACGCTCGACGTGTTCTCGCGGGCGTACGCCCTGGCCGTGCTCGGCGGCGAGGGCCGGCTGGTGGACACCATCGCCACCGCGCAGCCGCCCGCCGCAGGTGCCCCGGACACGGCCGCCGCCCCGGACCCGAAGAGCGCCGCCCGCGCCGCGAGCGAGCTGTTCGACGCCGCGAACGCCGACATGGGCTCGAACGCCGTGGCCTTCGGCGGTGGGACCACGGCAGGCGGCCGGGGGCTGCTGCTGGGCAACCCGCACTACCCGTGGGCCGGTGGGCGCCGCTTCTGGCAGGCGCAGCAGACGATCCCCGGTGAACTGAACGTCTCCGGCGGGGCGTTGCTCGGCTCGCCGGTCACCCAGATCGGGTTCAACGAGAAGGTGGCGTGGAGCCACACCGTGGCCACCGGCGTCCCCATGAACGTCCATCAGCTGACGCTGGACCCGGCCGACCCGACCGCGTACCTGGTGGACGGCCGGCCAGAGCGGATGACGAAGCGGACCGTGACCGTCGGCGTGAAGGACGGCTCCCCGGTCACCCGCACGCAGTGGTGGACGCGGTACGGCCCGGTCGTCACCTCGCTCGGCGCCGACCTTCCACTGCCCTGGACCACAGGTACCGCGTACGCCGTGCACGACCCCAACGCGGCGAACATGCGCTTCACCGACACCTCACTGGGCTTCGCCAAGGCCCGCGGCACCTCGGACATCCTCACGTCGCTCGCCCGGCACCAGGGCCTGCCGTGGGTGAACACCGTCGCGGCCGACTCCGCCGGGCACACCCTGTTCACCCAGTCCCAGACCCTCCCCAGGATCACCGACGACCTCGCGGCGCGCTGCTCGACGCCGCTGGGCCGGGCCACCTATCCGTCGGCGGGTGTCGCGATCCTCGACGGTTCGCGTGCGGACTGCGCGCTCGGCAGCGACACCGACGCCGTGCAGCCGGGGATCTTCGGGCCCGCGAGGATGCCGACGCTGAAGGACGCGCCGTACGCGGAGAACTCCAACGACAGCGCGTGGCTGGCCAACGCGGACCGGCCGCTAACGGGGTACGAGCGGATCTTCGGCAATGTCGGGACCCAGCGGTCGCTGCGCACGCGCGGCGCGATCGAGGACGTGGCCGCCATGGCCGACAAGGGCGGCCTGACCGTACGCGACCTCCAGCGGCAGCAGTTCGCCAACCGGGTGCCCGCGGCCGATCTCGCGGCCGACGACGTGGCACGGGCGTGTGCCGCGCTGCCCGGCGGGACGGCGACGGCCGGTGACGGTGAGGAGGTGGACGTGTCCGAGGCGTGCCGGGTGCTGCGGACCTGGGACCGGACCGTCGACAGCCACAGTCGGGGCACGCTGCTCTTCGACCGGTTCTGGCGGCGGCTGAACGCCATGGTGCCGCGCCCGCAGTTGTGGAAGGTGCCGTTCTCGGCGGCGGACCCGGTCAACACGCCGAACACCCTCAACACCGACGCGCCCGGCTTCGGGGCAGCTTTGGCGGAGACGGTGACGGAACTGCGGGCGGTGGGCGCCCCGTTGGACGCGAAACTCGGCGACCACCAGTTCGTCGTACGGAACGGGCTGCGCATCCCGGTGTCCGGCGGCACGGAGTCGCTGGGCGTGTGGAACAAGATCGAGTCGGCGTGGCGCGGGACCGAGGGCGGCTACCCGGAGGTCTCGTCGGGTTCCAGCCACATCCAGGCGGTCGGCTGGGACGGCGGGCGCTGCCCGGTGGCCCGCACGCTGCTGACGTACTCGCAGTCCTCCAACCCGAATTCGCCCCATCACCTGGACCAGACGCGGCTGTTCTCGGCGGAGAAGTGGGTGACCTCGCGGTTCTGCGAGAAGGACATCCTGTCCTCGCCGAAGCTGAAGGTGGTGCGTGTGAGCCAATGAGCGAAGGGGTGTGGTGCCGCCCCGCTACGGGGCGGCACCATTCTTCTGACAGCACTCATGCCATGGGCATATAACCGTTTCTCATGAGGAGGCCCCTCGGTGGCGCAAAACTCGTTACGTCGGGAGACGGATTCGACGGCCATGATCGACACGTCGGTGCCGCACTCGGCCCGGATCTGGAACTACTGGCTGGGCGGCAAGGACAACTACCCGGTCGACCACGCGGCCGGTGACGCCTTCCGCGCGGTGTTCCCCGGCATCACCGACCTGGCCCGCGACTCCCGGGCGTTCCTCGGCCGCGCGGTCACCTTCCTCGCCGGTGAGGCGGGGATACGCCAGTTCCTCGACATCGGCACCGGGCTGCCGACGGCGGACAACACGCACGAGATCGCGCAGCGGACGGCCCCGGACGCGCGGGTCGTCTACGTGGACAACGACCCGCTGGTCCTGACCCACGCGCGGGCGCTCCTCACCAGTACGCCCGAGGGGGCGACCGACTACGTCGACTCCGATCTGCACGACCCCGCGACCGTGTTGCGGAAGGCCGCGCGGACGCTCGATCTCTCCCGGCCGGTCGCGCTGACGATGATGCAGGTCAGCGGCCATATCGCCGACTACGCCGAGGCGCGCGCCATCGTCGGTGCCCTGCTGGACGCGCTGCCGTCGGGGAGTTGGTTCGCGTTCAACGACAGTGTGGACACGCACGAGGCGAACGCGGAGGCCACCCGCCGCTACAACGAGAGCGGCGCGGTCCCCTATTACCTGCGCAGCCCCGCCGAACTCGCGGGGTTCTTCGACGGGTTGGAGCTGCAGGACCCCGGGGTGGTGCCGCTGAACGACTGGCGCCCCGGCCCCGCGACCCCGGTCCACGGCGAGGTCATCGCCCTGGGCGGGGTCGCACGCAAGCCGTGACACCGACGGCGCCGGCGGAGACTCAGACGGCCTTCTCCCGGCCCTCCCAGTACGGTTCGCGCAGTCGGCGCTTGTAGAGCTTGCCGTTGGGGTCGCGGGGCATCGCCTCGGTGAAGTCGACGCTTCTCGGGCGCTTGTAGCCGGCCAGCCGGCGGGCGCAGTGGGCGAGGATCTCCTCGGCCAGGACCGGTCCCGGGGTGAAACCGGGGGCCGGTTCGACCACGGCCTTGACCTGCTCGCCCCAGTCGTCGTGCGGGATGCCGAAGGCGGCGGCGTCGGCGACGGCGGGGTGGGTGAGCAGGGCGGCCTCGATCTCGGCGGGGTAGATGTTGACGCCGCCGGAGATGATCAGGTCGATCTTGCGGTCCCGGAGGAAGAGATAGCCGTCCTCGTCGAGGAGACCGAGGTCGCCGACGGTGAAGAAGTCCCCGATGCGGTTCTTCCGCGTCTTGCCCTCGTCCTTGTGGTACGAGAAGCCGCCGGTGCTCATCTTCATGTAGACGGTGCCGAGTTCACCGGGCGGCAGCCGGTTGCCGTCGTCGTCGAAGACCGCGAGCTCGCTGATGGGCCAGGCCTTGCCGACCGTGCCGGGCTTCTTCAGCCAGTCCTCGGCGGTGGCGAAGGCTCCGCCGCCCTCGCTGGCCGCGTAGTACTCCTCGACGCACTCGCCCCACCACTCGATCATGGCCCGCTTCACATGGTCCGGGCAGGGCGCGGCCCCGTGGATGGCGTGCCGCATCGACGACACGTCGTAGCGGGCGCGCACCTCCTCGGGCAGCGCGAGGAGCCGGTGGAACTGGGTCGGCACCATGTGCGTGTGCGTGCAGCGGTGGGCGTCGATCGCGCGGAGCATCCCCTCGGGTGTCCACTTGTCCATCAGCACCAGCTTGTGCCCGATGTGCAGGGACGCGCCGGCGAACTGCAGGACGGCCGTGTGGTACAGCGGCGAGCAGACCAGGTGGACGTTGTCGTCGAAGGGCCGGATGCCGAAGATGCCGAGGAAGCCGCCGAGGTAGGACTCCTCGGGGAGCTTGCCGGGGAGCGGGCGTCGGATGCCCCGGGGGCGTCCGGTGGTGCCCGAGGTGTAGTTCATGACCCAGCCGAGGGTGCGCTCGGCTGGCGCCGACTCGGGCTGACCGGCGAGGAGTTCGCCGTACGGCCGAAAGCCCTCGACCGTACCGACGGCGTACCGGCGGCTGTCGGGGAGCTTCGCCTCGTCGGCGGCGTTGCGGGCGGCGTCGGCGAACCGCTCGTGCGCGATGAGCACCTTGGCGCCCGAGTCGGAGACGATCCAGGCGATCTCGGGGCCCACGAGGTGGTGGTTGACGGGCACGAGGTAGAAACCGGCCTGGGTGGCGGCCAGGTACGCGACGAGGAACTCGACGCCGTTGGGCAGGACCACCGCGAAGGCGTCGCCGCGTTCGAGTCCGGCCGCGCGCAGTCCGTGGACCAGCCGGTTGGTCTCGGCGTGCAGCCGTCCGGCGGTCCACCCCTCCCCGTCGGGCGCGATGAGCACCGTACGGTCGGGGTCGGTGGTGGCCTGGGCCCAGAAGCCCGGCGGAGGTTGGCTTCGGGGGGCTTGGCCTTGGGAGGTTTGGCCTTGGGGGGCTTGGCTCACTGTCCCTCGCTCCTTCCGGCGATCCGGTTGATGCGGTCCACGGCCTCCTCGAAGCCCCGGGTGAGGTCGTCGAAGACGGCCTGGACGCTGCGTTCGCTGTTCATCCGGCCGACGATCTGCCCGACCGGGGTGCCGAGCAGCGGCTCCACCTCGTACTTCTGGATGCGGGAGACCGCTTCGGCGACGAGCAGCCCCTGCAGGGGCATGGGGAGGGTGCCCGGTCCGGCCGGGTCGTCCCAGGCGTCGGTCCATTCGGTGCGGAGCTGGCGGGCGGGTTTGCCGGTGAGGGCACGGGAACGGACGGTGTCTCCGGAACCGGCGGCGAGCAGCTTCTCTATCAGCCGGGGCGAGGGCAGTTCGGCCTCGGTCGTGGTGAGCCAGAGCGAGCCGAGCCATACGCCCTGCGCGCCCAGCGCGAGGGCGGCGGCGACCTGCTGTCCGCTGCCGATGCCTCCGGCGGCGAGCACCGGCAACGGGGCAACGGCGTCGACGACCTCGGGGGTCAGCACCATCGAGGCGATCTCGCCGGTGTGGCCGCCGGCCTCGTAACCCTGGGCCACGACGATGTCGATACCGGCGTCCGCGTGTTTGCGGGCGTGGCGGGCGCTGCCGGCGAGCGCGGCGACGAGGACGCCCCGCGCGTGGGCGCGGTCGACGACGTCGGCGGGCGGGGAGCCGAGGGCGTTGGCGAGCAGCTTGATCGGGTAGTCGAAGGCGACGTCGAGCTGGCTGCGGGCGACCTGTTCCATCCAGCCGGTGATGCGCCAGCCGGAGGCCTCCCCCTCGGCGAGTTCGGGCACCCCGTACTGGGCGAGGGTGTCCTTGACGAACTGCCGGTGCGACTCGGGGATCATCGCCTCGATGTCGGCCTCCGTGACGCCCTCGACCTTCCTGGCCGGCATCACGACGTCCAGGCCGTAGGGCCTGCCGTCGACGTGGGCCTCGATCCAGTCGAGGTCGCGTTTGAGGTCGTCGGGGGCCGTGTAGCGGACCGCGCCGAGCACCCCGAAGCCGCCGGCCCGGCTGATGGCGGCCGCGACCGCGGGGAACGGGGTGAAGCCGAAGACGGCGTACTGGACTCCGAGGGTGTTGCTCAGCTCCGTCTGCATGGTGCGCAGGATGCCGTAGTCCTTCGGACGAGGGAAGGGGTTTTCTGATGCCTCGTCAGATTTGGCTGGGCGGGAGGTGGGGGCCTTGGGCGCGTTGGGGGGTGCCTTGGGAGGTTGTTCGGCGGGTGCGGGTGGGTGGGGCTGGTCGCGCAGTTCCCCGCGCCCCTTACGGGGCGCGACCCTGACGGAGTGTGGCCCTGCTGATCGCGGGCAATCAGCAGGGCCCCTTCCCCCGTGAACGGCCCCCCGTCGCCGCTCGCGTCATCGATTTCAGCGCACGGCGGATTGTTTGGCAGGGGTGGTCGTGCGGCCGGACAATGGCTTGGGCGATCGGGGGTGTCCCTGTCTCACTCCCCCAGGACCGCCATTGCCGCGTTGTGGCCGGGGACGCCGCTCACGCCGCCGCCGCGGACCGCGCCCGCGCCGCACAGGAGGACGTTGGCGTGGCGGGTCTCCACGCCCCAGCGGCCCACGTCCTCCTGGGCGTAGGGCCAGGCGAGGTCGCGGTGGAAGATGTTGCCGCCGGGGAGGCCCAGGTCGCGTTCCAGGTCGAGGGGGGTTCTGGCCTCGATGCAGGGGCGGCCGTCGGCGTCGGTGGCGAGGCAGTCGGCGAGGGGCTCGGCGAGATGGGCGTCCAGCTGGGCGAGGGTCGACTTGAGGAGTTCCGTGCGTACGCCGTCGTTGTCCGCCTGGAACAGCCGCGCGGGCGTGTGCAGACCGAACAGGGTGAGCGTCTGGTAGCCCTGTTCCACCAGGTCCGGGCCGAGGATGGTCGGATCGGTGAGGGAGTGGCAGTAGATCTCGGACGGCGGGGCCTCGGGCAGCGCGCCGGAGGCGGCCTGGGCGTAGGAGGCCGCCAGTTGGTCGTAACCCTCGGCGATGTGGAAGGTTCCGGCGAAGGCCTCGTGCGGGTCGACGGACTCGTCCCGGAGCCTCGGGAGCCGCTTGAGCAGCATGTTCACCTTGAGCTGGGCGCCCTCGGCGGGCGTGGGCGGTTCGTCGCCGGTCAGGGCGGCCAGCTCCTGCGGGGAGGCGTTCACCAGGACGTGCCGTGCGGCGACCGAGCCCTCCGTGTCGGCGGTCCGGAACGTGATCTCGGCGGACCGGCCGTCGGTGGCGATCCGGCGGACCTCGTGCCCCGTGGCGATCACCGCGCCCGCGTCGCGCGCGGCGGTGGCCAGAGCGTCCGTGAGGGCGCCCATGCCGCCGACGGGCACGTCCCAGGCCCCCGTGCCGCCGCCGATCACGTGGTAGAGGAAGCAGCGGTTCTGACGCAGCGAGGGGTCGTGGGCGTCGGCGAAGGTGCCGATGAGCGCGTCGGTGAGGACGACGCCGCGTACGAGGTCGTCGGTGAACGTCGACTCGACGGCGGCGCCGATCGGCTCCTCGAAGAGCACCCGCCACGCCTCCTCGTCGTCGATACGCCGGCGCAGGTCGTCCCGGCTGGGGAGGGGTTCGGTGAGCGTCGGGAACACCCGCTCGGCGACGTGGCCCGTCATCCCGTAGAACCGCTGCCAGGCCTCGTACTCGCGACCCGAACCGGTCAGTCGTTCGAAGGCCGCGCGGGTGCGGCGCTCGCCGCCGCCGACGAGGAGACCGGTGGGGCGGCCGTCGCGTTCGACGGGGGTGTACGAGGAGATCGTGCGCCCGCGGACCCGGAAGTCGAGGTCCAGGTCCCGCACGATCTTCCGGGGCAGCAGGCTGACCAGGTAGGAGTACCGCGACAGCCGGGCGTCGACCCCGGCGAAAGGGCGGGTGGAGACTGCTGCTCCGCCAGTGTGGTCCAGCCGCTCCAGCACGAGTACGGAACGGCCCGCGCGCGCGATATAGGCGGCGGCGACCAGACCGTTGTGACCGCCTCCGACGATCACGGCGTCGTACGAGTCGTGCGGTCGGGGCCCACTCGGGCGTGGGGTATGCGCGGGCCGTGCGGGCCGATCTGAGGGCGCGGGGGTGGCAGGCATGGCTCTTGGTAACACGCCATGATCGAGCTCGGCCAGGGGTGCGCGCCAGGTGGATCAATGGCTCGGCGCCCTGGTCCGGGGGCGGCGGGGGCCCGCGAGGGCGTTGTCCTCGGTGGTGGAATCGGGGGGGTGCGTCGGTTCGGGGGCTCGTACGGCGCCGGTGCCTGGCGTACCGGCGGTCGTCGGGTTGCGGGGCTGTCCTTGGGGTCAGTGGTGGTCGGTCGGTCGTTGTCGGCGTAACGCCGCCACTCGGCGGTACAGTTCCACCGCTTCCTGGCCTCGGCCGAGTTGTTCGAGGCAGTGTGCCTCGTCGTTGCGGCTGGCGAGGGTGTCGGGGTGGTCGGGGCCGAGGACGTGTTCGCGGGCGTCTGCCACCCGCCGGTACTCGGTGAGGGCGTCGGCCCAGCGGCCGAGCCAGCCGAGGCCGACGGCGACCTCGCGGCGGCTGACGAGGGTGTCGGGGTGGTCCGGCCCGAGGACGCGCTCACGCAGGGCGCAGACGTCCCGGGACTCGGCGAGGGCCTCCTCCCAGCGGCCCAGGCGGCCGAGGTTGACGCCGAGGCCGTGCCGGGCGCGGAGCGTCTCGGTGTGGCCGGGGCCGAGGACGCGGGTGCGGTCGTCGACGAGGGCGCGGTAGAGGGTGAGCGCGTCGGCGCTGCGGCCGAGCCTGCCGAGGCTGACGCCGACCTCGTGGCGCGCGGCGAGCGTGTCGGGGTGATCGGGCCCGAGGGCCTGGGCCCGGGCGTCGGCGACCTCCTGGTACGTCCGCAGCGCCTCGGGCCAGCGGCCCAACTGGCCGAGGGCGTAGGCGACCTCGTACCGGGTGACGAGGGTGTCGGGGTGGTTGGCGCCGAGCACCCGGGTGCGGGCGGCGGCCACGTCGTTCGCCATGCGGTACGAGTCCTCCAGACGGCCGAGCCTGCTGAGGTTGAAGGCGAGGTTGTGGCGGCAGCGCAGGGTGTCCGGGTGGTCGGGGCCGGCGAGGCGCTCGCGGACGGCGAGGACCGAGGTGTAGGCCTGGTGGGCTTCGAGGTGACGGCCCAACTGGCCCAGCACGTACGCCATCTCCTGCCGGGCGGCGAGGGTCTCGGGATGCTCGGCGCCGAGCGCGTGCTCACGGGCACGGGCCACGTGGGCGAACTCCCGCAGCGCGTCGGCGGGACGGCCGGTGCGACTGAGGGTGAAGCCGACCTCGTAGCGGCTGGCCAGGGTGTCGGGGTGGTCGGGGCCGAGGGCGTGCTCGCGTTCGGCGGCGACCGCGCGGTGCACCTCACCGGCCTCCGTCCAGCGGCCGAGGCGGCCGAGGCTCAGGCCCGCGTTGTGCCGGCCGGCCAGGGTGGTGATCAACTCCGGTGGTGGCGCCGGACGTTCGTCCTGTGCGGGGTGTTTGACGCGACCGGCGGCGGGGCGGGCGATCCACTCCCCGGTGAGCCCGGCAGAGGCGTCCGGCGGGGCGAGGCCCGGTCCGGTTCCGGCGGCCTTGTGGCCGGTGGTCATGCCCCGGGTCCAGGAGGGCAACCGGGGTTCGCGCGACGGCAGTTGTCCGGGCCGCGTCCAGGGCCGGGGCACGCCGGGAGCGACGGCGGGGGCGACGGGAGGGGGAACCGCGGTCGGGGTGAGGACGTGGGTGCGGCCCGGCGGCCCGGCCGTCGCCGCCCGCCCCTCGTCGATCCTGCGGCCCAACTCCCGGGCGTCGTGCGGCCGTTCCTCGGGTTCCTTGGCGAGCAGGTCGAGGATGAGCCGGTCGAGGTACTCGGGCACCTCGTCGCGGTGACTGCGCGGCGGCGTCGGCGCGGTGTCCCGGTGGCCCATGAGCACCGCCCAGGCGTCGTCGAGGTCGAACGGCGGCACTCCGGTGGCGATCTCGTAGAGCACACAGCCGAACGAGTAGAGGTCGCTGCGCTGGTCGACCTGACCGCCGATGATCTGTTCCGGCGACATGTAGTGCGGGGTGCCCATCGCGATGCCGGTGCCGGTGAGGCGGGAGGTGAAGGTGACGTCACGGCCCAGGCGCGCTATGCCGAAGTCACAGATCTTCACGGTGCCGTCGGTGAGCAGCATGATGTTGGCGGGCTTCAGGTCACGGTGCACGATGCCCTGGCGATGGGTGTAGGCGAGGGCGGAGGCCACCTGATCGGCGATCTCCACGACCGCCGGGACCGCCAGCGGATGGTGTTTGTTGTCCTCCAGGAGCTGGCTGAGGTTGCGGCCCTCCAGTAACTCCATGACGAGGAACAGCACACCGTCGGACTCGCCGAAGTCGTGGACGACGGTCACACCGCGGTGCTGGAGGGCCGCGGCGACGCGCGCCTCGCGCCGGAACCGCTCCCGCAGGACCCGCGTGAAGGACTGGTCGGGCTGGCTGTTGAGGGGTTTGAGGCACTTGACCGCGACCTGCCGCCCCAGTGACTCGTCCCTCGCACGCCAGACCTCGCCCATCCCCCCGCGCCCGATCAGATCGAGCAGCCGGTACCGGCCCTGGATCAGCCTGGTGTCCCCCATCGTCGACGATCGCCCCCGTATCCAAACGGACCCGCCCTCCCCTGGCCCGTCCAGTATGGCGGCCTATCTGCCGACTTTGTACGGTGCCGGGCGGGAGCCGGGGCCGAGCCGTGACATGGCGCGGAGGATGTGTTTGGGCGGGAGTTGCCAGCGCAGACGTGCGGGGACGGAGCGAAGAAAGGTTCCGGTGAGCCGCAGGCGGCGGGTGACCACCTCGGGTTCGGGGCCCGGTCTGCCGTACAGCTCGTGGGCGTACGGCGGCAGGGAGGCGTACGCCAGGTTCGCCACGCGCCGCCACAATGCTTCACGTGCCGGTACGAGCAACGGGTGGGCGGGCGGGCGCCGCAGGAAGTCGTCGACCTCCCGTGCCTCGGGGCCGGCCGCCAGCTCGGGCCGCACCTTCGTGAAGTAGGCCGCCAACTCCGCCGCGTCACCGGGTGCTTCGGCGGGGTCCAGGCCGACCAGGCGGGCACTGACGCGGTGTTCGCCGACGTACCGGTCTGCGGCGGCCTCGGTGAGGGGGTAGCCGGAGCGACGCAGGATGTGGAGGTAGGAGTCGATCTCCGCGCAGTGCACCCACAGCAGCAGCTCCGGTTCGTCGACGCCGTACCGCTCCCCCGTGTCCGGGTCGGTCGCCGAGAGCAGGCTGTGGATCTTCCGGACCCGCGCGCCGGCGTGTTCGGCGGCCTCCGTGGTGCCGTACGTCGTCGTGCCGACGAAGCTCGCCGTGCGCAGCAGCCGGCCCCAGGCGTCCTTGCGGAAGTCGGAGTTCTGCGTGACGCCGCGCACCGCGCGCGGGTGCAGGGCCTGGAGGTACAGCGCGCGGACCCCGGCGATCCACATCATGGGGTCGCCGTGGACCTGCCAGGTCACGGAGGCCGGTCCGAACAGACCGGGGTCGCCCGGGGCGGGGCGAGCGGGGGCATCCACCCCGCCAGTGTGACCGGGATCGACAGTCGACACCAGGGCCACGTGCGCAGCCCTGCGTGCCCTGCGTGCCGTGTGTGCCGTGTGTGCCGTATGTGCCGTGTGTGACTACCAGGCGGCCAGTGAGCCGTCGGTGTTGCGCCAGACGGGGTTGCGCCAGCGGTGGCCGCGTTCGGCGGCGGCGCGGACCGCGTCCTCGTCGATGGTGATGCCGAGACCGGGCGCTGTCGGGCGGTCGATGTAGCCGTCGCGGAACGTGAAGGGCGTGGTGTCGGCGAGATAGTCCAGCGGGCCGCCGCTGTCGCCGTAGCCGATGCCCAGTGCCTGTTCCTGGATGAGGAAGTTGGGGATGGCGAAGTCGAGTTGAAGGCTGGCGGCCAGGGCGATCGGGCCGAGCGGGCAGTGCGGTGCGACCGGGACGTCGTGGACTTCGGCCTCGCGGCGATCCGGCGAGGGTGGTCAGGCGGTCATCCTCATGCCGAGCTGACGCGACCAGGGGGTGTTTCGAAAGTCCTGTGCGGTGCCCGCGGTGTCCGGTGGGTGCTCTCGGCGTGCCGGACGAAAGCCCTCGTACTGGACGTACTTGGGTTTTCGGCCGGTGCGGCGAGAGGGCGTGCCGGGCGCCGTGGGTGCTGTGCGGGACTTTCGAAACACCCCCCAGCCCCGGACCGTCCCGTACGGATCCCCGCTGGGCGCGGGGATCCGGCAGGCTCACGACCGTGCCCGGTCCGCGAGCCTCCGTGGGGTGGCTTCGGTCAGCCGACCGGCTTGATCGTCCACAGCAGGTTGTTGTTCTGCTGCCAGGTCCACTGCTTGGTCACGGACCCCGAGGCGACCTTTCCGCCACTGTCGAGAACGAGTCCCGTGCTGCGGTTGGCGATCGAGTACTGACCTTGGCCGCGGTGGGTGATCTGCCACTGTTGGGTCTGGCTGCCGTCCCAGGCCTTCTGCCGTGCGGGGTCGCCGTTGTTGGTGGAGCCCCAGCCGTCGGCGACCATGCCGTTGGTGCGGTTGACGAGCCGGTAGTAGCCGTTGCCGAGTTCGATCGCCTGCCACTGGAGATTGGCGTGGTCGATCACCTGGTACTGCTTGAGGTTCGAGCCGCTGGCGACGTTGCCGCCGCTGTCCAGCGCCAGGTTGCTCGTGACGTTGACCAGGCGGAGGTACGTGGCAGGGTTGAACGTCACCTTCAGTGAGGCGATGGCGTCGTTGTTGCCGGTCACCCGGAGGTCGGGGGTGTCCGAGGTGAACGTCCAGGCGGTGCCGGTGAAGTTGTTGCCTGAGTAGCCCGTCACCTGGTAGCCGGCGGCCACTCGGATGGAGGAGACCATGGCCGGTCCCAGGCCGGCGGCGGTCAGCTGGGCGGAGGTGTAGGAGCCCAGCGGCAGCTCGGCGCGGGTGCCCTGGTAGTTGACGTTCTGGAACACCGTCGCCGTGGAACCCCGCACGGGCATGCCCTGGACCTCGACGCACACCACGGAGTCCCTGGCGTCCGGCGCGGTAGTGGGCACGGTGACGTTGATCTGGTCGGTGACGGTGTACGAGAGCGAGACCGAGGGGTTGTTCATCAGGTAGACGCGGCTGATCATGTTGTCGATCGCCGGGATCTGGAGCTGGCCATTCGTGGGCCAGGTGAACACATGGGCGTAGAGCTTGCCGTTCTTCTTGGTGACCTTCCCCCATGAGGGTTCGGTGGTGTACGGGCTGCCGCTGGTGCCGTGGATGCTGTCGCTGTACGTCGACATCCATGAGGCGAGGCCGTTCAGGATGGTCTGGCTTCCCGCGCTGACCGAACCGTCGCCCTTGGGGCCGATGTTGAGCAATTGGTTGCCGTCCCGGGACACCA
This sequence comes from Streptomyces sp. SP18BB07, assembly GCF_036322545.1. Lineage (NCBI taxonomy): Bacteria > Bacillati > Actinomycetota > Actinomycetes > Kitasatosporales > Streptomycetaceae > Streptomyces > Streptomyces sp. SP18BB07. The sequence continues at coordinate 189,951 of NZ_JAQYWT010000280.1, forward strand.
CCGTCACGAGCTCCCGGACGATGTCCGTGACCGACCTGTACGAGTTCTCTCTCGCTCCGTCGTAACCCCAGGCGCCGTTCATCGTGGCGCACCGCTCCCACGGCCGGTCCATCGGTCCGCTGGGTATCTCGAACTCCGCGACCGCGTAGTCACCGAGACCGTGGTCCCGCTTGACCCGTTCGTTGACGATGAGGTCGGGCTTGCGGGCGATCAGCCAGTCGTAGAGGTCTTCACCGTCCGATGTCAGCCACCAGTCCTCCAGAGTGGGGCTGGAGGGCTCCGCGAACCAGTCGCCGTCGAACCACAACAGTGCCGGGTCGTAGCGGTCCAGCAGCTCCTGCAGCTGTGCCTTCATGTCGGCGATGTAGGCGGTGCGGGCCCCCTGCGAGGACATCGTGGTGAGACCACCCTCGTGGCGGTCGGTCTGGGACGGGTGGTTCCAGTCCAGGATCGAGTAGTAGAGGCAGAACTTGATGCCACGGCTCTCGCACGCCGCCTTGAGGTCCATGAGCAGGTCGGTCTGGATGCCGTTGAAGTCGTGCAGGTTGTACTTCTTGGTGCCGGTGGTGTCGGTGAAGCCCGCCACGTCGGAGTTCCACATCGCGTAGCCCTCGTGGTGCTTGGCGGTGATCACGATGTACTTCATGCCGGCGTTCTTGGCGAGTTCGGCGATGGTGGCGGCGTTGAACGCTGTCGGGTTGAAGGGCTCGGTGACCTCGTTCTGGTAGTCCGCCTTGCTCCAGTTCTGACTGTCGAACGCCCATTCACCCTGGCCGAGGTGCGAGTAGGACCCGAAGTGGATGAACATCCCGAACCTGGCCTGGTACCACCAGTCCATCTTCGAGGGGACGGTGTACGCCTCGGCGGTGGAGGCCCACAGGGCCTGCGGCAGCCCGAAGGCCACCACTCCTCCGGCGAGGGCGGCGGCCTTCATCAGTGAGCGTCTGCTGAGGGAGGCAGAGGACATGGTGCGGCTCCATCCGTCAGGGCACATGAGACATCGGATGGATTTATAGGAGCCCCGAGGTGGCCGCGTCTATACCTGAGACGAGATTCATCCAAACCAAGCCCATCCAACAGGAGGTTCATGAAGGCCGGGCCTAGCCAGTGGGGTCGCCCGTCAACTTCGAGAGCTCGCCATACATCGGACCTATAGAGGTCGGCTCTTCGCGATCAGAGCCCTGCACGCGTCGCCGCCTGCGCGCCGCCGCCGGTTGTGACGGGTCAGTACTCGACAGCCCGAGTGCGGATGGCCGTTTCGGCCGAGCGGGATCGCAAACGGCTGTGTGCGGGCGGACAACCCGTGCGCAACTCATGCCACCGATGTGTCATGTCCCCGGTCGTCTGTCCACGCCGCCAAGCATGGGAGCGACCTCGACCCCCGGCTCCCGGTAGTTCTACGGGGTCAGTACCTGAATCACGGTCGCTCCGGCGCAGGCGGGAACTACCTCCGCATCCCACTCGTAACACGCTCTTCGACACGGAGAGCTCCGCGACCGCTGCCGAGGAGATGACGGGATCGTCAGTGGCGGTGGTCTGGACGGCATTGTCGGTGAGCGTCGGGATGACATGGAGCGCGGCCTCGCCGCGGCTGAGCATCCGGAGAGGGGACGACAGCCTGCTTTCCCCATTTCCGCAGCCCGGGCCGTGGCATCGGAGCGGCGTGGGTGGCATGCGCTGTCGCTCTCAGCGGCCTACTGGCCTTGGTGGCATTCCACCAGGCGGCTCCAGATCGAGGCATCGGCGGTCGCGAGCCCCTACGCGACGCTTGTGGCCACGGACAGCGACATGAACCTCGGGGTGCCGTATCCGCGGGACCGATCGAACGCCGCTCGAGCCGAGTGCATTGAAATGAACAAGGCAGCCACATCGCCGTGTTCCTGCGGGGCGAGAAACTGTGCTGGACGGCGGCAAGGCGTACCGCTCCGCCAGGACGCGCCGGTCAGTCCGTGGCGGAGGGAACAACACATTCCGTTCCCACTTGAGCAACCCGCCGAGAGATGTCGGGGTCGTTGCCGAACTCCGCGCGGCCGGCGATGCGGGCGACGGGTTCGCCGTCGAGCACACCCTCGCGTGGGACGAGCACGGGGAGATCACGGTGGGCTGTGTGGTGACCATGGCACCAGCGTGCGGCGGCGGGCGCCCGCGCGTACGCGGTTCGTGGTCGGGAGTCGCGCGCTCGTCATGCGCGCGTGCGTCAGGCGGGCAAGGAGGCAAGCCAGTCGGTCAGGAACCGGTTGATCTCCTCGGGGCGTTCCTGCTGAATCCAGTGACCGCAGCCATCAAGAATATGCGAAGAGACCAGGCCGGGCAGAGTAGTGGGGTACGCCTTGATGGCGTCGGCCATCCAGGCAGTCGAGGCATCCAGGGCTCCGCCCACGAACAGCGACGGCTGGGTGATGGGGGCGCCGTGGTAATCGACCAGATCCTCCCAGTCCCGGTCCATGTTCCGATAGCGAGCCAGTGCCCCTGTCATACCGGTCCGTTCGAACTCCGCGGCGTAGACATCAAGGTCGTGCTCGCCGAGCCAGGACGGCAGCCGACCGGCCGGGAACCGCACGTAGCCTGCCGCCGGGGCTGACGAAATGGGGATCCGGCGCGCCCGGTACGGGCATGGTGTCGGCAGACAGGGCGGCGTAAAAGCCCGCGAGCCAGCCGCGCACATCGGGCTCGATCTCCGCCTCGGCGCGGCCCGGATGCTGAAAGTAGGAGACATAGAACTCCTCCGCCGCCCCGCCCATCTGCGCGAAAGCCTCACTGGGCCTCGGTCCGCCGGGCGGAGCGTAGGGCACGCTGAGCAGCCCGACCGCGCGGAAGACATCGGGCCGAATCAGCGCGGAGTTCGCGGCTATGGTCGCTCCCCAGTCGTGCCCGACGATCACCGCGGCCTGCTCCCCGAGAGCGTGCACCACCGCAACGCCGTCCTCCACCAGGTTGAGCATCCGGTACGCGTCCACCACCCCAGGCCTGGAGGAGCGACCATAACCGCGGACGTCCACGGCCACCGCGCGATAGCCCGCCGCGGCCAGTGCCGACAGCTGATGGCGCCATGAGTACCAGGACTCCGGGAAGCCGTGCACAAGGAGAACCAGCGGCCCGCTGCCCTGCTCCACCAGGTGGATTCGGCCGGCAGGTGAGGGCACCAGACGGTGGGTGAGGCCGGCGGCGGTCTGTGGCATGGATCCTCCTGGGCACATTACGGATGGCCGGTGCCGGCGACCGGACCACACCAGTGCTGCCAGGCTCCGGGCAAGGGCACGTGCAATGATCATTCAGCGGGAAGCACACCAAGCGCGACTCCCGTTGCCGGTTCAGCAAAAGCCGACCGCCCTCGACAGACGATCTTCTCCACAGGCTGCCGCCTTCCGCCGCGTAAGCACCCCGAGAATCCGTCACACCATCCCTCTGACCTGCGTCTTCACATTCGGCGGGGACTCACTGGATGGAGAACATCGTGCGCTCCACTCGGTGGAAGATGCTCGGCATCGTCAACACAGCCAGGTGGTGGAGTGCCGCCCCCGTGGCAGGGCGCGAGCGTCGCGGCGGGCGGCGGCGTTGCCGATCCGGCCCTGCCTCGCGCGGGGCCGTCGGGATTCCGGCCTCCGCGTCATCGCCCCGCGCTTGGCGCCGACACGTCGTGGCACGAGGTTGCCGCCGGGAGCGTCGCCCCGGCGGCGATTCCCGCCTCTCGTCGTGGATCAGACCGCGGCACGCGCGTCCGCCCGGATGGAGGCGGTTTCCTCAACGGACAGCCGCGGGCGGTCCTTTGGGATCGCGGTGGAACATGGACCAGATCGGGCCGGACGTGGAGCGGCGCGGGTCAGGAGCGCCAAGGTGCTTTGGTGGTGCTTCGTATGACGAGGTGTGGTGTGACGACGACTTCTCGTTCGTCGTCCGTCGCCCCACCCTCCAGTCGGGCGACGGCCCGGCTCACGGCCCGGCGCGCCAGCTGGCGGGCTTCTTGCCCGACCGTGGTGAGTTGGACGTGGGCGAGGCGGGCAAGGTGGCTGTCGTCGAAGCCGACGACCGAGATCTCGTCGGGCACAGGGATACGGGCGCGCAGGAAGGTGTCGAGGACGCCGATCGCACAGTGGTCGTTGAAGGCGAGGACAGCGGTGGTGCGGCTGGCCTCGGCGAGGAGCGTCCGCGCGGCTGCGGCGCCGTGGTCCTCGGTCAGCCCGCCCGGCACGAGGCGGATGCGGTCGGTGAGGCCATGGTGCTTCATGGCCGACTTGTAGCCGCGGCGCCGGTCGGCCGCGCCCGGCGCCCTGCCCCCGTCGATGTGGACGATGTCGCGATGGCCGAGTGCCACGAGGTGGTCGACGGCCTGGCGGGCGCCCTCGTCGTCGGCCGCGCGGACGACGTCGACGCCGTCGGCGAGCGGACGCAGCCGGCGGGCCACGGAGACGACGGGCAGCTGCGCCGCGAATTCTGCCAGCCGGGCCGCCGGGGCATGGGGGCTGAGCAGGATCAACGCCTCGCAGCGGTCGGCGAGCAGAGTCTCCACCGCCTCCTGTTCGCTGCGGCTCGCGGCGACGGCGCTGAGCGCGATCTGATAGCCGGCCGCTCCCGCCGCGGCGTAGAGCGCCTCAACCAGGTCGGCGTGGAAGGGCTGTCGCAGGTCGAACTGCACTCCCACCAGGTGCGAGCGGCTGCTGCGCAGAAGGCGGGCCCTGCTGTCCGGCCGGTAGCCGAGCTCCTGCGCGGCCCGCAGTACCCGCTCGCGACTTGCCGCGCTGGGCCCCTTGGCACCGCGCATGACCATGGAGGCAAGCGGCACGGAGACACCTGCCCGCGCCGCGAGGTCGCTGAGCGTCGGCCGCTTTCCGTCCGGGACGGCAGAGCGCGATGGCACTGTCGGCCTTCCTGATCGAGGGTCTTCTGCGAGGTGATCGTAGACCGAGCCAAACAGGGCCCGCACTGGTCGACGTTGTTACAACGTTATAAATCAAATGTCCGCACAAACTCTTGACAGGCTGCCCGGCGCCTGGCGTACTGCTCCTGTTCTCTTAGAACGTTATAAGCCTGGAGCTGCGATGTACACGTTGGCGGTCTGTGCCGAGATGGTCTTCCGGGACCTGCCGATCGAGGAGCGGGCCCGGCGCATCCACAAGGCCGGCTTCCAGGTGGAGATCTGGGACTGGACCCGGCACGACCTGAACGCACTGGCCCAGACCCCCGCCGAGTTCTCCTCGATGACCGGGTACATCCGAGGCACCCTGACCGACCCTGACGGCGCAGCCGAACTCCTGCGCACAGCCGAGAAGTCCATCAAGGCCGCCGAGCATCTCGGCTGCCCCCGGCTCAACCTCCACGGCACCGGCCTGGACGGCGAAGGCCTGCCCGTGGTGCCGGTGACCGGCGAGGCCACCGGCGAAATGTGGATCACCGCCCACCGCACGCTCACCCGCCTGGCCGAAGCGGGCGAAAGCGCGGGCCTCACCTTCACCCTGGAGAACCTCAACACCGCCGTCGATCACCCCGGCGTCCCGTTCGCCACGGCCGCCGACACCTTCTCCCTGGTCGCGGCGGTTGATCGGCCCGGTCTGCAGATGAATCTGGACCTCTACCACGCCCAGATCGGCGAGGGAAACCTCATCGAGCTGATCCGCCGCGCGCACGGCGCAAGCCTGATCGGAGAGATCCAGGTCGCCGACGTGCCCGGCCGCTGCGAACCCGGCACCGGAGAGATCAACTATCCGGCCGTCGCCCGCGCCCTTACCGACCTCGGCTACGACGGCACGGTCGCCCTGGAGGCATGGCCCTCCGGCGACAGTCACACCGCCATGGAGCGGTTCCGCGCCGCGTTCACCGTCTGATCCCCATCCGGAGCCGCAGAGCCGTACGGCGTGCGCGTGCCACCCAACAGCTCCCCGCCCGACCCGCAACGGGATGCGTCGCGTCCCGCCGCTGGATCACCCCTTCCCGCAAGTCAGCACAGTGAGGTGCCGAAATGAACCGCTCGCTCTCCTCCCGCTCCCGCAGATTCACCGTCCTGGTGGCCGTGACCGCCTGTACAGTCCTGGCACTCGCCGGCTGCTCCAGCAGCTCGGGCGGCAAGAAGTCGGAGGAGAGCGCGGCCGGTGACTCCGCCGGCAAGGCCACCACGCCCCGCATGACCATCGCGATGATCACCCACGCCGTCCCCGGCGACACGTTCTGGGACACCATCCGCAAGGGTGCCCAGGCCGCGGCTGCGAAGGACAACATCAAGCTGGTCTACTCGTCCGACCCGAACGGGGGCAACCAGGCCAACCTGGTGCAGAACGCGATCGACCAGAAGGTCGACGGCATCGCCGTCACCCTCGCCAAGCCCGACGCCATGAAGGACACCGTGGCCAAGGCGGTGCAGGCCGGTATACCCGTGGTCGGTTTCAACTCCGGTGTGGACGACTGGAGCAAGCAGGGCTTGATCGAGTACTTCGGCCAGGACGAGACCGTCGCGGGCGAGGCCGTCGGGAAGAAGCTGAGTTCCCTCGGTGCCAAGAAGATCGCCTGTGTCATTCAGGAACAGGGCCAGGTCGCCCTCGAGGCACGCTGTGCGGGCGTCAAGAAGGGCTTCTCGGGCACGACGGAAAACCTGTTCGTCAACGGCGCCGACATGCCGTCCGTGAAGTCGACCATCACCGCCAAGCTCAAGCAGGACCCCTCCATCGACTACGTCGTCACTCTCGCCGCCCCGGTCGCGCTCACCGCCACACAGGCGGTGTCCGACGGCGGCGGCAAGGCCAAGGTCGCCACCTTCGACCTCAACAAGGAGCTCGTGAAGGCGATCCAGGACGGCAGCATCCAGTTCGCCGTCGACCAGCAGCCCTACCTGCAGGGCTACCTGGCCGTCGACTCCCTCTGGCTCTACAAGAACAACGGCAACTACAGCGGCGGCGGCGTCGCGCCCGTGCTGACCGGCCCGGCCTTCGTCGACAAGTCCAACGTCGCAACCGTCGCCACGTTCGCCGCCAAGGGAACGCGCTGACGCGTACAGCTCGGGTCACGGCCGGACCCATGCGGGTTCGGCCGGCCCGCTGCTGACCGTCACCGCCGCCCCCCACCCCCAGGCAAGGAACCACATGACCCACCACACTTCCCTCGGAGTCGCCGTGATCGGCGCCGGCCGCATGGGAGCCGACCACGTACGCCGGATCAGCGAGGTGACCAACGGCGCCCATGTGGCCGCCGTCGTCGACGTCGACATCGATCGCGCCAAGACGGTCGCCGCCGACGTCGACGGATGCGCGGCCTACGGCGACGTCGCCGAAGCGATGGCCTCACCCGACGTCGACGCCGTAGTGCTCGCCTCACCGGGCGTCGCCCACGAGGCGGCCTTGCTCACCGCGTTCGACCACGACCTGCCCGTCCTGTGCGAGAAGCCCCTCACCCCCGACGCCGCCTCCGCCCTGCGCGTGCTGGAGGCCGAGCAGCGGCTCGGGCACCGCCGAGTGCAGGTGGGCTTCATGCGCCGTTACGACCACGAGTACATCGAGCTCAAAGCGCTGCTGGACAGCGGGGAACTGGGCCGGCCGCTGATGCTGCACAACCGGCACCGCAACCCGTCCTGCCCGCCGGACTTCACCAGCGCCATGCTCATCAACGACTCCGTCACCCACGAGATGGACATCACCCGCTGGCTGCTCGGCCAGGAGATCACCTCCGTCACCGTCATGCGGCCGCGGCCCTCCGGCAACGCGCCCGAAGGACTGGCCGATCCCCAGTTCGTCGTCTTCGAAACCGACGGCGGCGCCCTCGTCGACGTCGAGATCTACGTCAACGCCCGCTACGGCTACCAGGTCCAGGCCGAGGCGGTGTGCGAGCACGGCACCGCCCGCATCGGCGACCGGCACGACATGCTCGTCACCACCGGCGGACGCTGGGGCGGCACGGTCACCCCCGGCTTCGTGGAGCGGTTCGCGGAGGCGTACGACCGCGAGGTCCAGGCATGGGTCGACGCCACCCGACGCGGCGAGGTCACCGGCCCCAGCGCCTGGGACGGCTACGCCGTGGCCGCGGTCTGCGAGGCGGGCATCCGCGCCCAGACCGAGGGCCGCCGCGTCGAGGTGGAACTGGCCGAGCGCCCAGCCCTCTACGTCTGACCCCTACCGCCGGCACACCGAACCAGCGGGGATCGACCGCTCCCCGCCCGACCACACCGCAGACGGGACGCACCATGAAGATCGGTCTGAACACCGACAGCGTCGGGCAGCTCACGCTCGACGAGACCCTGGACCTGGCCGCCGAACTCGGCCTGGACCACGTGGAGTTCGCCACCGGCGCCTGGTCCACGGCTCCGCACATCGACATCGACCGGCTTCTCGACAGCGACGGCGCGCGCCGCGAACTGCTGGCCAAGGTCGCCGACCGAGGGCTCACGATCAGCGCCCTCACCTGCTCGGGCAACCCCCTGCACCCCGGGCCCAGCGGCCGCGAGCACGACCAGGTCGCGCGCAGGACGATCGCCCTCGCCCCGCTCCTCGGCGTCGACCGCGTGGTGATGATGTCCGGGCTGCCGGGCGGGCCGGGCGACGCCAACCCCAACTGGATCACGGTCTCCTGGCCGCCGGAGACCACACAGATCCTCGACTGGCAGTGGTCCGAAGCCGTACTCCCGTACTGGCGAGACCTCGTCGCCCACTCCCGCGACCGCGGCGTACCCAAGCTCGCTCTGGAGATGCACGCCCACCAGGCGGTCTACAACGTCCCCACCCTCCTGCGCCTGCGCGAGGAGGTAGGGCCCGTGGTCGGGGCCAACTTCGACCCCAGTCACCTGATGTGGATGGGGGCCGACCCGCTGGCCGCCATCGAGACCCTGGGCGAGGCGATCTACCACGTGCACGCCAAGGACACCCGGCTGGAACCCTCCCGTCAGGCGCTGACCAGCAGGCTGGAGACGCTGCCCGTCATGGCCGCCAAGGAACGCTCCTGGAACTACGTCACCCTCGGCTACGGCCACGACGACGCGTTCTGGCGCGCTTTCTGCCTCGCCCTGCGCCGAGCCGGCTACGACGACGTCCTGAGCATCGAGCACGAGGACGTTCTTGTGGCCCCCGTCGAGGGCGTCACCAAAACCGTCGATCTCCTGCGCCGCGTCATCCTGCGCGACCCCAGCTCCTACAAGCCCCAGGAGATCTGAGCCGTCCGAAGCCGCACGCACGGACACGGTTCCGTGCCCTCTGTGACGGCGAGTACTTCCACCAGGCAGTGCCACTGTCCCGCTTTTGTGCCAACTAAAAAGCCTCGTCACATCTCGTGTGACCAGGATCGATAGTTGACACAAGGCAACGTTCGTGACCTGCACTGATGCCAAGTAGCTTCAGCGGCTGCAGGCACGGCATCAGAGAGGTGGTCCAGCAATGGGCCTACTCGCATGCCGACCTCGACGAGCAGCGCAACAAGGAGGACCGCGAATCAGGTTGCCGTTCAGCTCGGATCCGGCCTTTACGCGTAGCTGGAACATGGCCGAGGAAGCCTCGGCCTACGCGGCAGACCTGGCGCACTCGATGGGGCTGGCCTGTTTCGTCGTGCAGCAGAACCGGGTCAGGCCCTGAAAACACAGGGGAGCAGAAGATCAGCAGCCATCGCAGGGAGACGTCGTCGGGGATCTCCGGTATTCCGACGGCGCCAAGCAGGATCGCGTCATGCCGGGAGAGCACGTCCAACGCGTCGACCGCCATCATCCTTCCGTGGCGCCGGTCGTGGTCCGAGCCCCACGGGTACGCCGTCCACCGCACGGTGAAGCCGTACACAGCCGCGACGGCGTCCACCGCGGCGACGGCCGCGGACTGCGCCAGGGCCATCTGCTTCCGTACGGCAGCCCGCTCAGCAGGACCGGCCACGGCCCGCTGCCGCCGGGCCGGTAGACATCCGCGCGCAGCACCGTGCCGTCACGCATCTCCGCCGGGACATCGAACTCGATCTAAATCTCCGTCATGTGCTGCTCCTTTGCCTGCCGCGACGCTTTCTCGAGAACACGGTTGATCGGGTCTCCTCCGACGCGACACACCCGATCGGAGGTGACCACAGCGGTCTCGGGTCGTTTACGCCACCGCGTTCAGCAGGTCTCCCAGCACGTGGGGCCGTTCCACGGCGATGAAATGGCCGACCTTCTGCCCCTGCGTGACGTCGGCGGCCAGCAACAGTCGCTTGTTGGCTTCCCGGTCCGAGGGCCGGGACCAGTCCTTCTCGCCGTGGACAAGGTGGACCGGCGCCTTGACCTCGCCGTAGCGGGACCGGGCCGCGATGAGATGCGAGCTCGCTGTCGTCGATGATCTCGTGCCGGCGGTCAGGTGGAGGCGGACGTTGTCCCAGACCAGCACGATCGAGCCCCCAAGCTGGATCCGAGCGCGGACCACCAGGGCGCAGAAGTCCCGCCATCCGAAGCCCTTCGGCTCATCCGCAATCGCGGCCGTCGCAGCCATCGCGGCGGGCTGCCGCCCGGGTTCGACCGGGAGATCCACCGCCGGCACAACGTCATTGAGCGATGCTTCAACCGGCTCAAGGGCTTCCGTGGCATCGCCACCAGATACGACTGTGAGGATGACGGTGCCGTCCCGGCGGAGTGAGCCCGGTGGAAGCGTCCTCGGGCACGACACAGCGCAAAGGGCTCAACGGCGGCGGTGGCGGCCAGGCCCACGCGGCTCTCTGCACCATCGTCCTTGCCCGACTCCGCGCCCGAGAGCTCTGCACGATCGTCATCCGAACCCATGCCCAGCGTCAAAGCCAGGCTCTGGCCGCTTGGCCTCCGTAGGGCATCAAGATCGCCACCTCCTACGAGGCAGCCGTCAGTGGCGCGTCCCTTCTGCTCTGGGCAAGATCCGTCTAAAGACGGACCCTGGCGCCCCTACGACCGCGTGTGCTGCGGCATGCCGTCCACGCTGTGGGCTCGTCGTGTTCGGACGGGCTCGCGGACGGCGGCCGGTATCGGAGCGTCAGCCCAGCCGTGGTACCAACAGCACCTTGCAGGCGTCCCCGGTGAGCAGATCCATCGCCTCGTCGACCTGGCTGAGTTGCAGTCGGTGAGTGACCAGCCAGTCCAGGTCCAGGCGCCCGGAGTTCAGCAGGAGCAGCGTCTGCTCCCAGGTTTCCCACAGGCGGCGGCCGAAGATTCCGCGCAGTGTGATGCCTCGCTTGTTGATCTGGGCAGCGATGTCGATGGGCACCGGCCGGCCCGGGTGTCCCACGGTCACGACCGTTCCCTCTCGGCGCACGGCGTCGAACAGGGACGGGAGTGCGGAGGCCGCTCCCGAGCATTCGAAGGCGACGTCGGCCCCGCCGCGGTGGCCACTCAGTTCGCGGCTGCGCTCGGTGACGCCGTCTCCGGGCTCCATCGTGATCACTCCGAGCTGTTCGGCTTCGGCGCGACGGAACGGATTCGGCTCGATCACGATCACGTAGGCGGCGCCCATGAGCGATGCCAGTCGCGCGACGACCATGCCTACCGGCCCGGCGCCGCTGACCAGAACGCCGCGGCCTGCTACCGAGTATCCGGCTCGCTGAATGGCGTGTACCGCGACACCGGCCGACTCCAGCAGTGCGCCGGTCTCCAAGGGCACGCCGTCGGGAAGGGGGACGCAGATGCGGTGGGGCACAGCGACGCGTTCGGCGAAGACCCCGTCGAAGTGCATGCCGAGGATCTGCGTGCGCTCGCAGGTGTGGGCGTCCCCGGTCCGGCATGCGAAGCACTGACCGCACGCCAGATGGCTTTCCAGAGCGACGCGGTCACCCACGCGCAGGTTCTCCACGCCGGTGCCCACCTCGACGACGGTGCCCGCCGCTTCGTGACCGAGTACGACGGGCAGTCGCAGGTTGAACGCCTGGGCCGCCGGCGACCACTCGTGGCATTCGCGGTCGGTGCCGCACAACGAGGCTGCCGCGATCTCCACGACGACCGCGCCGTCGCCGGCCTTCGGCTCGGGCGCGTCGGCGACGTACTCGACTCCCCTGTCCGCGACTGCTTTGACGACTGCCCTCATGAATGCACACTCCTTCGTGTCTTGTACGTGGCGGGTTGACTGGTGGCCCGGACGGACGGTGGTCAGGTCGCGGGTTACGGCTGCGGCTGCGGCTGCGCGAAGCGTTCGAGGACTTCGACCGGACCGACCTGTCCGCCCTTGAGCAGCAGCCGGCAGCCGGCCACGGCCGCTTCGCTGTCGGTGCGGCAGACGGGGGCGGCTGTGACGAACTGGGTGGCGACGCGCAGCTCGCTCACCCCCATGGCCAGCAGGGCGTGGCTGGAGGTGTCGCCGCCGAACACGGCGATGTCCCGGGTGAGGCCCTTGACGGCCATGTTTCCGGCCAGGGTGCCCAGGAGTCCGCCCACATGGGTGGCGTCGAGGGGACCGGCCGCGGCGTAGCGAGGGTCCTGGGTACCGCGCGTGGTGTGCACGATGACGTTTCGTCCGGCCGTGAGCAAGGCGGCCGAGCGCTTCTCCAGATCGTCCAGCAAGGACGGATCCTGTCCGTTGAGCAACTGCGTGGGCACGGCCAGCTCGGTCCAGCCGTGCGTGACGGCGTCGGCGATCTGCGCGTCCGTCGTGCTGGAGGCCGACGCGCTGACGACCAGCACCGGCCCGGAGGCGGGCTGGGCGCTGTCGGCCACGTCGGACCGCCCGGTAGCGGTGCGGGCGAGGGCGGCCATGACACCGCCGGAGCCGACCACGATCGACGGGCCCTGCCGGGTGTCGTCCTCTCGCAGTGACAGCGCGAGGGTGTCGAGGTGGCCGTCCTCGACGGCGTCCACGACGAAGGCGGCCCGGCTGGAGTGGCGGAGTGTCGCCCACTGCTCGCCGAAGGAACCATCGGCGTGGGCAGGGAGGTGGATGGCTGCGGGGACCTCGCCGGTACGGAGCTGCTCGGCGATCACCTGCCGCAGGTCGGCCTCGTGCATCGGAGTCGACGGATGCTGCGCCATGACGGGATGCCGGTCGAGGCGGTAGGCGTCGCCGGAATAGCCGGCGAAGTGGTTGCTGAAGGCGGTGTACCGGCCGAAGCCCGGCTGTGCCGGTGCGACCGCGACCGGGCCGTGGTGGGGGAAGCGCTCGTGCAGCAGCTCGATGCCTCTGCCGATGCTGCCGCGTGCGGGGGCACTGTCGAAGGTCGAGCAGACCTTGTAGATCAGCACTTCGGCATCGACGGTGGCGATGCGTTCCAGCTGTGCGCGCACCAGCTCGTCGAAGGCTGCCCCGCCGAGCGAACGAGACGGTCCGGCGATCCCTACGACATCGCAGTCAGCAGGCAGCGGTCGGCCGCTGTCCCCGATGACGAGCACGGCGTCGAGACCGTGCCAGTGGGCCTGTGCGAGGACATCGCTGGCACCGGTCAGGTCGTCGGCCACGAAACTGACGTACGTCATGTCAGGCCACACCCCCGAACGTGCGCCCGGCGTGCAGCAGCGCCGGGTCGCCTGCCTCGGCCGCCGTGTGTGCCGCCACCTCCAGGGGAACACCGTCGACGGCGGCCGCCCAGGCGGCCCGGAGGCTGCGCACGCCGGCCGCCGGTCCGTCGGGGTGCGCGGCCACGCCGCCGCCCGCGAGCATCAGAAGGTCGGTCGAGCCGACCGCGGTGAAGGTCGGTGCCGGGGTGGTGACGTTCTGGCCGGACGACAGGGTCGGTACCGGACTCAGCGTCTTGCCCAGGGGCTCGAGCAGGCTGCGTACGTGGGCCGCGACCTCCTCGTCCCTCTCGTAGAACTTGCTGCCGAGACCGCTGACATGCAGATGGTCGGCTCCCGCCAGGCGGGCCAGCCGCTGCCACACCCGGTACGACACCCCCAGCGCCGGTGAGCGCATCGACGCGGCCAGACCGGCGCGATGTCCGTGCACGGGGACTTCGGAGAACTCCCGCAACCAGGCCAGCGCGGGCAGTCCCATGACGGGGACGTTGAGCATCACGCACCGGCCGCCCGCCTCGACCACCAGGTCGTGGCGCCGGCGGAGCCCGGCGAGGTCCCCCGTGATGTTGAAGGCATACATGACCGGGTGGCCGGTGATCTGCTCGGCCTCCCGGATCTCTTCGGTGGCCACGGCGACCCGGCGCTCCAGCGGGAGGTACGCCGGATCGGTCATCAGCTCGTCGTCCTTGATCAGATCGACCGACGCCCTGGCCAACTCCCTTACGGCCAGGCGGAACTCGTCCTCGGCCAGACCGACGTTGGGCTTGATGATGGTGCCGATCATGACGCCCTCGGCACCCCCCATCAGCCTGCGGGTGCCCGGGATGCCGAACGCGGGGCCCGGGTGAGCGGCAACGAACTCGTCCGGCAGTTCGATGTCCTCCAGGCGGCAGGCGAACAGCTCACCCAGCTCGAAGAGGTTGCCCGCGATCGTGGTCTGCAGGGTCGCCAGGTCGGTCCCGATGTTCTCCATCGGGAACTCGACCGCCACAAGAGCGGCCCGCACCGCCTCGGGGCGGGACCGCGACGGCAGCGACGGGCTGCGCGCGCCCAGGTCCCGCACGCTGACGATCTGCGCGGCATGCCGCTCGCGAATACGGGGGGACTCGCCCGGCACAGCGACGAAGGTGCCACTGGACTGCTCCCCGGCCATGGCCGCGGCGGCCTGTTCCGGATCGGTCTCCGATTCCAGGTAGTAGGTGCAGCGCACGACCCGCTGGTCACGCATGTGCTCTCCGTTTCTCGACGACTGTGGTGTGAGGGGCGTTCGTCTCAGGTGCCGTCGTGCTGTGCGGCAGCTTCCCTGTTCGCGCCGACCACGTGCGGGGCGGCGGGGGACGGCCCGTCGCCGTCCGCTGTCGCATCGCCGACCCCGTCGGCGGCCCAGGGCTGCTTCAGGATCCGGCGTGCCCAGAAGACGGTGATCAGCGGACACAGGATCGACGTCACCACCACCGACGAGGCCACGAGCACGGTCGCGTACTCGGCGGCCGGCGCGTAGACGGGATTGGCGGCCGCCACGATCGAGGGGACTACAGCCGCGTTGCCGGCGGTGGTCGCCGCTGCCAGGCCCGCGATGCCGTCGCCACCGCTCGCCTTGTCGGCTAGCAACAGCACCGCCCCGCCGACCAGCACCACGAACAGCCCCAGCCCGGCCCCCAGCAGGCCGGCCTCCCAGACGGCCGTCAGGTTGAGCGTGAGTCCCAGTGACAGTCCGAGGAACGGCACGAGGGCGGGCACGGCGGGGGCCAGGAAGCGACGCATCTGGGGATCGAGGTTGCCCAGGAGCATCCCGAGCACCAGGGGCAGAATCGCTCCCACCAGGGTCTGCCAGGGGAAGGCGGACAGACCGGCGACGCCGAGCGTGACCATGGTGAGGAAGGGGCCGGACTCCAGGCTCATGACGCTGTAGGCGCCGACGTCGCGCTTGCGTCCGAACTGGGCCATCAGTGACATGTAGAGGCCGCCGTTGGTGTCGTTCAGCGCCGCCACGACCGCCAGCGTCGACAACCCCGCGAAGACTCCACCACTGACCGGCGATTCGCCGAGGAACCTCCCCAGGACGACACCGACGACCAACGCGAACAGGACCTTGGTCCCCAGCAGCACACCGCCCTTCTTGGCGATGTAGGGCGTCGCCTTCACGTCCAGGGTCGCGCCCAGACACACGTAGAAGACGGCCAGGATCGCGGGCAGTCCCGTGTACAGGGCTCCGGTGAAGGAGCCGAAGAACTCTCCGGAGCCCGGCGCCGCCGTGTGCACCACGGCTCCGACGAGCATCGGGACGAGCATCAGCCCGCCGGGCACTTTCTCTATGCCGGCTTTGATGGCGACAGCCATGGGGACCTCCGAACGACGATGTTCGAATGAACATTGGGTGCTCGGAACGTAGCCGCAGGGAGCGGGCAGGTCAATGGGTTCTCGCCACGGCATCGTCTGTATCGAGCCGAAGCCGCCCGCGTGAGCAGGTATCGCGACAGGCCGAACGAGTCGCCGTAATGTTCACATGAACACCGCTGGACGGGGTGGCAGCAGTGGGTCACCCCTGGTTGAACCCCAGGGCCGGAGGCCGGATAGCGTGATGAGCGTGGCTCAAGACGAGATGGAACCCGTGCGCAACTCCCGACAGCGAGCCATCCTCAGTGCCTTGCAGGAATCCCGGCAGGTCGACGTCAACACACTCGCGGAGCGCTTCGGGGTGTCCGGCATGACGATCCGCCGCGACCTGGCCGAGCTCGATCAGGCAGGGCTGTTGGACCGGGTCCATGGCGGCGCCGTGCCACGCCGGGCACCCGCCTACGGGTCCCGGTCCTCGACGATGACGTCCGAGAAGTCGAGAATCGCGCGGGCCGTGGCAGACCTGGTCAGGCCAGGTGCCTCGGTGGGTATCGACACCGGCACCACCTGTACCGCCGTAGCCGCCGAACTCGCCGCCCGGGACGATCTGACCGTGATCACCAACTCGCTCCACGCGGCGTTCGAACTGCGCGACACGAGGAGCCGGGTCCTCGTCCTGGGCGGACTCATGACACCCGAACTGAGCCTGGTCGCCTCCACAGCCGCGCAGGAAAGGCCGCAGATCCATCTGGACCTGATGATCCTCGGCTGCGGCGGACTGTCCGTCGACCGCGGTATCACCTACTTCGACCCCGCCGAGGTCGAAGTACGCCGCACACTTCTCGATCTCGCGGACCGGGTCGTTGTCGCTGCCGACCACACGAAGTTCGACCGCAAGAAGGCGATGGCCCTCGGCGACCTGTCGGTCATCGATGTCCTCATCACCGACCAGACGCCTCCCCCTGAGCTGCGCTCCGCATTTGCCGAGGTCGTTGTCGCTCCGTAGTGCCCAAACCGAGGGCGGACTCATAAGAGGTGGGGCCTCCCCCAAGCTTGGCGCGCACGTCGGCTTCGCCGATGCCCCGCTGGAGCTCTTTCTCCTCCAGCGGGGCATCGGCGCTTGGCAGCAGGAGCTGACTGGCCTGGCTCCGGGTGCGGGCGTGAGCTCGGTGGCGATCACGCCGGCTTCGCTCAGAGCAGTCCGCGAGTGCGGGCGTAGGAGATGAGCTGGGCCCGGTTGCGGGCGGCGAGCTTGTGCATCATTTCCCGTAGGTACGTCTTCACCGTGTTGACCGAGAGGTTCAGCTCGTCGCCGATCGCGGGGTTGGTGTACCCGGCCGCGACAAGGCGGAGCACGTCGTACTCGCGGGCGGTGACCGGAGCCGCGGAGGGGGCGGACCGCCCGGCGCGGAAGGTGCCGGTGCGGGCGACGCTGCGGATCGCGTCGCGTACCGCCGTGCCGCTGGCGTCCTTGACCAGCAGTCCACAGGCTCCTGCGGCCAACGCCGGTGCGACGGCGGCGTGTTCGGGGAAGACGGTGAAAAGCAGCACACGGCTGCCGGGGCTGACCCGGTGTACCTCGGCGACGACATCGGCCGCGGGGCAGTCGGGGAGCCGCAGGTCGAGCAGGACAATGTCGGGCTGTTCCCCCGCACACAACTGGACGGCGTCGGCGCCGGTCTCGGCGTGACCGACCACGCGCAGGTCAGGGTAGCCGTTCAGCTGCGCCGCGACGCCGTAGCGGACGACCGGGTGATCGTCCACGACAACGATCTGCGTGGGGCGGGTCGTCAGCATGGCAATCGCGCCCGCCAGATCGTGCCGCCGTCGGGGTCGGAGACGAGGCGGACGGCGCCGCCCAGCCGACCGAGAGCCTCGGCGCTCTTGGTGAGGCCGAGACCCGGCACGTGGTCGGGGCCCAGTCCTACGCCGTCGTCGTGCACAACGGTCAGCAGCGGGCCGCTGCGGCCGACCGACACGGTCACGGCACTCGCGCGAGCGTGCTTCTCGACGTTCAGCAGGGCCTCCCTCACCGCTGCCAGCAGCACCTCCGACCGGGACGCGGGCAACTCAGCGGGATCCTCATCCAGGACGACCAGTTCGGCCGGGACGCCGGCCCGATCGGAGAAGGCCTCGCAGTCAGCCCGCAGGGCGACACCGAGGGCCAGCGCCGCGGGGGAGGAATGCAGCATGCGCAGGGACTCCCGCAGTGCGCTGGTGGCGTCCGCAGCCTGGCCCTGCAGACGGTCTAGCCGGCGAACAGCAACGCGCCCACGCTGTCATGGAGTTCCGCCGCGAGTCGCCGCCGCTCCTCGTGGACGGCGATCTCGCGGGTCAGCCGGGCGCGCTCGGCGATCGACAGGGCGAGGGCGGCCTGCGTGGCCAGCTGCGAGGCGCGTTCGACTCGCGGTCGCCGAAGGCCCCGTCGCGGCGAGGCCCGACTGCCAGCACACCCAGCGACTCGCCGTCCCGGACCAGGGGCACCGCCAGGAGCCTGCGCACACCCTCGGTGGCCATGTGCCGGTCGAAGGTGTGCGTGATCCTGACGCTTGCGAAGTAGTCGTCGACCCACTCCGCCCGCCCCGACCGGTGCACCTTGCCGGTCAGCCCCGTGCCAGGGGGCACCCGCAGCGCCCGAAGGATTCCCGTCCGCTGGCCGACGACCTGCTCGATGCTCAGCCCCTCTCCCGCACCTGGTCGAGCCGCCCACGCCACCTCCGCGTCGCCTGCGAGGAGCGTGAAGGCCCGGCGCAGAGCCTCCCCGCGATCCAGCGCCACAAGGAGTTCCGCGTACTGCTCACTGAGCTGGAGCAGGGGGTGATGGTCCGGCATCTCGTCATCAAACATCGCGCCTGCCGTCCCTGTCACCGCTCATACTGTTTGATCAGCTCACGTCGCATGATCTTGCCGGTGGACGTCTTGGGCAGGTCGTCGACGAAGCGGACCGTGCGCGGAGCCGCTTGTACGCGGCCAGCGACTGCCCGGCGAAGGCGAGGAGCTCCTCCTCGGTGGCGTGTGCTCCGGGGGCAAGGACCACGTACGCGCAGGCCAGCTCGCCCTTGAGCGGGTCCGGCACCGGACCCGCAGCGACCATGGCGCCGGCGGGGTGTGCGGCGAGGACGCGCTCGATCTCGGCCGGGTAGACGTTGTAACCCCCGGTGATGATCATGTCCTTGCGGCGGTCGACGACGAAGACGTGCCCGGTCTCGGTCATGGAGGCGATGTCACCGGTGTGCAGCCAGCCTTCCGGCTCGATGGTCTCGGCGGTGGCCTGCGGGTTGCCGTGATAGCCGAGCATGACGATCGGGCCGCGCACCATCAGTTCTCCGGGGTCGCCGCGCGGAGCGTCGCGCGTGACGTCGTGGAGGTCCGCGACGCGCACCTCCACACCAGGCAGGGACACCCCGATCGAGCCGGGGACGGGCGGGGAGTGGAGGGCATGGGTGGTGCCCAGCCCCGCGATCTCCGTCATCCCCACAGCTCGATCAGCGGGGCCCCGGAGCGGGACTGCCACCGCTCGATCGTCGACAGCGGGATGGTCTGGCCGCCGACGGTGCACCGGGTCAGTGAGGACAGGTCGGCCGTCGCCAGCGCCGGGTCGGCGAGCATCATCGCGTACATCGCCGGCACGCCCTCGAACATCGTCGCGGAGTGCTCACCTCCAGCCGGTCAGGCACACCCGAACGGGTGGGACCGGCCCCGCGACGCTCCTTTGCCGGATGGGTACATGCAGTGCCTCCTGGCCTCGACGGAGCCCTTGCCTTTCGTCAGGCTGGGGACTCCTGGGGGCGAGACCGTGGCCGAACGCGTCACGGGCATCCTGCGCTCAGTCATAACGGATGCAGTACCGAGCGGTTAGCCTAACCTGGCGGTACGCTTAGCGGTCGATCACGCTGAACGAGAGAAGGCGACCATGAGCACCCCTCGTGTCGACGGGCGCACACTGCGATTCCAGCACCGGCGCCCGGAGCTGCTGGCCGCGGCGACCGAGTACATCCTCGAACACGGCGTGAGCGATCTTTCCCTTCGGCCGGTGGCCCAGGCCATCGGCGTCACCCACGCAACGCTGCTGCGCCACTTCTCCTCCAAGGACGAGCTGATCATGGCCGTCCTGGAAAAGATCCGAACCGACCTGGCCACGCGGCTGGCCTCGGATCCGGAGCTGAACGGTGCACCCTCGACGGCGGCGCTGGTGAAAGCCGCGTGGATCCGACTGTGTGAGCCGCAGGAGCAGCGCCAGTTCCTGCTCCTCTTCGAACTCGTCGGTCACCACGGCTGGAAGCCCGGCAGGGACACAGACCTCGCGCAGTCGATTGTCCAGGACTGGATCGACGTCCTGGTCGACCGCCTCACCCTGGACGGATGGCCGCGTGAGGACGCTCCCGCCCTAGCCACTCTCCTGCTCGCCCAGGTCCGCGGTCTTCAGCTCGACCTCCTCGTCTCCGGGGACCGCGCAAGGGCCGACCGCGCAATCGACTTCGCCGTCCGCATGCTCGACCACCCGGCCTGACGTGCCCTGCCCTGCGGTACAAGGCCGGCCATCGGCGTCCGCCGTACATCGAGAACATGGCGAGGGGCGTCGGCCTGCCTCTTCGTGATCTCGCCAGAGAGCTAACTGACGGAGGTTTCGCTCGCAGCGAGCTGCCCGACGTGTGGAAGTACGGGGATCTCGTCGCGCAGGAGCCGGCGACGACGACCGGACACATCACCGCTTTCCTCGACGTCCTCGAGCACGGCCTCGACGTGGCTCGGGTTGGACGCTGCCCCAGGTCATCGAGTCCGCTCGCCGACTCGCCGCCCACGGACTGCCGATCAGCGATCCGCTGCGCGTCTGCCGACTCGGCCACGTCGCCCTACTCCACGGCCCCAGGGTCCGGGCCTGTCCACGAGACGACGAGCACCCTCATCCGCCTGGGCTTCCCTACGTCGACCACCCGTTGGAGAGTGGCTGTCGCGGCGTCCCCCTGAAATGCGAGACCTCCGATGTGAGCAGCGCCGCGGAGCAGCCCCTGGTCACCGAAGCGACCACCCTCGCCTCCCACTCTGAGCTGATTCCCCCCGATCCAGCCCAGCTCTGCCAAGGCCGAATTGAGCGTACCAATCGGTTGCGATAACCAATTGGTACTGCTAGTTTTCGTGCATCGGTACCCACGGCGTCCGTGTCGGCCGCTCACCGATTCCCGCTCCCCCGCGGAAGGACGACGATGACCGATCTGAAGCCCACGAGCATGGCCGAACTCGGCCTGTTCACCGGCGTGCCGCAGTACGAGAACTTCTCCCGCATCAAGGATCTGATGCCGACCCGGGCCATGCCCGCCTCCTCGACTCCCTGCCCCTGGCCGCAGGGTGAGTCCGTCACCCTGCCGGAGGCCTACACGTTCGAGGGGGAGATCCGAGCGACCGAGCGGTTCCTCGCGGACACCGACACCTCGGCACTTCTGGTCCTGACCGACGGCGCCGTGTGCTACGAGGACTACTGGCTCACCGGAGGCCCCGACGTCCAGTGGCTGTCCATGTCCGTGGCCAAGAGCTTCGTCTCAGCACTCGTCGGCATCGCGGTCGACGAGGGCCACATCAAGAGCGTCGACGATGCGATCAGCGCCTACGTGCCCGTACGGCCCGGTTCCGCGTACGACGGCGTGTCCATCCAGCAGGTCCTGCAAATGTCGTCCGGCGCTCGCTGGAGCGAGGACTACAGCGACCCGGAGTCCGACATCTGGCGGCTCGGGGCCGTCCTGGCCGGCGCCGGTACGCTCGACGACTTCGTCGCGACCGCCGTCGGTGAGAGCGAGCCGGGCACCGTCTGCCGCTACAACTCCGGTGACACACAGGCTCTGGGAGCACTGCTGGCCTCGGCGACGGGGCGACCGGTCTCCGAGTACATGGCGGAGAAGCTGTGCGAGCCTCTGGGTATGGAGTCCCCCGGCTACTGGGTCGCGGATTCCACCGGCACCGAGATGGCCTTCGCCGGACTCAACCTGACCGCACGCGATTTCGCGAGGATCGGCGAGCTGTACCGCAACGGCGGAGTGTGGCAGGGCAAGCAGGTCGTCGCGGAGCAGTGGGTGCGGGACTCGGTGACCGTCGCGGCCGAACACCTTCAGGCCGGCAGGCCGTGGGTCGGTGGGCACACCTTCGACCTCGGCTACGGCTACCAGTGGTGGCTTCCGGCCGGGGACCGCGGTGAGTTCAGCGCGATCGGCGTGTACAACCAGTTCGTCTACGTCGACCCGGCGAGCCGCACCACCATCGTGAAGCTGTCCGCCAACCCCAGGTACGGCACCTCGGAGGAGGAGGCCGACAACCGCGAGAACGAGACCGTCGCTTTCCTGCGCGCGGTCGCCCGGGCCGGCGACTGAAGGTCGACTGAACGCATAGATACGTGTGGGGAGACCGCCGTCCGGCGGTCTCCCCACACGTATGTCAGCTGAGCAACGGGGCGATCCGGTGGGCGTGCTGTCGGAGCACGGGCACCAGGTCGGCGCCCAGCTTCTGTATACGGTCGGGCGGGGCGCACACCGCCAGCCCCGCGACGAGCACGCCGGTGGCAGGGTCACGGATGGGCACGGCGAGGCAGCCCCGGTCCGGGCGCAGCTCGCCGAGCTGGTGGGCGACCCCTGTGTCGTGGACGGTGATGAGTTCGCGTTCGAGGCGCTCGGCATCAGTGATGGTGTGTTCGGTGAGATGCGGCAGTTCCCTCAAGGGAACCCGTGCCTGAAGGGAACGCTGATCGGCGAGCAGGAGTTTGCCGAGTGCGGAGGCGTGCAGGTTGCGGGCCAGCACGGCCGCATCGGTGGGCGGGTGGTCCTGGTCGGGATCAGTGACGGTCAGGTGCCCAGCGGCGTAGGCGGCCAGATGGACGCCCCAGCGGACCTGTTGCCGCAGGTCTGTCACCACGGCACGTGCGGCGGTGCACGGTTGCGGAACGCAGGGGAGCGAGAGCCGGGCGGCGCGTCGGCCGAGGGCGAAGCCGCGCAGGTCGGGTAGGCGGACCAGGTACTCCTCGGCCACCAGCAGGTTCAGCAGCCGGTACGTGGTCGCGGGTGGCAGTCGCAGCGCCATGGAGATCTCCTTCGCGGTGACTCCGGTACCCGCGGTCACGACGTGTTCGAGCACGTGCAGCAGGCCGGCGGGCGTACTCATCTGTGATCGCTCGGGGAGGTCGCTCGCGGAATACGGGGATCGAGGACGTCGGCCAGCGAGGTCTCGTCGTATACGCCGATGCCGCTGAGCTGTGCGGGGCGCCGTCGGCGCAACCACACGTACCAGGCCAGTGCCGCCCCGGTCAGAGTGGCGAAGGCCAGGGTGAACGGGCCGCTGGGTGCCGAGGCGACGAACGCTCCCAGCGCGAGGACCAGCACCGGTACGACCGTGAGGGCGCGGGCCATCGGTCCCGGGGTCGCCTCGCCGATGCCGCGCAGGAAGAACGGCACGGCCAGGCAGACCAGCAGGTAGGCGATCAGACAGCCGACCGTGGACGCCTGGAGCAGCAGTTCCAGTACGTGCTCTGCCGGAATCCCGCAGGCCAGCATGGTCATGGGCAGCGCGGTGGCCACCGGAAGCGCCACCGCGACGGCGACATGGGGGGTGCGGTGAGACCGGTGGGTGCGGCACAGTCCACGGGGCGCGATGCCTTCGGTGCCGAGCGAGAACAGCACCCGGGCGAGCGCGTTGGCCCCGGCGAGGGCGCAGGCGAGGAAGGAGCTCGCGATGCCCGCGTCCACCAGGGCCGCCATCCAGGGCAGTCGCTGTCCGGACGCGATGTCGCTGAGCGGCAGCAGACGGGCGCTGCCCGGCAGACTCACCTGGAACGCGGCCGCGCACACATGCATCAGCCCCACGACAGCCGCGGTCCACGTCACCGCACGCGGCACGCTCCGGAAGGGCCGTCTGGCCTCCACCCCGAGTGCCGCCGCGGACTCGAAGCCGATGAAGGCGGCGAGGGCGGGAAGTACCGCGGCGGCCACTCCCCCGACGCCGCCGGGCGGTTGCCCCGACTGCGGGACATGGCCCGGCGGCTCGAAGCCGGTGCCGCCGAGCAGCAGGCCGTACACCGCGAGAATCAGGGCGATCGACACGCCCTCGACGAGCAGGATCAGCCGTGCGGACAGCCTGATGCCCTTGACGGCGCAGCCCGCGACGATCGCGCCCAGGAGAACCGTCGCGACGCCCGTGGCCGGGCCCACCGGGCCGAACAGGGCGTGCAGATGAATCGCCGCTCCCGCGAGCCCCGCGGAGACCAGCAGCGTGTAGCCGACCAGCAGCGCGCAGGCACACGCGAACGCACCGGCGGGCCCCAGGCCTTTGGCGGCCAGGCTGTACAGGGACCCGGCGGCGGCCATCCGCCGGGTGAACTGTCCGATGCAGCCTGCGATCAGAAGCGCCACGGCGGTGGCGATGGCGAACGACCAGACAGTTCCCCCTCCGGCGGTGCTCGCGGCGATCGCCGGTGTGGCGGCCATCCCCGCGGTGGGGCCGGCGGCGGACACGGACTGGGCGAACACCTGTACCGGCCCCAGATTGCGACGGTCCAGGCCCGGCATGCGCGGGCCCGGACGCAGCGTCGGTGGGTCCGTCTGCATCGTCATGGGCGGCACCGTAAGCGGCCTTGGTGTTGCGGGACGTATCGGGAATGTGTCGCGCAGGTTTCTTCAGGTGGGAACGCGAGGGTCGGTTTTTCCCGATAGCAGTGACTGGCGTTTGACGTCATGGTGACGGCCGGGCAACCGCTCCGCCCGATGGTGTGCGCAGTCCCCATCTGGAGGTGCGATGTCCATCAGTTCCACCGATCGCGAGGCCCCCGCGCTGACCGGTTCCCTCGGCACGGGTTCGATCGTTTTCATGGTCGTCGCCGCGGCCGCCCCGCTCACCGTCGTCAGCGGCACGGTGCCGCTCGGGATCGCGCTGGGCGACGGCGCCGCCTTTCCCGCCACCTTCGTGATCTGCTGCGCCGTCCTGATGCTGTTCGCCGTCGGCTACAGCGCCATGACGCCCCATGTGCCGCAGGCCGGCGCCTTCTACTCCTATGTGCGGCACGGCCTGGGCCGGGCGAACGGGCGGGGCGCGGCCTACCTGGCCCTGGTCACCTACACCGCCGTACAACTGGCCGTGTACGGCTACCTCGGCGCGGTCGCCGCCGACCTGGTGGGGCACTACGGGGGTCCCGCGCTTCCGTGGTGGCTGTGGTCGGGCGTCGCCCTTGTCGGCGTCGGGGTCCTCGGGTACCGGCACATCGACCTGAGCGGCAAAGTACTCGGCGTGCTGCTGCTGTGCGAGGTGGGGATCGTGTTGGCACTGGACACGGTGATCGTCGCGGACGGCGGTCCTTCGGGGCCGTCGACCGCGTTCCTCAGGCCGGAACAGATCGGCTCCGGCTCACTCGGGCTCGGGCTCGTCTTCGCCGTCGCGAGCTATCTCGGCTTCGAGGCGACCGCGATCTTCCGCGACGAGGCCCGCGACCCCGACCGCACGATCCCGCGCGCCACCTACCTGTCCCTGCTGCTGATCGGCGGCTTCTACACACTGTCGAGCTGGGCGCTGGTGTCGGCCTGGGGCGACGAACAGGCCGTACGGGCGGCCGGCAGCGACCCGGGCGGCATGCTGCTGACCACCATCGAACGCGACCTCGGCGGCACGGCCTCGGACGTGGCCCAGGTACTGCTGCTGACCAGCCTGTTCGCCGCCGCCCTGTCCTTCCACAACGTCCTCGCCCGCTACGGCTTCTCCCTGGGCGCCTCGGGCGCGCTGCCCCGCCTGTGCGGCAGTCGGCACGCCCGGCACGGATCGCCGCACCTGGCCTCCCTGCTCCAGTCGGCCTGCGCCGCCGTCCTGGTCGCCGTCTGCGCCGCGGCCGGCATGGACCCGGTCGCCCAGGTCTTCGCCTGGCTCGCCGGCACGGCCACCCTCGGCATCCTGCTGCTGATGAGCCTGACCTGCCTGGCGGTCATCGTCCACTTCCGCCGCTCCCGGCAGGACCGTCGCCTGTGGCACACGCTCGCCGCACCCGCCCTGGGCCTGCTCGGGTTGGTCGGCTGCCTTGTCCTCGCCGTCGCCAACTTCCCTCTGCTCATCGGGGGTTCGACCGCGCTGGCGGCGGTGCTGGGGCTCGTACCGCTGGTGGCCTTCCTCGTCGGCGCCGGCCTCTCCCTCAAGCGAGGACCACGGCCGAGCGACGAGGCCGCCACGTCGACCGTTCCCGAGGCCGTCTGACCCTCGTTCCGCACCACCATTATCCAAACCGACTGGTTGTCCTAACCGATCGGTACTGATACTTTCCATCCGTCGGGGCCCGCTGTGCGGGCGCCCGCCCTCTGCCCCGAAGGAAGCAGCATGACCGACCTCGCCCTCCCTCACCCCCTGGCACTGCTGACCGCAGACGAGATCGACGCGGCACGGCTGGCAGCCGACCGCGCCGGGTTGGTCACGGACACCACGCGCTTCGTGTACGTCGGCCTGGACGAGGCCCCCAAGCACGAGGTCCTGGCCCACCACGAGGGCGACGCCGTACGCCGCCGCGTGAGCATGATCCTCCTCGACCGGGCCACCGGCGTCGGCACGGTCGCGACCGCCGACGTCACCAGCGGCGAGATCGTCGAGGCACGGACGGTGGACGCCACCGGCGAGGGCCAGGCTCCCATCCTGGACGAGGAGTTCGACGACATCGAGGCCATGCTGCTGCGCAGCGAGGAATGGCTGAGCGCCCTCGACAAGCGCGGCATCGACCCGCACAAGATCCGCGCCGTCCCGCTGTCGGCCGGTAACTTCGGGCACGACGACGAGACCGGCCGCCGCGTCTGCCGGGTGCTGGCCTTCCTCCAGCTCGACGAGACCGACCTGCCGTGGGCCCACCCCGTGGACGGCGTCTGCGCGTACGTCGACCTCATCGCCGGCGAGGTCTTCAAGGTCGTCGACAGCGCAGACCTGGCCGTGCCCATGGAGCGCGGCGAGTGGAACGCCGCCCCGCACGCCTCACCGGAGCGCACGGACCTGAAGCCGCTGGAGATCACCCAGCCCGAGGGGCCGAGCTTCACCGTCGACGGCAACCTCATCACCTGGGCCGACTGGTCCTTCCGGTTCACCTTCGACGTCCGCGAAGGACTCGTCCTGCACCAGCTCGGCTTCCGCGACGGCGACGAGATCCGCCCGGTCGTCCACCGGGCCTCCATCCCCGAGATGGTCGTCCCCTACGGCGATCCCTCCCCGGCCCGCTACTGGATCAACTACTTCGACCAGGGCGAGTACATGTTCGCCCGCTACACCAACTCCCTCGAGCTGGGCTGCGACTGCCTGGGCGACATCACTTACTTCGACGCCACGATCAGCGACGAGAAGGGCCGCCCACGCGTCATCAAGAACGCGATCTGCCTCCACGAGGAGGACTACGGCGTGCTGTGGAAGCACACCGACATGTTCAACGGCATGACGGAGACCCGCCGTTCGCGCCGTCTGGTGATCTCCTTCTTCCTCACCATCGGCAACTACGACTACGGCTTCTACTGGTCGCTCTATCTCGACGGCACCATCGAGCTGGAAGCCAAGGCCACCGGCGTGGTCTTCACCTCCGCCTACACCGGCCCCGACGGCTACGCCACCCAGATGGCCCCGGGCCTGGGTGCCCCCTTCCACCAGCACCTGTTCTGCGCCCGCCTGGACATGGCCGTCGACGGCCACCGCAACGCCGTCGACGAGGTCGACGCCGTTCCCGTCCCGGCCAGCGACACCAACCCCTACGGCAACGCCTTCCGCCAGTCCCGGACCCGTCTCACCTCCGAACTCGCAGCTCGCCGAACCGCAGACAACCTGCGCTCCCGCACCTGGCTGGTCAGCAACCCCGACAAGCAGAACCGGCTCGGTGAGGACGTGGCGTACGCGCTGCACCCGGAAGGACAGCCGACACTGCTGGCCGACCCGTCCAGCGTGATCGCCAGGCGTGGCGCGTTCGCGACCCGGCACCTGTGGGTCACCCTGTACGACCCCACGCAGAAGTGGCCGGCCGGTGAGATCGTCAACCAGAGCCCGGGCGGCGACGGCCTGGAAGCCTTCACCGCGGGCGACCGCCCGCTGGACGGCGAGGACGTGGTCCTGTGGCACACCTTCGGCCTCACGCACTTCCCGCGCCCGGAGGACTGGCCGGTCATGCCCGTCGACTACACCGGCTTCAAGCTCAAGCCCGTCGGCTTCTTCGACCGCAACCCCGCCCTCGACGCCCCGCGCAGCACGGCGTCGCACTGCGCGGAGAGCAAGGCCGACGACTCCTCGCACTGCCACGGGTCCTGACGCCGTGCCGGCAACGACAAGGGCGCACGGGATCCTGCGCCGGGCGGCCACCGTGACCGCCGGCCTGTCCGCTCTCGTCCACGTCGTCATGCTCACGCAGCACACCGGTGCTCTCGCCCTCGTCCTGCTGGTCCTGGCGATGACCTGTCTGGGCTGCGCGGTCATGCTGCCGCGCTCGCCCGGGCCGCGGGAGTGGACGGCCATGGCCGTGCTCGGCGCCACGATGGTGGTGGCCCACCTCGCGTGGCCGTCACCCCAGCCCATGGCCGATCACATGAACCACATCCATGGGCAGGGCGGTGGCGACACCGCCATGTGCCTCGCCCTCGTCCTGGCCGCCGCCGAGACGCTCCTCGCGCTGATCGGACTGCTTGGCCCGTCGCGGGCACGCGCCGCGAGCCGCACGCGGGCGGGACACCTCGCACAAGAGCCGATGCACTGAACCCCGCAGCCCGAGTACCGACCCGGGCCGCCCCACACCCGGAAGGTGCGGTCAAGCCGAACCTGGCACACAACGTCGTGCGATACCCCCACCGCCCAGCCCTGCGGCTGGGCGACCGGATCTGGACCTACCGCGAGCTGGACGTCATGTCCGCCCGCGTCGCGGCAGCTGGCTCAGACCGAGCCCAAGGTGGGTGAGGCGACCGTGCTGGTCGCAGCAATCGACGAGTGGCTGTGACCAACAGTCTCGAAACGCACCCCAGTGCGTCACCCTCTGAGCCCCGAGATCCCCAGGGAAAGCACTCCGGCCGTCCCCCGGCCGAGGACGACCTCCGCTCCACCTCCCCGGTGCAGGGGGCCTGGAGGCCCGCGCAGGCCACAGGCCCGGGGTCAGTCCTTGGTCCCCCATGCGCAGAGCAGTTGCGCGTAGGCCAGTACCGCCTCGGCGTTGATCAGTTCCTCCGTCAGCCGTGCTTCGAGCGTGTCGGGGTCGATCTCCCGGGCAGTCGCCGCGCCGGTCCGTTCGAGCAGGGGGACCATCGTCCTGATCATCCCCGCGAACAGGGCTGGGCCGTTCGGGTCGCCGGGGCCGAAGTGGGGTTGGACGCCCAGCATGCCGAGGGGCCGCAGGCCCGCCTCCAGGAGGACCTCCCACAGCTCCCGGCCCAGCGTGGCGTTGGCGTTCGCCGCGACGAAACCCTCGGCCGCCCAGGACACGAGGCGGGAGGCAAGGGGCGTCGCGGGCCGCGAACCGGCGGTCGTCAGATCCGTCTCGATGGGGGCCACCACGCCGCCGGGACGGAGCAGTTGGACCTGCGTCCTCAGCACGGCGGCCGGGTCCTTCGAGTACAACAGGACCACACGTCCGATGATCGCGTCGAACGGCCCACCGGGCGCGGGTTCGTGGATGTCGCCCACGACGAATCGGACGTTGTCGATCCGGTTCCGGCTCGCGCGGGCGGTGGCGAGCGCGACGGCGTCCGGCGACTGATCTACGCCGATCACCTCGCCGGTGGGGCCGACCAGTTCGGCGGCGAGGAAGGAGACATCACCGGCGCCCGAGCCCAGGTCCAGGACGCGCATGCCGGTTCCGACTCCGGCCGCCCGTAAGAGGGTCCGGGTGGCGGGTTCAAGAACTTGGCCCTGGCGGGTGAGCCGTTCCAACTCGGGGGGCTCGCTGCCGAGTTGGTATCCATCCTGCGAGGAGTCCATGGACCTGGTCCTCTCTGACCGTCGGTGTTCGTGTCCTGTCTGACCGTCGGCGCCCCGTCCTGTATTCCCGGCAAGGGCCCGAGAGGGCCGAGGAGTGTCAGGTCATGTCACCCGTGGTCAGCCGTTCCTCCGCGGCGACGAGTTTCTCCATCCCCCGGCAAGCCGACACAGTCCGCCAGCCCGTTCCTGGATCTCTTCCGGGTGCGGAACGCGCTGGCTGTCGGGCTACCGGCATCCGTGGGTGCGGCGTGAGCCGGTGGCGGAGTGTCCGTGGGCGGTTTCGCCCGGCCTCAGGGCTTGCTTGCCGGGTCCGGTCGGGAGGAGATCCGATCGCCGTGCTGCCGGTGCTCTTCCATCTACTCTGGCAGCGGGGGGGCCGTGGACCTGGTGGGCGAGCGGTTGCCGGCGGCGACGGTGGTGGTGCATCCGGCACCCGTCGCGGCGAGGGAGGTGGAGAGCCGTGTCGGCGCGTCCGCGGCGTCTGTCGCTGGGTGACCGGGGCCGCTACGAGGGGCGCGCGCACAGCGTTGTGGCGCCTTGCATGGAACGGCAGTGAGGCTGGTCGACGATGCCCAGGCGGCGAGCGTGGTGCCGCTGGGGCATCTGCTCACCTCCGAGGGGTTCACCGTGACCGGCGTGGGTCCGTCCCGCCCGCCGTTGCCGCAGGAGGGGGTGCTGGAGGACTGCCTGCGGAGGAGGCGGAGCGGGTCGGTGGTGGCAGGGGCACCTGACCGGGCTGATGGCGGGCCATCCGGATGCCGATCCCGACACGCTGGTGAGAACCGGTAGCCCCCAGATCGAGTTCGAGCAAGCCTTCCGCCTGGACCGCCGTCCCCGAGGCATCACGCTCCCCTGGCTACGTGACGGCCTTGCGGGCTTGGTGGAAGTCGTCGCAGATCTGATCCGCGGCGGTGGACCCCAGTCACCCGCCGCCGAAGGCTGAACGATCGAATTCGGCACAACTCACCCACGTGTAACACCTGTTTCCGGCCCTCTGGTCGCGGCAGTCTCCGACTGCCTCCTGGGTGAGTCAGCGGGCACCGACCTGCGGCGCGCTCATGCCGTCACCTAGTTCCGAAGAGCCACGTGCGGGATGGCATCGGAGGGAAAAAGCGCGAGCGTATCGCGCAGTACGTCGGCGATGGAGGTCTGTGCCAGGGACTTGCGCAGGGCTTCGGTCGCACGGTCGTAGACGTGGGTGAGGACGGGCTGGATGTTGCAGCCGACGCAACACTCCGGGTTCGGTTCCGAGGAGTGCAGTCCGAAGACGGGTTCGTCGGGGATCGCCTGGTAGACGTCCAGCAGGGTGATCGAGGCGGCGGCCCGGGCCAGGTCCCACCCGCCGTTCCTGCCGTGGCTGACGGTGACCAGTCCCGCGTCCCGCAGCTGGCCGAGGCAGCGTCGGATGACGACGGGGTTGGTGTTGACGCTGGTCGCGATCTGCTGCGACGTCCCGATCTCCGCGTCGGTGCCGCGCCGGTCGTAGGCCAGCCAGGTCAGGACGTGCACCGCCAGACTCATGCGGCTGTTCGCGCTCACCTGCAGTTTCCTTCCGTCGGTCGTCACTGGGCGCTGTATGTCTTTCCGCCCCGCCTCAAAGTGTAACCGACTTGACTACACTGTAACCGTCATGGTTACAGTTTTGCTCGTGGTTCCCGGCTCCGCTTCCTCGCGGACGCGCCGGGCCGCCGTAGCGGAGCACCTCCACCTCGCCCATGCCGGTACCGGGCGGGACGTCCGGCGCCAGGAAAGAGAACGCCATGAGAAAAACGTCCACATTCAGTGCACTGGACGACGAGCGGTTCAAGCAGCGCACGCTGTCCGCCAACGGGATCCGCGTGCACGCGGTCGAGGCCGGGCAGGGGCCGCTGGTGCTGCTCGCCCACGGCTTCCCCGAGTCCTGGTACTCGTGGCGTCACCAGCTGCACGCGCTGGCGGACGCGGGCTACCGCGCCGTCGCCATCGACATGCGAGGCTACGGGCGCACATCCAAGCCCGCGGCGGTCCACGACTACCGCATCACCGAGCTGGTCGCGGACGCCGTGGGCGTCGTGCACGCACTCGGCGAGTCGCAGGCCGTGATCGTCGGACACGACTGGGGCTCGGCCGTGGCCTGGACGGCGGCGTGGACGCGACCCGACGTCTTCCGCGCCGTCGTGGGGGTGAGCGTGCCCTTCGGCGGGCGCGGGCAGATGGCCCTGCCGGGCAACCCGTTCGGCGAGCGCCGCCCCTCGGAGGTCGAGCGCGAGATCGCCGGACCCGGGCGGCTCTGGTACCAGGAGTACTTCACCTCGCCGGGCGTTGCCGACCGCGAGTTCCACTCCGACCCGGCCGCCTGGCTCACGGGCTCGCTCTACGGCTTCTCGGCCTCGGCGCCCCAGCCGCCCGAGGCGGCCGCTATCGACTTCTCCCAGCTCTCCGACGAGGCCCTGGCCGCGATGCTGCGCGAAACCGTGTCCCTGCCTCCGGGGGTGGGGATGCTCGACAACATGCCGCCGATGCCCGACGACCTGCCCGACTGGCTCACGCAGGAGGACATCGGCTTCTATGTCGCCGAGTTCGAGCGCACCGGTTTCACCGGCCCGCTCAACTACTACCACAACC
Organism: Streptomyces sp. SP18BB07; assembly: GCF_036322545.1. NCBI lineage: Bacteria > Bacillati > Actinomycetota > Actinomycetes > Kitasatosporales > Streptomycetaceae > Streptomyces > Streptomyces sp. SP18BB07. The sequence goes on from NZ_JAQYWT010000280.1 coordinate 222,202, forward strand.
TCGACCTCAACTGGGAGCTGCTGGCGCCCTACGAGGGCAGGCCGCTGGAGGTGCCGGCGCTGTTCGTCGGCGGCGGCCGCGACATCGGCACCTTGTGGGGACGCACCCCGATGCAGCGTTTCCCGGAGGTCGCCCCGCAGGCGCGCGAGCCGATCGTCATCGCCGACGCCGGCCACTGGCTTCCGGAGGAGAAGCCGCAGGAGCTCAACAAGGCCCTGCTGGAATTCCTCGCCGGACTGTAGGACACCGCCGGCTCTGCCGTGCACTTCCGAACGGCCCCGAGCACGGGTCGCGGCCTGAACCAACCAGGAGCGGCCGCGGCCCGCACCCGGTCACGACCGAGCCGACTGACCACAGCAACCCGGACGTGGCCCTCACCTCCCTGAACACCCCCACCAACAACCCGACACCGGGAGCACCCTTGTCAGAGATCACCAGCACCCAGATCCAGCTCGTCTCGCGCCCCGACGGGTGGCCGACGCCCCAGGACTTCCGCACCGTCCAGGTCGATTACGGCCCCCTCAAGCCGGGACACGTCCGCGTCGTCAATGAATTCGTCTCCGTCGACCCGTACATGCGCATGCGGATGAGCGACGTTCCGGGCTGGGCGTTCCCCCTCGGCGAGACGATGACGGGCAGCGCGGTCGGCCGCGTCATCGCCTCCGATTCCGAGGACCTGCCCGTGGGCACCTGGGTCCTGCACGAGTACGGCTGGCGTGACGTGGCACAGGAGCACGCCGAGGGCTTCCGCATCGTGCCGGAGGCTCCGGGCGTACCCCTCTCGCTCCACCTCGGCATGTTTGGTCTGGTCGGCCTCACCGCCTACGCGGGCCTGACCGCCGTGGCGCGCATGCGCCACGGCGACACGGTCTTCGTGTCCGGTGCGGCGGGCGCGGTCGGCTCCACCGCCGGCCAGCTCGCCCGCATCCTGGGCGCGGGCCGGGTCATCGGCAGCGCCGGTTCGGCCGAGAAGGTCGCCCTTCTCACCGGGAAGTACGGCTTCGACGCGGCGTTCAACTACAAGGACGCTCCGGTCGCCGCGCAGTTGGCCGAAGCCGCCCCCGACGGCATCGACGTCTACTTCGACAACGTCGGCGGCGACCACCTCGACGCCGCCCTGGCCACCCTCAACGACGGCGGCCGTGCCGCCCTGTGCGGTGCGATCTCCGAATACAACACGTCCGGACCGGCGCGCCGCCCGCGCCATCTCGCGAACGTCGCCGCACGGTCGCTCACGCTCGAACCGTTCACCGTCGCGGACCACCTCGCCCTCGCCCCCGAGTTCCGCCGGCTCATGACCGAAGGGCTGGGCGACGGCCACATCGCGTACGACGAGACAGTCGTCGACGGGATCGACCACGCCGCCGACGCATTCCTCGACATGATGCGCGGACAGAACATCGGCAAAATGGTCGTGCGCACCAATCTCGGCCAGCACGACTGAGTCCCACTCACCTGAAGGCCGAGGCTGCCGAACGCGGTGATGCACCACAGCTCACGTCAGGGACGTGGCCATTACTGAGTTCGGCACTTCAGGGTGACGATGATGGGCCGAGGGAGACGCGCCTGGCGCGGCGTTCAGTCCGCCTCGGCCTGGCCAAGGCGCGCCTTGCGATGGTGACTGGACCAGCCTAAGGGCTGGACCGCCGACTACCTCAGCATTCTTCAGGTTGGACTGCGGCGAAGGTGCGGCGGAGTAGGTCGCTGACGGTGGCGGTTTCGTCGGGTTCGGCCCAGGCAGCGAGCGCAACCCCGAGACAAACCAAACTGGCTTTGGTGAGCGTTTGCGCGCGCAGGAGCACGTCGTCTCCGGGGAGGCTCTGCGCGACTAGTGGAGTGAGGAGTTGCCCCCACAATAGGTGCTTTTCGAGGACCCGTGCGCGGAGGGAAGCCGATCCGTCAATGATCCGCATGATCTGCTTACCGCGTTCACTGTCGCTGACATTTTCCCTCAGTACAACGTCGACGGCCTCGCGCAGTGAGGTCCAGACCGGTTCGGTTCGCGGGCGGGCAGTGAAAGCGTCGCAGGCGGCCTGACCATATTGGCCAGGATCATTGATGACGGTGTCTTCTTTGGCGGGGAAATACCGATGGAAGCTCCGCGGAGATATCCCGACGGCGGCGGCGATCTGCTCGACCGTGACCTGATCGAAGCCATGCTCGGCAAAAAGTTCGACAGCGACAGCCGCAATCCGTGCGCTTACCGCGTGACGCGTGATGTCTCGGAGACCCGCAGAACGGGAGATCACTGTAGCCATCCCGCAGGCATACCGCGCCTCCATTGGCATGCTGCGCCTCGATTGACAGGGACTGTCATTTTAGGCGCAGGATGCCGACTAACCGCTAACTGAAGGTGAGTGAAAAATGTCCGACGACTTGACCGCGCCAGGGTCCGAGACTGCCGACGTTGCCAGCAACGACCCCGTGAGCGTCACTAACCGCATGCTTACTGCCGGCCAGCGCGGTAGCACCATCGAAGCAGAGCTGCCGACTCTGCTCGATGACGATTGCACCAATTGGATTCCAGACGTTCTGCCCTGGGGCGGGCAAGCCCACGGCCGTGACAAGGTGCTCGGCCGGCTCGCTTTGATGTTCGAACTGTTCGAGGTTGTCGTGCAGTCTTCGGAAGTTCAACGCTTCAACGAGGACGAATCCGTCCTTCGAGCCGAAGTTCTTTACACGAGCCGCAAAACCGGCAAGAGCGTTGCCATGCCGGTGATCGAGTTTCACCGCTCCCGCAACGGCCGCATCGTGCATTTCGACATCTATTACAAAAACCCGGATCTCGTCGCCGCCCTAGCAGCCGAGTAGCCGCAGGAATCTCTCGCGGTCACTCCTGTAGCCCAGGGCGGGTGCCTGTGTCGAACTCGCACGCCAACAGGTCGCCCGCCCGCCGGTCGCTCTCGCCAAAAAATCGGTGATGACCGGAGGGCGCGTTTCTTCCTGAGTGACCTGCTTGCTGAGCAGCGATGTCGGCCCGTTGCGGCATTCGATGGCCGGTGGGTATGGGCTGGTTGGCCGGTTTTCGGTGGGGGTGAGCGGGTGGATGACGATCAGATCTTGCGGTTACTTGCGGAACGGGAGGCGGCGGCTCGGGTCGAGTGGCTGCGGCTGGAAGGGGAAGCCGCGCAGATCGGAGAGCTGATCAAGGAGTGCCGGCGGGAGATCGAACGGCTGACGATCACGTGGGAGGTGCTGTCCGGGCTGGTCACCAGGCCGCAGAGCCGGTGCCGGTAGTGCCGGACCCGGCCCCGGACGGGGTCCTCGCGGATCAGTTGCTGACAATCCTCGCCGAGATGGGCCAGCCGGTGCGATGCCAGGTCGTCGCGGTCATGGGTGAGGATCCGTCGGTGGCCCGGCGAACGGGACCGGCACCGGCACCGGCACCGGCACCGGCACCGGCAGAAGCATCTCGCGGTGGCAGTGCGCCTCCGGGCACCCACCCCGATTGAGCAGCCAGGCCGGTACCGGCATCGCGGAGCGGACCTCGGCCCATTCCACGTCCGTCATGTCACTCGGGTAACACCGCACCCGCCGCCCCGGAGCGATCGAACCGAACCTGTGCACGTAACAGTCACACTCCGGAGTGGCCGTGATGGACGCGGGCGCAGCGGAAATGGTCCACTGTCCGGACAACGGGTCTCCTTGGCCGTGACGGGCTTCAACAACCACGTCACTACGGGGAGGCCCGCTTCTTCATGCCCGCGACCCCACCGGCACGTCTGTCCGAATGACCACCCGCGCCGCACACCTCGAACAAGATCCGGTTTGCCACAACGCACTGACTGGGAAACTCGCGGAGTCACGTTGACAGGGACGGCTCCGGCAACGAGGAGGTGCGCACATCCGCGCTCGCGGCGCAGGGACGAAGGACAGGCTGAACACGGCCGATAGAGTCCTGGCCACCGTTCCCTACCTCGGCAGGCTCGGCACCCGAGACCTACTGCCCAGCTCTTCGGAGTAAATGGCAGCACCCTCACCAGGGCCGTTCACCAAGACCGGCCCCTCCTGGCCGAGCGTGGCTACACCATTCCACCCTCAACAGCCAGGTCCCAACCATGACGTCGGCTTCGGCTCCGCCGGTCATCTCGTGGACACGGTCGGCGAAGTCCTGCTCGCCGGTGGCGATGAGCTCGTCCAGTCCCAGCTGCCGAAGGGCCAGACCATCGCGCCCCGACCGCGACGTGCCCGGCCGGAGCCGTGCGGCCGTGGACAGGGCGTTGCGCTCCGTCATCAGGCTGATGACCGCGGCAGCGGCCTCGGTGTAGGACCAGGCTGCCGGTACGGGGATCGCCATGGCCGCCGGGATCACCGTCTCCTAGGCCGCTGTCCTTCCCATGACGTAATGACCAGCCGGATCAACTCCTACGCCTCCAAGTCGCCTTAACGTCAGCACCGCGCGCTGCCCGGACTGTCGCAGCGGCGGCCACGCCGCTGATCCGCGACGCCGGCGAGGGAGCTCGGAGAGCGAGGTGAAGATCAGCCAAGTGATGTCCCGTCAACTGTTCGCGCTGCGCCCGGTGGCCGGTCTGGTGGCTCGGCTTGCCGCTGGATCTGGCGGTGTCCCAGACCGTCACATCGTCCAGGCGGTGGGTCGCGCCAAGGGTCTGGTAGCAGCGTTGCCGCTGGTTCCTCGCGGCGCGGGCCCGCGCTCCACTGGCGCTGGGCCATCGCTTACATATCCAGCACCAACCGCTCTCCTTCCGGTGCGCGCGAGACGCAGGGCAGCATGGCGCCCTCCGCACGTTCGGTGGCGGTGAGCCGACGGTCACGGTGATCGACACGGCCGTGCGCCACCCGTACCCGGCAGGTTCCGCAGAACCCCTGACGGCAGGAGAACGGCATGTCCGGCAGGGCCGCGTGGAGAACGTCCAGGGCGGAGCGGTCGTACGGCACCGGCAGGACCCGTCCGTTGTCGCCCAGCTGAAGTTCGAAGGGACGGCCGTCCGTGATCGGGGGCGGGGCGAAACGCTCGAAGTGCAGGGCTGACGCGCGACTGCCATCGAACGCGCGCCGAACGCCGTCGATCATGGGGGCGGGCCCGCAGCAGTACACCGCGCCCGCCGCCGGGCTCAAGCTCAACAGATCCGCTGCCTCGGGCACGCCGGACTCGTCGTCAGGACGGATGCGGACCCGGCCGGGGGCTGCGGCTGCGAGTTCGGCCAGCTCTGCCGCGAAGGGCATCGAGGCACGGCTGCGGCCGGTATGCACGAGCCTCCAGTCCAGCCCGCGTCGGGCGGCCTCCCGGGCCATCGGCAGGATCGGGGTAATCCCGATGCCGCCCGCGATGAGCAGGACGGACGCTTCGGCGGCGAAGGGGAAGGCGTTGCGGGGCGCGGCGACGGCGACCCGCACACCGTCTTTCAGGGTGTCGTGGACTTCGGCCGAACCGCCTCCGCCGCCTGCGATGCGGCGCACCGCGATGCGGTAGTGGTACCGGTCGGCGGGGTCGCCGCACAGCGAGTACTGCCGCTTGCGGCCGGAGGGCAGGCGCAGTTCGATGTGGGCGCCGGGCTGCCAGGGCGGGAGTGTTGACCCGTCTGGTGCTTCCATCCGCAGCGAGATGACATCTTCGGCCTCTTGGTGCCTGGTGGCGACCACCAGTTCCCGGATCACGGGCGTCTCGGTGGTCGGTGGGCGCCTGGGAGGAGTGCCGCGCCGCGCGAGGCGCGTGACCGCGTGGTCGCTGAAAGCCGCCAGCTTCTGCATGAAGGAGTCGCCGCGCGGTCTGCCGTACAGGTCCGGCGGCCGGGTGACGGGTGTGCTGATATTCATGGGGTGCCTCACTGGTCGCCGGCTCAACGGGCTGCCGCTCGAGCGGCAGGGGACGCCGCCAGGTAGGCGACCGCCTGCTGGGTCGAGCCCTCCTGGGTCGGGTGGTACCCGGGGCGGAAGTAGCGCAGCACCGAGCGGGTGAACTCGCCCGGCGGAGGCAACAGGTCCTTGCGGGCCGCGGCCAGGTAGTCGCGGAAGCGGACCTTGACCCGGTCGTCGAGTTCGGGGTCGGCCCGCATCAGGAAGCGGACTCCGCGGATCCACAGCCGGGTCAGCACCGGAGCGGTGACGAGCATGCCGACCACTCGGCGCCGGTACCGGGGATCGAGGTGCACCAGCAGGTCGTACGCGACCGAACGGTGTTCGACCTCCTCCGCGCCGTGCCAGCGGAACAGATCGAGCATGGTGGGGTCCGCGCCGGCCTGGTCCAGGTGCCCGTTGCTGAGAATCCAGTGACCCATGTACGCGGTGAAGTGCTCGAAGGCCGCTATGAGGGCGAGCCGTTGGAGAAGGTGCGCGTGTGCGGCGGCCGGCGTCAGCTCCGGCCGGTCCCCGAGCACCCTTCGGAAGATCCATTCGGACTGCAGGGTGTACGGAGCCGGGTCAAGCCCCTTGGTGAACAGGTGCTCCAGGACCTCCTGGTGCGCCTCGGCGTGCATCGCCTCCTGGCCGATGAAGCCGCGTACGTCCTCGCGCAGCCGGTCATCGGTGATCAGTGGCAGTGCCTGCTCGAAGGTGCGCACGAACCAGCGTTCGAGTTCGGGGAGCATGAGGTGGAGCACATCGATGGTGTGGGTCGCGAAGGGCTCACCGGGCAGCCAGTGCAGCGGGGTGGCGCTCCAGTCGAAGGTGACGTCCCGGGGTTGCAGCACCAGGTCGTGGTGGTCGATGGGCTCGGACGGCCTCTTCTGGTGGGCACGAGCGGCTCGGAACACGGCAGGTTCCTCCTCGTCAGCGATCGAAGTAGGGGAAGGCAGTCGTCCAGTACTGCCGGCCTGTTGGTCGGTCAGTTCGGGTGCGCAGTGCGGTCCGGACCGCACTGCGCACCGTCTTCGACGCGGTCGGCGAATTCCGCGATCCGGGACGCGACCTCATCGGGGTGGCTGAGCTGTACCCAGTGCCCGGCGTCGATCGGGTGCCGTCGTATCTGGCGCGTCCAGCGCTCCACTCCGTACGACAGCACCGGTGTGACGCAGAAGTCGCGTGTGGGGATGAGGAGTTGGACCGGGACGGTGGTCGGCCGGTCCCGGGGACGCAGCAGGCGGGGCAGCATGTTAGCGCGGTAGAGCGCGGTGCCGGACACGGCGTCGCGGACCAGCGTCGGCGCGGGGTAGGCGGTGTGCCCGGGCATGCCCTGGGAGTCGGTGAGGAAGGCGCGCCAGCGGTGTCCCAGTGCTCTCCAGGTCAGGGCGGGCAGGAGGGGGAGGTGGAAGAAGGTGACGTACCAGGACCGTACGCCCTGCCACAGCATCTTCGGCAGATCCGGATGCCGCGGCCGGACGCGGGCACGGATCAGGTGGCCGACGTGGTCCAGGCAGGGGCCGGAGATGGAGGTGAACGAGGCGATCCGCCCGGCCAGGCGGGTGCCGGTGACCGACTCCCAGGAGTGGATCGATCCCCAGTCGTGTCCGACCAGGTGCACCGGGCGGCCGGGGCTCACCGCGTCGAGAACCGCCTCCAGGTCGGCTTCCAGACGGGACATCCGGTAGGCGCGCAGGCCCCTGGGCCGGTGGGAGGCACCGGCTCCCCGCACGTCGAAGGCGGTGACGTGGAAGCGGTCGGCCAGGCGCTCGGCGACCGGGCGCCACACGGCGCTGGTGTCCGGATAGCCGTGGACCAGCACCACCGCAGGAGCCGTGGACGCTCCCCATTGGTAGGCGGCCAACTCCACGCCGTCCGCGGCGATCCGGCGGGCTGTGGGGCCGGTCATCGGCCACCGCCGGCACGGGTCAATTCGCCGTAGTTCAGACCGCCGTGGAAGAAGCCGGGCTGTACCGGCCAGTGCCGCTTGAAGGTCGCCAATTCCGAGGAGGGCAGGATCTGCAGCCAGCGCGGATCGCGTCGGCTGGGGTCGGCGAGGGTTTTCTCCTTGACCATGGAGTCGTACTGGTCGAGAGAGTCCTCCAGGGTGTTGGCGTTGGGCACCACCTCATGGCCGTAGAACGCGGCGTGGCGGCGCACCCCGGGGATGCGGGAGAGCTCGGGCTGCCAGTTGTCGGCCGAGATGCCGTTCTCGGAGGAGACCCACACCCCGTCGGGGGTGTTCAGCACCAGGGAGTGGTTGCCGTCCGTATGGCCGGGGGTCCACAGCAGGCTGACGCCGACGCCGAGTTCCACATCGCCGTCGAAGGCGGTGACGCGCTCGGGCGGTACGCCGTCCATGCCTCCGTCGACGTACCAGGCCCACTGCATCGGATGCGTCGATTCGAACGTGCCCAGTTCCCTGCGGTGCACCAGCAACCGGGCGCGCGGGAACAGCGCTTCGCGGGGCGCCCGTTCGCCCGGAATGGTGCTGGTACTGCCCATGATCATGCGCACGTCCTGGACGTGCAGGTGGTCGAAGCTGACGAAGTCCACGTCTTCGGGTCGCAGACCGCAGGAGGGCAGGACGGTGTCCGGGTCCTGGTATTGGCGGGAGAAGACGTGCTCGGTGAGGAAGTCCCCCGCCAGCCGCTTGAGCTGGGCGTAGAACGGCGCTTGAGCCGATCCGGCGGCGACGGTCGGCTCCCACACCAGCGTTTTCGGCTCACCGTCGAAGCCGTCGAACTGCACGACGAGCATCCGGTTGACGATGCTCACGAACGGGTTGACGGCGAGCGCGGCGCCGTGGAAGCCGAACCGGGTCGGGTACGGGGCGGCGGTGATGTCGAAACTTCGGACGGCGTGGATGCGGCCCTGCTGGACGAACCGCTCACGGTAGGCGGCCGCGGCGCTGCGCACGGCGTGCAGCCGGTCACCGCGGGGCCATACGTCGTGGATACCGTCGAATTCGGGGATGGGACGCGGAGCGGCGGCGTCCTGGGCCTTCTCCGCGCTGGGCGCCGGCTTGGGCGTGGTGGTCACGGGCTCAACCTTCGGGATGGCGGGCGGTCCGGGTGCGCTGCTCGTAGGCCGCGCGGACCGCCCGGTCGGACAGGGCGGCGAGCTGGTCGGGGACAAGAAGGTGATGCAGGGCGTCGCGGGCACGGCCCGGCAGCAGCGCGGCCAGCCGGGTCAGGGCGGCTATCTGGCGTGGCACGAAGACCTCGAACCGCGGGCGCAGCACGACATCGAGCACGGCGTCGGCCACCTGATCCGTCGTCAGGCGTGGGGTGCGGCTGGCCGTGGTGCCCACGGCCAGCTCGGTGTCCACGACGCCGGGCATCACCAGGGACACCTGCACGCCGGTGCCGCGCAGTTCGGCGCGGACGGCGGTGCTGTAGCCGTGGACGGCGTGCTTCGTCGCCGCGTAGGTCGCCTCGCCGGCCGGTGCGACCTTGCTAGCGGCGGAGGCGATGTTCACCACGTGGCCGCGACCGCGTTTCCGCATCCCCGGAATCACGAGTTTCATCCCCCGCAGTACGCCGTGGAGGTTGACGTCGAACTGGCGCAGGGCGGCTTCCTCCGGTTCCTCCTCGAAGGGGCCCACCCACATGATTCCGGCGTTGTTGATCAGTACGTCGATCGGCCCGAGCCGGCTCTCGACGGTGCGCAGGAAGGTTTCGAAGGAAGGTGTGTCGGTGACGTCGAGAGACAGCCCGAGCAGCCGGCCACCGGGATGCGCGCCGATGACGCCGGCCGTCTCGACGGCGAGCTCCGCGTCGAGATCGCCGATCGCCACGGAGGCTCCGGCCGCGGCAAGTCGGGCCGCGACGGCACGCCCGATTCCGCGCCCCGCCCCGGTGACCGCGATCACCTTGCCGGTCAGCGGCTGTGTGCGGGGGAGCCTGTCGCGGTTTCTCCGGCTGAACGGGTACGGGTCTTTGGGCGGTGCTGCCACGGTCGAGCCCCTTTCTTGCCCTGAGCATGAGCGGAACGCCGAGCGGCAAGCGGCCCTCACGCGCGTCTGACACGTCGCCGTGTCAGATAAACTGACAAGCTAGAGTGTCAGTTCGGAGCACACCGGTGTCAACACCTCTGCGAAGGGGAGAAATGACCGGCACACAGACCGCCGGGCGGCGCTACGGCGGACGCGACGCAGCGCAACGACAGCGGGAGCGCCGCACCCGCCTCATCCAGGCGGGCCTCGACCTGTTCGGCACGGCCGGATACGCCTCGGTCTCCGTCAAGCAGGTGTGCTCGCACGCCGGGCTGACCGAGCGCTACTTCTACGAGTCGTTCCGCGACCGAGAAGACCTGCTCGCCGGGGTCTACGACGATGTGATCACAACGATCATCGCCGAAACCGCGCAGGCCGCAGCCGCTGCCGCCCCCGATGTCGACGCCCAGCTGCGCGCCGGCCTCGAGGTGTTCATCCGCGTACTGGCCGGCGACGCCCGCACGGCCCGCCTGGTGCTCATCGAGGTCGTGGGCGCCAGCCCCCGCCTCGAAGTACGGCGCCGTGAGGTCCTGCACGAATTCGCCGCAATGATCGCCGCCGTCGTCGGACCGCTCCCCGGCCCGGAAGCCTCCTCCAGCCGGCTCACCATGACCGCGATCAGTCTGGTCGGCGGAGTCAACGAACTCCTCGTGGACTGGACGCTCGGCCACCAGAACGCCACCGTCGAAGAACTGATCGACCTGTGCCACACCCTCTACACAGCGGCCTACCGAGCCGTCAGCGATCAGCCCTGATCACACAGGCCCGGATTCCTTCAGGAGCTACAGGCCGCCGAGTGCGCCGGGCCGGTGAGCGGAAGGCGTGGGCTGCCGTCCGGTGTGGTAGAAATCGGCGGGCTCCTCGCGGGACGGCGGCACCATGGCCTTCGAGGCCGGCGTCGGCCACCTTCTCCGGCTTTGTCGAGCCACTCCAGCCCGCGTTCGCGGCGTCGCCGACCCACGCCTTAGAGGGCGTTTATGCAGGTTCGGCCCTATATGCGGCTCTCATTTCTGCCCTGTTCTGAGGGCTTTCATCCCGTAGGCGGTGAATGGCCTTCTCCGGGGCGGAGGCTCGGCCATCCGTCTCGTTCGCTTCTGCACCCGGAAGTCCGTCTGGTTTGAAGATGCCACGGAATCGCCTGATGGACAGCGGAACCGAGCCCTCCGGCTCATGCATGAGCACGCTACGCCGTGAGTGAGCGCAAGCCGTACCCCAGTGACCTGTCCGACGCACGATGGGCCTTGATCGAGCCGACGTTGACGGCCTGGAGAAAGGCCCGCCTCGACCGCAGGCCGACCGGAAAGCCGGCCAAAGTCGAACTCCGCGACGTCTCCAACGCAATCCTCTACGTCAACCGCACGGGAATCCCCTGGAAATACCTCCCGCATGACTCCCCGAGCCACGGCACCGTCTATGCCTACTACGCGGCCTGGCGCGACAAAGGGATCTTCGCCCAGCTCAATTACGACCTGACGGGACTGGCTCGCGTGAAGGAGGGGCGCAAGCCCGAGCCGACCGCCTCCGTGATCGACACCCAGAGCGTGAAGACCTCCAACAATGTACCCCTGACCAGTCAGGTAACCGATGCGGCCAAGAAGATCGTCGGCAGGAAGCGCGGCATCCTCACCGACACGATCGGTCTCATCCTCGCTGTGACCGTCACCGCCGCCGGCCTGTCGGAGAACGCCCTAGGAATACGCCTCCTCGACCAGGCGAAGGAGAAGTACCCGACCATCTCCAAGAGCTGGGTCGACACCGGCTTCAAGAACGCCGTCGTCGAGCACGGCGCCCGCCTCGGAATCGACGTCGAGGTCGTCAACAGAAACCCGGACGCCCGTGGGTTTCACGTTGTGAAAAGGCGCTGGGTGGTCGAGCGGAGTATCGGTTGGATCATGATGCACCGTCCTCTCGCCCGCGACTACGAGACCCTCACCGCCAGCTCCGAAGCCATGATCCACATCGCCTCGGACGACAACCTCGCCAGGCACATAACGGACGAGACCACCCCCACCTGGCGAGGAACTTACTAGGACATCAAGGGCAATATGCCCACTTCAAACGCCCTCTTAGAGGCAATGCCGTTGCTTTACGGGTCTGCTGGTTGGGGTCGTTTGATGCGGACAGCTCGGGTTCCGGTGAGGGTGGGCTGGGGCCATGTCAGGTGCTCAGCCCGCTTGAGCCAGTAGTTGGACATCTTGCGCTTGACGA